>NC_018868.3:3031525-3348701 GCF_000305785.2 Simiduia agarivorans SA1 = DSM 21679 | reverse complement strand
GCGACACTTCCCTTAACCACCGATTCCGGCGATGACGGCGGCCACTACCTGGACTTGCTGGCCAACCAGGGCTGGGCGCTATTGCCCGGTTTTCTGAGTGCCGAACTGACCGCCGGCCTGCGCTGGGAAGCCATGCAAAGCAACGACTGGAAACGCGCTGGCATCGGCCTTGAGGGCGCCACCCACAACACTATCCGGCGCGACCACACCATCTGGATGGACGGCAAGACGCCGGCACAAGCGCAATACCAAGGGCTGATGGAGGATATCCGGCTGGCCGTCAACCGGGCATTTTTTGCCGGCCTGTTCGAATACGAAAGCCACTTTGCCCACTACCCGCCCGGAGCCTTTTACCGCAAACACGTGGACGCGCTGCGCGGCCGCGGCGCGCGCGTGCTCACCAGTGTCTGCTACCTCAATCCCAACTGGTGCGCGGAAGACGGTGGCCAACTGGTGATGTACAACGAACAGGACACCGACATCCTCGCGCGCATCGAGCCCAACGGCGGCGACTTATTGTTGTTCTGGAGCGAGCGCTTCCCGCACGAAGTATTGCCCGCGCGCGCCGACAGGTATTCCATTGCCGGCTGGTTCCGGCGCAATCTGGAAACCGCCAACCCGCTTTGAGCTGTGGCGGCGACTGTGCTTGAATGGGGCCCCCTCCCCTTGTGCAGGATGCCTCCATGAAACCCTACGCTGTATTGCGCCCGCTGCTGGTCCTGATCGTCTGCTGGTGTGCCGGATTGGCCCATGCCCAACCCACCCCCGCTGGCAATCTGCTGGACCAGGCGCTGGCACTCAAACTGGAAATTGAACAGATTGCAGCCGAAGCCGAAACGGTGGATGGCGAGCGCAAAGAATCCCTGGCACTGCGCAATACCCAACGCTATCTGGAACTGTTGCGACTGTACGACAAACTCACCGCACAACTGGCCGCGCAGAAGCAGCGGGGCGAGCCCATTGACGGCGCACTTAATCAGATCCGCGCCGACCTGCTCAACGTCGGTCCGGTCATCAGTCGCGCCATTGAGCAGCGCCAGGCTGTACTGGACAAACTCGACAAACAGTACACGCCGCTGTCACCCGAGTGGCAGGGGGCGTTCCGGGAACAGCAGACATTCATCGACAACGCGCTGCAGGCGCTTGCCCGGCACATCGAAAACCTCAATGCGCTGGCACTCAACAGTGAGCAGTCTTCACAGTTTTTGCGCGAACAATTGCCACAGCGGGCAGAGGTGTTGGCCGGGCTGATCAGCCTGACGCAAAAAGATATCCAGACCACAGAGCAACACCTGAGCAATGCGCCCGACGACACCGAAGCGTTGGTCAAGGGGCGCAACCTGCAGGAAAAACTCACCACCATCACCGGCAGCCTGCGCGAAACCGTGGCCTTGCTTGAGGCCCAGTCGATGGACACCGGGCGCTACAAGGAATTGCTGATCCGCACCACCGGCGATATCACCACCGACATCCTCGACGCCGGCCTGATCAAGCGGCTCGGCCAGGCCTGGCTCGATAAAGCCTTCGCCTATGTGTCCGACAACGGTATCGCCTTCTTCTTCAAGCTGGTTATTTTCGTCGCGATTCTGGTGCTGTTTCACTATTTGTCCAAAGCCGCGCGCAAACTGCTCACCAAAAGTCTGCGCAAAGCCACCGTGCCGGTCTCCAGCCTGATGGAGGACATGCTGGTCAGTATGGCCCAGCGGCTGGTGATGCTGGTGGGTATTCTGGTCGCGCTGGGTCAGCTGGGGTTTTCCCTCGGGCCGATTCTGGCAGGGCTGGGTGTGGCGGGCTTTATTGTCGGCTTTGCCTTGCAGGATACGCTGGGCAATTTTGCCTCCGGCATGATGATTCTGATTTACCGACCCTACGATGTGGGTGACCTGATCGAGGCCGCCGGCGTGCAGGGCCGGGTGCAACGCATGAACCTGGTGTCCACCACCATTCTCACCATCGACAACCAGACCCTGATGATCCCCAACAATAAAATCTGGGGCGATGTGATCCGCAATGTCACCGCGCAGAAACACCGCCGCATCGACATGGTTTTCGGCATTGGCTACGGCGATGACATCGATCATGCCGAGCAGGTGCTGAGCGATATTGTCGCCCAACACCCGAAGGTACTGGACGAGCCCGAGCTCATCGTGAAACTGCATACCCTGAACGAATCGTCGGTGGATTTTGTGGTGCGGCCCTGGGTTGCCACCGATGATTACTGGGATGTGTATTGGGATATTACCCGTGCAGTGAAAAAACGCTTTGATGCCGAAGGCATCAGCATTCCGTTCCCACAGCGGGATGTCCACCTGTATCCGGTCAAGGCGGACGCATGAGCAAACTGTATCAGCAGGCCAAGTACTGGCAGTTTTTTGTCATGCTCGCGCTCTACACCTGGGCCGGTCTGACCGCCAACCCGGGCACAACCCTGGCCAGTGCCAATGATCTGGCGTTGCACTTTGCCGGCTATGTGATCGCCGGCATTGCCATTGGCTTGCACCGGCCGGCGCTGGCGTTTGGCTGGCAGTTTGCGTTTCTGTTCAGCTATTCGTTCGGCATCGAATGCCTGCAGCACTTTTTGCCTTACCGCACCTTTGATCTGCTGGATTTGCTGGCCAACGGCGCGGGTATCCTGGTCGGTCTGGCGCTTTATCGCTGGCCGGTCAAAGCCATCGATACCTGGCTGAGCCGGCTTATTGCACCCAGTCCTGAAGCGTAAACAGCCACACTTTGCCATCGGCTGTGAGGCTGAGCTGATTGTCGGCCAGGGTGATGTCAGTCCATTGACCGAGCATGTCGGTGAATTGTTTTTCAAACGCCATGGCCTTGGGCTCGCACATCATCATGGTGGTGGCCACCCGGGCAATGCGGAACTGGCCCTGCTCATTCAGCTCAAACTGCCCCTTGTAGCGGTTGCAGCCGGCAAAGCCGCCAGCGTGCGGCGCCTCACCAAAATCCAGATCGGGCACCAGTCCCTTGTCGTAAGTGCCCACCGGTTTGCTAAAGGCCGGCTCGCCATCCACCGTCTTCAGTACCCACCGATGGTGGGCCAGATCTGCCACCGTCACGGGCTTGGCCGGTTCGGCCTCGGGGGTGTGACCGCAAGCCGCCACCATCAAACCTGCAAGACTGACAAAAACCAGGGCAACGCGCTTCATACTGAATCCTTGAAAAAACTGAATGTCCGTTTGACGCGAGCAGCGCGCCGGAGTTCCCGCAACATACGCTTGCGCCCCAGCGCTGGCAAGTAGCGGTGTATAATGGCGCCTCCTCTGACACCCGCGTACGACATGCAGCACTGGCACCTCTTTTGTAAAGTCATCGATAACTATGGCGATATCGGCGTTTGTTGGCGCCTGGCCCGCCAGTTGGTGCACCAACACCGGCAACAGGTCACCCTGTTTGTGGACGACCTCGCCAGTTTCAATGCGCTGTGTCCGGCGCTCGACCTGTCGTTGACGGAGCAGCACTGCGACGGCGTCTGTGTGCGCCATTGGACCCAACCGCTGCCGCCGGTGACGCCAGCTGACGTGGTCATCGAAGCCTTCGGCTGCCACCTGCCCGCCAACTACATTACCGCCATGCAGATTGCCCGGCCGCTCTGGCTGAACCTGGAATACCTGAGCGCTGAAGAGTGGGTGGAGGACTATCACCTGAACCAATCGCCGGTGCACGGGCTGCGGAAAACGTTTTTCTTTCCCGGCTTCAGCGCTAATACCGGCGGCCTGTTGTGGGAAACGGCGCTATTGGACCTGGCTGACCAGGCCAATCAACCGGGTTGGCGCGCGGAGTTTTTGCAGCCCCTCGGCTTGCCGGTTGAACGGGCCGAGTGCTTGATCAGTTTGTTCGCCTACGAAAACGCCGCCCTGCCGGACCTGCTCAATAACCTCAGACAGAGCCGGCAGTGGGTCACCTTGTTGGTGCCTAAAGGGCGTATCAGCCGCGGGGTGGAACACTGGTTGGGCGAAGACCTGGTGCCCATGCAGGCGATCCGGCGCGAACGGTTGACCGTGCAAGAGCTGCCGTTCATGGCCCAACCCGAATACGACCGGCTCCTGGCCAGCTGCGATGTGAACTTCGTACGCGGCGAAGAATCCTTTGTCCGCAGCCAGATGCTGGCGCGACCGTTTGTCTGGCATATCTACCCGCAGGACGCCGATACCCACCTGATCAAACTGGACGCATTTCTGAACGCCTACCTGGCCCAGGCACCGTCGCCGCTGGCGCAAGCTTGCCGACAGGCGCACCGGGCCTGGAATCAACCGGGCGCAGCCCCCAGCCAGGCCTTCAGCCAATGGCTGCGGCAATTGCCGGCGGCCAAAGCCCACGCCAGTCTCTGGCAACAACAACAGCGCAGCAACGGCGACCTCGCGTCAAATATCGTGCAATTTTGCACCAATACGGTATAGTACTGCGCGATTTTACACGCCCGTATTTTGGTATCTACGTTATGAAAACAGCACAAGAATTCCGCGCCGGTCAGGTGATGAATCTGGATGGTCAAGCCTGGGTGGTTCTGAAGTCCGAATACAACAAATCCGGCCGCAACGCGGCGGTTTGTAAAATGAAGCTCAAGAACCTGATCACCGGTGCCTCTCAGGAGCCCGTGTTCAAGGCCGACGACAAACTCGAACCCATCATCCTGGACCGCAAAGAAGTAACCTATTCCTACTTTGCCGACCCGCTCTACGTCTTTATGGACGAGGAGTACAACCAGGTGGAAGTGGAAAAAGAAAACCTCGGCGATGCAGTGAACTACATCTCCGATGGCATGCCCGATGTGTGTGAAGCCGTGTTCTACCAGGGCAAGGCCATCTCCATCGAACTGCCCACCACCATCGTGCGCACCGTGGCTTACACCGAGCCTGCCGCGCGCGGTGACACCTCCGGTAAAGTCATGAAAGTGGCCAAGCTGGACAATGGTTACGAGCTGCAGGTTGCGGCGTTTATCGAGATCGGCGAAGCCATCGAAATCGATACCCGCACCGGTGAGTTCAAGGGCCGCGCCAAAGCGTGAGCCTGACCGGCAGGGCTCCGGCCCTGCCGACTCCCTCTATCGCTGGGTTTCCAGCAAGCGCTCACTCAGGCGCGACGCCAGAGCCCGATGCTTTTCCTGCAGGTAGTGATACAGCAACACGGTGGTCACCGGCGGGGTAACCATTTCCACGTTATCAACACCCATCTGCTGAAGTAGCGCTGGCACCAGTACTGTGTCCCCCACCAACACATCGACCCGACCGGCAGACAACTGCTTGACCGCTGCCTCAATAGTCGACAGCCGGGTCACGTCCAAACCGGCCAGCAACTGATCGAAAACAATCGCGCCCCGGATGGTGGCAATGGAGTGAGCGCGCCAGTTTGCCACGGTGATATCTGTGCCAATGCGGCGGAACACAACCAAAGGCACCGCCTTGATCGGCGGCTCAACCCGGATCAGGTGCGGAAACTGGACACCAAAGTCGTGCCCCCGCATGGCACTGCCATCCAACTCACCGGCCGCCACCTGCACAGAGCCGCGCGCACGCGGTAAAAACACACACTCTGCACTGACACCCAGAGCCTGATAGTGCGCCAATACGTCCAGGTTCCAGGTGCCCAGGTCGTGGTTACAATCCAGCGTCAGGGGCTGCGCTGGCAGGTTAAGGGCGTGACACGCGAGGCAGAATCCTGCCAACCAACGGGTGAAAGACATTAAGCTCATGGCGATGGCTGCATCAGGATCGCCGAGATGGGGGCCGCCAGGCTGGCGTGTTCGGGGCGCAGATAGAGATACAACAACTGAGTGGCCAATGGCGGATAGATCATCTCCACATTGTCGATGCCCCAATCGCGCATCAGCGCCGGTACCGACAGCTGATCGCCCACCAACACATCGGCGCGCCCGGCGGACAACTGCTTAAGCCCCGATTCCAGACTACCCACACGACTCACGTTCAGGCCCGCCAGCATTCTGTCGAGCACCACCGCGCCCCGGAGCGACACGATGGACTGCTCCCGCCAGTTGCCCAGGTCTATGTCGCCACCGCGCCGGCGGTAGAGCATCAGCAATACCCTGTGGGCCGCCGGCTCCAGTCTGATCAGGGTGGGAAATGCAGCGCCGTAATCTTCAGTGCGCAGCAAAGCACCATCCAGCTCGGCGGCCATCACCTGCTGGCTGCCGCGCGCGGAAGGCAGATAATGACATTGGGCACTCACGCCGCCGCCAGCCAACGCCGCCAGTAGCCGATCGTTGGCAGGCCGAAAAACCTCGGCACAATCCAGTTGCAATTGGGCGTGGGCAGCCCCCACGCAAAACAGCCAAACCAGTCCCAATCCTCGACACCACATACTCCGCGCTCCCGGCAGATCATGCCGGAAGTTTAGCGCCTGCAAAGGATCTGCGGGGGCGCACGCCGTGAATTGGCGTCTGGATCATCCGATTTTCCGACTAAAGCAGAATTCTCGGGGTCAGTTGCAGCTGCAGCGGTTCGCCCGCCTGTGCTTCCAACAGCTGCTTGAGCTGTTGTAATTCGCCCGCACTGAGTAATCGATCCGACAGCACATCGGCCAACACCACGGTGGTATCGCTGTGCACCCGCACCTGCAGCTCGGTCAACTGCACCTGTTGGTCACCCACCGAAACCACCAGCCCCGACAGGCGCTTTTCCAACTGCCAATGGGAGGCCATATCCCACATGGCCACCGACAAGGGAATCGCGATCACCCCCATCAGAGCCGCCGAAAACATCAAGCCCTTGCGGGCGCGTTCCAGCGGAGAAAATCCCAGCACCAGAAAGGTCAGGGCAGCGGCCAGGGAAATGCCCACCAGGTTGGTCAGAAACAGCAACATGGCGCCGCTGATCACCTGCCAGTCCATCCAGCCGATACCAATGCCAGACACACACAGGGGCGGCACCAGTGCCACCGCGATGGCCACGCCCGAGACACTTTTTGCCACGTCCTCGCGCACATAGGCATAGGCACCGGCGATGCCGGACGCAATGGCCACGCCCAGGTCGAGCAGGTTGGGCTGCAGGCGGCCGGCAATTTCACTGGTGATACGATCCACCGGAATCAGCAGGGTCACCAATGCGGCAGTCCCCAGCGCCAGACACATGCCGATACCGATGGTTTCCAGCGACTGCACCAGCAGATTGCGTTCACGGCGCAACAGCGCCATGGCCAGCGAAATGATCGGCGACATCAACGGCGCCAACACCATGGCGCCAATAATGACCGCCGGGCTCGACAGAAACAGGCCCAGGCTGGCCACCACCGCGCTCAGCACCATGAGCGTGAGAAAAGTGGAGTGCGGACGGGCCACTTCGCGCAACTGAATGAACAGATCCTTGAAATCGCCCTCACCCGCATGGGTAAACAAAGGCAAGGCGTTGGCAATAAATTTCAGTTGCTCGTCGCCGCGCGGCAGTTTATCGGTGCGGGTGATCTCCTTGGTTTCTTTTTGCTCCTGCGCCAACGGCAACACATTGATACACACGGCCGCCGGCTCCACCGCCATGACCAGGGTATCGGCGTTGCGACGCCGGCCATCGATGAAATAGTCACGGCCGGCTTTCAGTTCCACCACGATCGATGGCACGCGAATAAAACTCACGGCATCGGATAGCTTCGCCAGCGGCTGATTCTTATACACCAGTCCGTCTTTCAGAAACGACAGGTAAGCCCACACCGATTTCGGCGCAATAAACAACGCATTGATAAAGCCGTTTTCCATCCCCAAATGCGGCGCCAGAAGGCGCGCGGCAGGGCCGCGAATGTCGTTTTCCAGTGCCACCATGCCGGTAATCGCCGTTTTCACCGGGGCGCCGTCGCCCAAGGTAATGGTGGCGGCAAAGGGCTGAATCCGGAATAAACTCAACACGCTCTGCCAGGCCACCGCCCACAGGAACAGCACGCGTTCCAGCCAGGATTGATTGCGGTTACGAAACGCTTTGCTGCGGCCATCGATGAACGGGTTGGAACCCAGCGTCACCATGCCCAGGGCAATTTCACCATTGCACCGGAGCAGTTCAATGGGCGGGTGCTCGGAACCGAACGCCAACGCCAGGGCATCCTCGGTTTGCACGGGCAATCGCAACCACTCGCACAGCCGGCTCTGGCCCGAGACCGGAATGGCACCTAACGAAAACTTCTGGCGCGCCGCCAGATCCAGGTAATCGTGCGCATTATCAATGCTGAGCACCGCCACCACATGGCAGCCGGCCACCGGCGGGCGGGCAAAAAAGCTGTCCTCGGGCATCAACGTCAGGGCAATGCCGTGAGAATAGGCAAAACTTTCAATCTGCTGTTTCAGTTTTGCGGTGAGGGTTTCGCTGGTGACCAGCACGGCCTCGGGCACATAGGTCATAGGAGTTGTCCTGATAACGAAAGGCGGGGTGTGAAAACGCGCGTACTATAGGACCATAGCGAAAACCGACGCAATCACCAGCCATAAAAAAACCGGCACAAGGCCGGCTTTTTTTCGATCGTAGGTGCGCGATCAGGCGAAAGGATGACGCAGTACGATGGTTTCCACGCGATCCGGACCGGTAGAAATAATATCGATGGGCGCGCCCACCAGTTCTTCCAGTCGTTTGATGTAGTTGCGCGCGGCCTGTGGCAGGCCTTCGACAGTGGTCACACCAAAGGTGTTATCACTCCAGCCCGGCATTTCCTCGTACACCGGCACCACTTCAGACCAGCCTTCCGCATCGCAAGGCACATTCATGGGGTTGCCCTGCTTGTCTTGGTAGCCTACACAGATTTTCACGGTTTTCAGACCATCGAGCACGTCCAGCTTGGTCAGGCACATACCGGACATGGAGTTGATGCGCACCGCGTGACGCACGGCCACCGCGTCGAACCAACCGGTGCGGCGCTTGCGGCCGGTGGTGGCACCGAACTCATGGCCTTTCACACCCAGGTGCTCGCCCACATCGCAGGACAGCTCGGTGGGGAATGGGCCGGAACCCACGCGGGTGGTGTACGCCTTGGTGATACCCAGTACGTAATCCAGATACAGGGGGCCAAAACCGGAGCCGGTGGCGGTGCCGCCAGCGGTGGTGTTGGATGAGGTCACAAACGGGTAGGTGCCGTGATCGATATCCAGCAGCGAACCCTGGGCGCCCTCGAACAAAATGCCTTCGCCGGATTCGCGCGCGGTGTGCAGGATGTCGGTGACATCGGCCACCAGCGGCTTCAGTTCTTCGGCCCACTCGCGCGCCTGTGCCAGTACGGCGTCTACGTCCACCGGGTCGACTTTGTAGTACTGGGTCAGGGTGAAGTTGTGCAGGGCCAGCACTTCGCGCAGTTTGGTTTCAAACCGCGCCGGTGCGAACAAATCGCCCAGGCGCAGGCTGCGACGCGCCACTTTGTCTTCGTAAGCGGGGCCGATACCGCGGCCGGTGGTGCCGATTTTGGCATCGCCCTTGGCGGCTTCGCGAGCCTGATCCAGGGCCACGTGATAAGGCAGGATCAAGGGGCAGGCGGGCGACAAACGCAGGCGCTCGCGCACCGGTACACCGCTGGCCTCCAGGCCTTTCATTTCTTTTAACAGGGCTTCGGGCGAGAGCACCACGCCATTGCCGATCAGGCACTGAACGCCTTCGCGCAGGATGCCGGAGGGAATCAGGTGCAATACGGTTTTCTGGCCGTTGATCACCAATGTGTGACCGGCGTTATGACCGCCCTGAAACCGCGCCACCAGCGACACCTGATCAGTGAGCAGGTCAACAATTTTGCCCTTGCCCTCGTCACCCCACTGGGTACCCAATACAACAACGTTCTTGCCCATGTTTCGATCAACCCTTTACTTGCAAATCGGTTTTACCAGGTACTGGCCGTTTTCACACACCAGTTCCCGGTCACAATGTAATTCGTCACGCACCAAGGAGGCTTCAGACAGGGTGCATACCACCCGCTCGCCCTGTGTCCGCAAGGCCTGCACGGCGGCCCAGCCGGCAGCGTCGGTGGGCTCGGGTGCCAGAATGCCACCCCCGGATGCCGACGGCCGCGCCGCCAGCCGGTTCAGCGCGCCCAGATCGACCGCGAAGCCGGTGGCGGGACGGGCCCGGCCAAACACTTCGCCGATGTGGTCGTAGCGACCGCCATTGGCGATGGCATCGCCAAAGCCTGGCGCAAAAGCCGCGAACACCACACCGGTATGGTAGTGATAGCCACGCAATTCGCTCAGGTCAAAATACAGGTTGGCCTTGGGGTAGCGCTCGCCGATGACGCGCGCCAGATTGGATAACTCGTCCACCGCGTGCAGCGCTTCCGGAACAAATTTGGACAGTTCGGCGCGCGCTTGCTCCAGTACGTCGATCCCGCCACACATTTTCGGCAGCGCCCGGATCAGGGCCGCAAAATCGGGCTGAGCAATCTGCCCGGACACCCACTGGTCGATATCGCTGGTGGCCTTTTGCTGCAGCAATTCAAACAGCGCCAGCTCCTGAACCTGATCCAGGCCAGTGGCCTGCGCCAGGGCGCGGAAGATACCCACATGGCCCAGATCGATATTCAGCTGTTCAACGCCGGCCAGGGACAGGGATTCGAGCAACAGCGATACCACTTCAATATCGGCGGACAAATCGGCTTCGCCGTAGAGTTCCACCCCGGCCTGAATCGGCGTGCGGGTGGCCAATGGGCTCTTGGGCTTGGTGTGCACCACATGACCGGCGTAACACAAGCGGTTGGCGCCCTGACGCTTGAACGAGTGGGCATCCATGCGGGCAGTCTGCGGGGTGATATCGGCGCGCAGGCCCATGGTGCGGCCACTGATCTGGTCGGTCACCTTGAAGGTCATCAGATCCAGATCGCTGCCAAGGCCGGTCAACAGGCTCTCGGTAAATTCCAGCACCGGCGGGATCACCAGATCGTAACCCCAGCGATGATAAAGGTTGAGCAGGTCCCGGCGCAGCAGTTCAATGTTCTCTGCCTGGGCGGGCAGGATTTCGGCAATACCATCGGGCAGCAACCAGCGATCAGCGAGGCTCATGTTGGGGTCCGGCTAATGTCGTTAATTCAATCAGGTTTATATCAGGTACAGGAGACCGGCACCCAGCAACATGCTGGCCAGCCCCATGATTCGCAGTTGGCGATCACTTACTACCGCCAGCGTAGCCACCAGGCTGCGCCAACGACCGGGATTCAGAAAGGGAATAATGCCCTCGATGACCAGCATCAGACAAAACGCTCTTCCTAATTCTTCCCACATAGCAACACACAGGTCTTGCGCCACAAATAACCAAAAACATCACGCTTATTGGCTGAACTCACTCATACCGCAGTTTTTCAGCACAAAAAAACCGGGCTCTTGAGCGCGTAGTCTGTACCCGCATCCCAGGCTGCCCGGTGATTTTCTGATTCTGGTGGCAGATCACCGAAAGGCGCGCATTCTATCACTGTTTGCGGGGAAATGTTGAACAAAAAGCAGGCGGGATGGGAAGAGATTGGGGTCTGACCCCTTGGTACTTCCGCCTCAGAGGTTAAGCCTCTGGGGCGGAAGTACCAAGGGGTCAGACCCCGTCGCGGGGCTGGGCCCCGCGCCAAGGCTTATTGCTTGCCTTGGGCGTCTTTCAGGTAGCGGAAGAACTCGCTGTTAGGATCGACCAGCATCACGTCCTGCTTGTCCTGGAAAGCCTTTTTGTAGGCATTCAGGCTGCGCACGAAGGTGTAGAACTCCGGGTCCTTGTTGTAGGCGTTGGCATAGTTGGCGGCGGCAATCGCATCGCCTTCACCGCGTATGCGCTCGGCGTCGCGGTAAGCTTCGGCTTCGATCACGGTTTTCTGGCGATCGGCGTCAGCCATGATGAATTCCGCCTGCTCCTTACCTTTGGAGCGGTGTTCACGGGCTTCGCGCTCACGCTCGGCGGTCATCCGGTTGTACACCGAACCCGAGACTTCCTGCGGCAGTTCAATCTGCTTCACGCGCACGTCGATCAGGTGAATGCCCAACGATGAGCGGCTGAAGCCGTCGAGATCATCGGTGAGTTTATCCATCAGTTCATCGCGCTCGCCGCTCACCACTTCCAATAGCGAACGCTTGGCAAACTGGTTGCGCAGGCCTTCGTTGATGCGCTGTGCCATCAGGCGATTAGCATTATTGGTGTCACCGCCGGTGGCGGTATAGAACTTTTCCACGTCGATGATCTGCCATTTGGCAAAGTAATCCACGATCATGCCCTTCTTCTCAACCGTCATATAGTTCTGCGGTTGAGTGTCCAGGGTCAGTACGCGACCATCGAATTTGCGCACTTCGTTCATGATCGGCACCTTGAAGTGCAGACCGGGTTTCACATCGGCTTCTTCAACCGCACCGAATTTCAACAACACGGCGCGCTCGGTCTCTTTCACCACGTACAGTGAGCTGGAAGCTACCAGCAGTCCCACAGCCACAAGGGCCAGGCCAAACATTGATTTCGGGCTCATCAGCGTACCTCCCGGCGGTTACTGGCTGCTTCTCGACGCAACTGGTCTATCACCCGGTCGCTCACTTCACGGATTACATCCGAAGAAATCTCGCCCTGGGAAAGACCCGCGTTGCCGCGTTGACGCATAATCTGGTCCAGCGGCACATACAGCATGTTGTTGCCGCCCTTCACATCCACCATCACCTTGGAGCTGGAGGTCATCACCGACTCCACCGCATCCAGATACAGTCGATCGCGCGTAACCCGCGGCGCCTTTTTGTATTCCACCAGCAGCTGCTCAAAGCGTGAGGCATCACCCTCGGACTCGGCGATGACGCGAGCACGATAGGCGTTGGCTTCTTCGACGATGCGCTGGGCGCGACCGCGGGCTTCCGGCACCACGCCGTTGAGGTAGGCCTGGGCTTCGTTTTTGTAGCGCTCTTCGTCCTCACGGGCCTTGTTCACATCGTTGAACGCCGCCTGCACCGCTTTGGGCGGCAGCGCATCTTCCATGTTAACCGTTTCCACATGGATACCGGTGCCATATTCGTTCAGGTACTCTTGCAAACGTGCCATCACATCGGCGGCAATCTGGGTACGGCCTTCAGTCAGCACTTCGTGCATCACTGTTGCACCGATCACATGACGCAAGGCGGAATCCGTGGCCTCTTTCAGGCTGTTTTCCGGGTTGTTCACGTTGATCACAAAATCCTTGGCACTGCGAATGGAGTACTGCACCGACAGGTTCACATCCACAATATTCAGGTCTTCAGTGAGCATGGTAGTCTTGGTGGGATGCAGGCGCACGCGGGTCACGTTGACCTTGGTGACGCTATCCACCAACGGCGGATTCCAGCGCAAACCAGCACCTTTTTCTTCATGGAACAAGCCGAAACGCAGCACCACGGCGCGTTCCTGCTCGTCCACCTGATAGAAACCGGCAATGCCGTAGAGCACGGAGGCAACCACCAGCAGCAGGCCAAAAAAGCCAGCGCCCAGGCCGGCGCCATTGCCACCGCCCTTGCCACCGAACATCCCGCCCAGCTTCTCCTGAAACTTCCTCAGGGCTTCGTCCATATCCGGCGGGCCATCGTTTTTGCCACCGCCGCGGCGGCCGCCCCAGGGGTCCTGGTTATTACCACCCGGTTCATTCCAGGCCATAGTCAGTCTCCATCAAGTCTGCAGTCAAAAAATGTTATTCGCAGTGTAACAGCAAATAGTTCTACGATTGGGGTCCGCGCGCCGATTTCAAGGCGCGCCATCCGCTACCAGGCCGGCGGTTCATCCAAGCCCTTCCAGGGCGAATCGGCCAACGGAATCTTTTCTGCGCTCAACAACCGGAGCAAATCCACCTTGCTGATGCGCACATCCAGGTCGTAGGCGCCGTCATCGGCAATGGATTCGCTCAGAATCGCATTGCGCTCATACAAACGTGCCCTGAGCCGGGCCCAGCGCACGGGCAATTGCACCTGCTGATGCACAATTTCATCGCCCAGCAATTCCGCCACCGCCTGTAACAGCAGGGGCACACCGGCACCGGTTTTGGCCGACAGCCACACGGCCACGGGCTGGCCCTGGTCGTCGCGGTCAATGCGCGGGCCAAAGTCGTCGAGCAGGTCGATTTTGTTGTAGACCTTGAGCTGGGGCAGCTCATGGGCATCAATTTCTTCCAGCACCAGCTGTACTTCTTCCATATTGCGTTTGCGCTCTTCGCTGGGCGCATCGATCACGTGCAACAGCAACGTAGCACTCGCGGCCTCTTCCAGCGTAGCGCGGAAGGCTTCCACCAGCTTGTGCGGCAGGTGGCTGATAAAACCCACGGTATCGGCCAGCACCGCCGCGCCCACGTCGGGCAGCTCGACCCGGCGCATGGTGGGGTCGAGGGTGGCGAACAGCTGATCCTGTGCATACACCTTGGCATCGGTGATGGTGTTGAACAGGGTCGATTTGCCGGCGTTGGTGTAACCCACCAGCGACACGGTGGGAATGTCTGCGCGCGAACGCGAGCGCCGTGCCTGCTGGCGCGAGCGGCGCACATCTTCCAGGCGCGATTCAATAAAACTGATACGCGCGCGCAGTAAGCGGCGGTCGGTTTCCAGCTGGGTTTCACCCGGGCCACGCAGGCCGATACCGCCCTTCTGGCGCTCAAGGTGGGTCCAGCCGCGCACCAGGCGGGTGGACATGTGGCGCAGCTGGGCCAGCTCCACCTGCAATTTACCTTCATGGGTACGCGCGCGCTGGGCAAATATATCCAGGATCAGGCCGGTGCGATCCAACACCCGGCACTTGAGCTCGGCTTCCAGGTTGCGCTCCTGACTGGGCGAAAGCGCGTGGTTGAAGATCACCAGCTTCGCTTCGTGCAAGGTGACCAGGTCGCGCAGCTCCTCCAGCTTGCCGCTGCCCATAAAGGTGCGGGCATCGGGCGAGGGCCGTTTGCCGGTCAGAAAGGCAACGGGATCAGCGCCGGCAGACAATGCCAGCTCTTCAAATTCACGGGGGTCGTTGGTTTCAATATTTAACTGAAATTCCAGGTGCACCAGAATGGCGAGCTCACCGGATTCGGGACGTTCAAAGAACAAGATAACCTCGGGGGAAAAGAGTAAAGCGGTAGTGGCACTCCACTACCGCTGTCAGGCGTTTCAGCCTTCACCGCCCTCTTCAGACTCGCCTTCCGCTGGGTTCAGCATGGGCACGCGCACGGCGCGGGAGGGAACAACGGTGGAGATGGCGTGCTTATACACCATCTGGCTCACGGTGTTTTTCAATAACACCACAAATTGATCAAACGATTCGACCTGGCCTTGCAACTTGATGCCGTTAACCAAGTAAATGGAAACGGGGATACGTTCTTTGCGTAAAACATTCAAGTAAGGGTCTTGTAAGCTATGCCCTTTTGACATGTTTATTCTCCTTATAATAAATGGGTTGCGAATACCCCGGACATCACTGCTCACCCGGGCGCAACAACAATAAGCGTAAGTAACTGACTGGCGCGCCGGCAAAATCACCGGACACACGCCCGCACATTATAGGGGGGTTACCCCCAGGCAGTTCAAGGCCTGGTGCACAATTTCTTGTGAGGACAGTCCAATTCCCGCCGAATTGTCAGTATAGACCCAATTCACGCCGTCCCAGCCACGCAGCCAGGTGAGCTGCCGTTTGGCCAGTTGCCGGCTGGCGGCAATGCCTTTTTCAATCATGCTGTTCCGGTCATAGTCACCCTCCAGATGCTCCCACATCTGGCGGTAACCCACGGCGCGGATCGCGGGCAGGTCCCGGTGCAGGTCACCGCGAGCCATCAGAGCTCTGACCTCGTCCTCAAAGCCGAGTTCCAACATCTTCATGAACCGCCGCTCTATACGCGCGTGCAGCACGGCGCGATCATGCGGGCCAATGGCCAATTGCACCAGATTGAAGCGCTCGGCAAAGGGCCGGCCAGCCGCTGCCTGTTGCTCGGCGCGCAGTTCGGTCATGGTTTTGCCGCCAGTGCGGTACACCTCGAGAGCGCGCGAAATGCGCTGCGAATGGTTGGGGTGCAGTTGCGCCGCTGTGTCCGGGTCGATGCGGGCCAGCTCCGCGTGCAGCGCCGGCCAGCCCCGCTCGGCGGCCTCCTGCTCAACCTGCGCACGGATGGCCGGGTCGGTGGCGGGCATATCCGCCAGGCCGTCCAACAGCGCTTTGAAATACAACATGGTGCCGCCCACCAACAGCGGAATGCGGCCGGCGGCATGGATGTGGGCAATTTCGCGCTCGGCATCTTTCACAAACTGGCCGGCATTGTAGGACTCGGCCGGGTCGCAGATGTCGATCAGCCGGTGTGGCGCCGCCGCCTGTTCTTCGGCCGTGGGCTTGGCCGAGCCCACATCCATGCCCCGGTAAACCAAGGCGGAATCCACGCTGATCAATTCCACCGGCAGGTGCTGGCGCAGGGCGATAGCCAGGTCGGTTTTGCCCGACGCGGTGGGGCCCATCAGGAAGATCACTTGCGGCTTGCTGCCCATCACTGGCCCCGCAAGAACAGTTTGTCGAGCGCATCCATAGACTGCAGAAACCAGGTGGGCCGGCCGTGGTTGCACTGGCCTGAGCGCTCGGTGGCTTCCATGTCGCGCAGCAGCGCGTTCATTTCGGGAATCGTCAGTTTGCGGTTGGCGCGCACCGAGCCGTGGCAGGCCATGGTGGCCAGAATTTCGTTGATGTGGTGGCGGATGCGCTCGCTGGACCCGTGCTCGCTCAGGTCGGACAACACATCGCGCACCAGCTGCTCCACCCGCGCCTGTCCCAGGATCACCGGAATCTGGCGGATCAGCAGGGTTTCCGGCCCGGCCCGTTCGATGCCAAAGCCGAGATTGTTAAAGATCTGCGCGTGCTCTTCGGCCAGATCAGCTTCTTTTTCACTCACCGGAATGGATTCCGGCACCAACAAAGGTTGGGCGCGCAGGCCCTCGGCATCGAAAGCGGCCTTCATGCGCTCGTAGGTAATGCGCTCGTGCGCCGCATGGGCATCCACCACCACCAGCCCCTGGGCGTTTTCCGCCAGAATGTAGACGCCCTTGAGCTGCGCGATGGCAAAGCCCAGCGGCGGCATATCCTCCGGGGTATCCGGCAGTGGCTGCGCAGGTGCGGGCGACGGGTGCAGGGCACCGTAGCTTTGCATCTGCTGCTGCAACGCCTGCGGTGCCGGGCGTGCATTTTGCCAGTGGGATGCTGGCTGGCTGTCGAGCACCTGCGGCGTAGCCTGCCCGGGCGTGGCCAGCCCCAATGCCGATTGCGGGCCGAACACGCCGCTGCTGGCGCCGGCCACTTTCGGTGCGGGGCTCGCCTCCTGTGGCTGCATCTGGTCTTGCGGGCGCACGTCGGCCAGGGCGTGATGCAGGGTGCGGAACAGGAAATCGTGCACCAGGCGCGAATCGCGGAAACGCACTTCGTGTTTGGTGGGGTGCACATTCACATCCACCGTGGCCGGGTCCAGCTCCAGGTACAACACATAGGCCGGATGGCGACCGTGGAACAACACATCCTGATACGCCTGGCGCACCGCGTGGGTCACCAGTTTGTCGCGGATGGCGCGACCATTCACGTAAAAATGCTGCAGGTCGGCCTGCGAACGGGAAAACGCCGGTAGCGCCACCCAACCCCAGAGTTTAAGCCCCGCGCGCTCCACCTCCACGTACAGTGAATTTTCCAGAAACGCATTGCCGCAAATCTGGCCGAGTCGGCGCTCCTGCTCGATGCGCGAGTTGCAGGCCCGCCATTGGTGAATGGCGCGGCCATTGTGCGAAAGACTGAACGCGATATCGAAGTGCGCCAGCGCTAAACGCTTGACCACTTCTTCCAAACGCGAAAATTCGGTTTTTTCCGTGCGCAGGAATTTGCGCCGGGCGGGCGTGTTGAAAAACAAATCGCGCACTTCCACGGTAGCGCCGCGTGGGTGCGGTGCCGGCATCAGTTCGGTAGCCATATCGCGGCCTTCCGAGCGCGCACTCCAGCCCTCAGTCGGATTGTCGGATTGGTTGCCGGTAATCAGCAGGCGCGACACCGAACTGATGGACGCCAGCGCCTCACCGCGAAAGCCAAGCGTGCCCACCGCTTCCAGATCGTCCAGCTCGTAAATTTTACTGGTGGCGTGGCGCGACAAGGCCAAAGGCAGGTCGTCTTTACTGAGCCCCACGCCATTATCGCGCACGCGCATGAGTTTGACGCCGCCTTCTTCCACCTCTACATCCAGGCGGGTGGCGCCGGCGTCGATACTGTTTTCCAACAGCTCTTTTACTACCGAGGCGGGTCTTTCCACCACCTCACCGGCAGCAATCTGGTTGGCGAGGCGGGGCGATAATAAACGGATAACGGAGGACATCAGCTGGTGGGGATCTGTAATTTCTGGCCAATATTAATGCGCGAATCGGAAAGATTATTGGCGCGCTGTATTGCCTCCACACTCACGTTGTGGCGGCGGGCAATGGACGACAGGGTATCACCCCGACCGATCACGTATTCACGCGCGCCAGCGAAAGGCGCGTCTTTGCCGCCTTGCTTTTTCCACGCCACGTAGGAATCCGGTGGAGTCACCGTATAAAAATAATCTTTAACGCCGTTAAAAATCGCGCGCGCCATTTTCTGCCGGTAGCTGTGGGTACCCAGCTGCTTGGCTTCATAGGGATTGGAAATAAAACCGGTCTCCACCAGAATGCTGGGCACATCCGGAGACTTCAGCACCAGAAACCCCGCCTGTTCCACATGGGACTTGTGCAACCGCGCCACCCCGCCCATTTGTTTCAATACCCGCGCGCCCACATCCAGGCTGCTGCTGAGGGTACTGGTCATCGACAAATCCACCAGCACCGAGGCGAGCATGTCATCGCGGCCCTCGAGCACGCTCGATTCACCCCCGATCAGGTCGGCTTCGTTTTCGCGCTGGGCCAGAAAGCGGGCGGTTTCAGATGACGCGCCGCGGTGCGAAAGCGCGAACACCGAAGCACCATTAGCCTTGGGATGCGTAAACGCATCGGCGTGCACCGAGACAAATAAATCGGCCCGCTCCGCGCGCGCGAGATTGCGGCGTTTTTCGAGCGGGATGTAGTAATCGCCCTTGCGCACCAGCACGGCTTTGAAACCGGGTTCACGATCCACTAATGCGGCCAGTTCTTTACTGATGGCCAGCACCACATCTTTTTCCCGCAAACGGCCCGGGCCCAGAGCGCCAGGGTCTTCACCGCCGTGGCCGGCGTCGATGGCAATGATGATATCGCGCTTGGATTTAGGCGCTATCTGCTCGATGGTTTTTTCAATTTTGATGTCCTGGTCCAGCAGGTCAATCACCAGACGGTCGGATTTGTCGCCGTGTTTTTTCAACACCAGGCTGCGCGTGCGCACCGACTGGGACAAATCCAGCACGATGCGGATATCGGTTTTGTTGCGCGGCGCCGAGCGCACCGAGCGGATGGGCGTATCGGCCAGCGGCAGTTCCGCCAGGCTCGATTTGAGTTTGACGTCTTTGATATCCACCACCAACCGGTCGGGATTGGTGAGCGGGAAAATGGAATGCTCCACCGGGCCGCTTAAGTCGAACACAATGCGGGTATGATCCGGTGCGCGCCACAGACGAGCGCTTTCGATGGTGGTGGCCAGCGCAGGTGTGGTGAACAACACGAGCAGCAGCATCGCTAGCCCGGCTGTCCATGGTCTGATTGCTAACTGCGCCATCTGCACCTGCTCACTACTCCGTTTGCGAATCCGATTCATCCGCGATTTCAGCCAGCGCCGCAACACCGGCGGGGGTCTGTGCAATCAACGCGATGGTGCGCCCGATACCCAGCGCCGCATCGTTGACTACCCCGACTTTAACCTGCAAATCCGGACGAGGCAAAACCCCTTGCCCGCGTGCAGGCCATTCCACCAGGCACAGGGCCGGGCCGGCAAAATAATCGCGAATGCCCATGTATTCGAGCTCTTCCGGGTCACCCAACCGGTACAGGTCAAAGTGGTACACCGGGCCGCTGTCAAATTCATAGGGCTCAACCAGGGTATAGGTGGGGCTCTTAACCGCACCTGAATGGCCCCGGCTGTTCAATACGCCGCGGGTCAGGGTGGTTTTGCCGGCGCCCAGGTTGCCTTCCAGATAAATCACACCCACAGGCAGGGCACGGCCGATACGCTGGCCCAGCGCCACCATGGCGTCTTCACCGTAAGCCGTGAGATCGAGCGACTTCATAGTGCGTTCAGCATCCCGCGCACTGAGGCGAGCAAATCGGTGGCCAACAGGCCGCGCTCGCCTTCGATAGTGGCTTGCTCGTCGCCGGCCAAGGCGTGCACCAAAGCCCCCAGGCAGGCCGCATCCAGCGCTGAAAGGCCCTGTGCCAGCAGGGCGCCGATGATGCCGGCGAGCAGATCTCCCATGCCGCCACTGGCCATGCCCGGATTGCCGGCATCCACCAGATAGCGTTTGCCCTCGGGCGTGGCAATGATACTGCCGGCGCCCTTGAGCACCGCCACACAGCCATATTTTTGTGCCAATGCCACGGCTGCGGCGGGCCGGTCGGCCTGCACAGCGGCAGTATCGGTACCCAACAGGCGCCCGGCCTCACCAGGATGCGGTGTGATGACACTGGCCGCAGGCAATGCGACTGAGTGAGTAGCCAGTATATTGAGTGCATCGGCGTCCAGCACCGTGGGCAGTGCGCGTTTGAGCGCTTGCTGCAACAGTTGTTCGCCCCAGGCTGCCTGGCCCAGCCCCGGCCCCACCACCAGCGCAGTGGCCTGTGCGAGTTTGGGTTCGGCATCAATGCCGGCGTCCACGCCCAACGCCATCAGCTCGGGCCTGCGGGTGAGGGCAATCTGCGCCGTGAGCGGACGCGACACCAGGCTCACCATTCCCGCACCGGCGCGCAAGCCCGCCTCGGCGGCAATGATGGCCGCGCCATTGAGGCCGTTATCGCCACCCACCACCGCCAGATGGCCATAGTGCAGCTTGTGGCTGTCGATGGCGCGCGCCGGTAACGACGCAAGCACCCGGTCTATGTCCAGTCGCTCGGCCGCGGCGGTGACGCCAGCGCCGGCGGTATCGCCGTCCAGATCGGAAAAGCGCACCCGTCCGGCCGCCTGCCGGCCGGCGCCGGTAAACAGGCCCAACTTCAAGCCCACAAAAGTGGTGGTCAGTGCGGCCTGCACGGCCGCGCCCTGGACGGCGCCGGTATCGGCATGGATACCGGATGGCAGGTCCAGCGCCAGCACCGGAGCGTCATGCTGGTTCAGCCAGGCAATGGCGGCGGCATAGCGATCGCCCACCGGTTTGTTGAGGCCGGTGCCGAGCAAACCATCCACCAGCACATCGGCCGCGAGGGTTTCACCGGCATCAAACGCGGCCATGCTGACCCCTTCCTGTATCGCATAATCCGCCGCCCGGCGCGCATCACCACTGAGCGATTGCGGATCGGCCAGCCAGCGCAGGCTCACTTCAAAACCCCGCGCCTGCGCCAACGCCGCCACCACATATCCGTCGCCGCCGTTATTGCCGGCACCGCACACAATGTGCAGCTTGCGGGCCTCCGGCCAGTGTTGTGTGAGGCACTCAAACGCAAACCGGCCCGCGCGTTTCATCAACACGGCACCGGCAATGCCCTGGGTATTAATCAGGTAATGATCGAGCGAGCGCACGGCATCGGCGCTATAAAGGCTGGTAGGCAAGGGCGTTGCCGCTACAGACATGGGACTTCTCATACAGGTAAAATTTGCGCCGATTATACGGGAGTCTCCCGGCAATACCTATCGGGACCCAACGGCTTCAAGGGCGAATGAATAACGATCAGGCACAACAGCCACTGCTGGACACGCTTGCGCTGCGCATCAAGGCAGAAGGGCAGGCCTTGGGATTTCAGCAGATCGGAATCACCGACACGGATCTGCGCGCCGAAGAAGCGCGTCTGGCCGGCTGGATCGACCGAGGCTACCACGCGGGCATGGCGTGGATGACCCACCACGGCAATATGCGCACCCGGCCCGAAGAACTCCTGCCCGGCACCCTGCGTGTGATCAGCGCGCGCATGGATTACCTGCCCGGCGACACCAATCTCATCGCCGCACTCAAAGACGGCGAAAGCGCCTACATTTCCCGCTATGCATTAGGTCGCGACTATCACAGGCTGGTGCGCAAACGCCTCAGCCAACTCGCCGATTTTATCGAAACGGAAGCCGCCGCGCTGGGCCTGCCCCTGCCCGACGGTTTTCGCCATCGCGCGTTTGTGGACTCGGCACCGGTGTCGGAAAAACCGTTAGCGGCCAAAGCCGGTCTGGGCTGGCAGGGCAAACACACGCTGATAATGAACAGCGACGCAGGCAGCTGGTTTTTTCTGGGCGAAGTGTTCACTGCCCTGCCGTTACCGGTGGACCAATCGCATCAGCCCGATCGCTGCGGCGACTGCACTGCCTGCCTGAAAGTGTGCCCTACCGACGCCTTTCCAGCGCCCTACCAACTGGACGCCGGCCGCTGCATTTCGTACCTCACCATTGAACACAAGGGCCCGATACCGGAAGAATTCCGCGACCCCATCGGCAACCGCGTGTTCGGCTGCGACGACTGCCAGGCCATTTGCCCGTGGAATAAATACGCCCGCTACACCCAGGAAATGGATTTTCTGCCCCGGCACCAATTGGACAGCGCCAAACTCATCGACCTGTTCCAATGGAGCGAACAGACTTTTCTCGACCGCACCGCCGGCTCGCCCTTGCGCCGCACCGGGTTTGAAAACTGGCAACGCAACCTGGCGGTAGGCCTCGGCAATGCACCGCAAAGCGCCGAAATCATCCGAATACTCTCACAAGCGCGCACGCAAGTGAGCGACCTGGTGGCCGAGCATGTGGATTGGGCGCTGGTGCAGCAGCGCAACCCGGACAGGAAGCGCAAGCGCAAGATAAAAGCGAACAAATCTCAACGCCAACCGTAAGGCCCTCCACTCAAGAGCGGGCGATCACTTGACGCGGATCACCACGGTGCCGGCAATAAAATCATGCAGCGCTCTGCGTTTTTCGTTGAACAGCATGGTGATCATTTCAAGTAAAAACCAGAACAAACCGAGTGCTGAGAGGGCAAACAACAACACCAGATCTGTACTTGAGACCTCCATTTCGGCATCTGACAGATATAGCCAACCATAGAGCCAACCCAACAAGCCCAGAACAAGTGGCACGCTGTCACGCAAGAATGCCTGCAAGAACGTTATATCTCCCTCGTCCTTGTAATTTACCACCTTCACGTTCATCACCATCTTGCCGAAGGTTTTGCCATACAACCAGTGCAACAAAATAGAATAAAAAAACACATCAAATTGAAACAGGGTTTCCACCCCTTCCACAAACCATGCCGGTAATAGACCGAACAGGGTACCCAGAACTGTAGCAAGCGCCACAAGCGCTAGAAAATCGACAATCGATGCCAGAAAACGCAAGCCAAAGGTCTGGTATCTATCGCTATTCGCCGTTACCGCAGCTTCCGCACCAGACCTTTCTTGCAGTAACTCCGCCACTCGCGCCTTTCTTTCAGGGAACTGCGCTGCATCGATTCCGTTATACGCGTCCAATAATTCTGCGTAGGTGTAGTCCTCAAACTCGGGGGTATTACTCATCCGTGTAATCTCTTCGTCATTCATCCAATGCCATCTGGTGTAATGCCTGCTGGCAGCGTGCGCCGGCAGAGTATTACAGAAGCCCCTGCAGCACAATCAGGCATACCCGCGAAGAAACCTTCCCGTCTGGGAAATTCAGCTAAGCTGGTTTTAACCCAACGTAATATGTGGACTGTCGATGAAACTGCCCGCGCTCTTCCTTAACCTACTCTACCTGGCCGTGCTGACCAGCTCCGCCCACGCCGCCAACTGGAGCGCCACGGAGCTGCAGCTGACCCACGGCAATCTCACCACGCCGGGCTTTATCAATGGCGGCGAGGTGCGCAAAGCCCAGACCACGTTAATCACGTTTCAGCACGCCTCCGGTTGGGACTATGGCAATAATTTCTTTTTTATCGACTACCTGGACGACGATAACGACGACGGCTTTAACAACGGTGATTTCTACGGTGAGCTGTACCTCAACTTCAGCCTCGGTAGCATAACCGGCAAGGATCTCGGTTTCGGCCCCATTAAAGATGTGGGCCTGCTGGCGGGGCTGAATATTGCGGGCGATGCCAAAAGCCGAAAATTCCTGCCCGGCATCCGCTTCAGTTGGGATCTGCCCAAAGGCTCAGTGCTCAACACCGACGTCATGGCCTACCTCGACCACAGCAAAGGCCTGGCCGGTGGTGGCGCGCCTGCGCAAACCGACAGCTATATCATCGACTTCAATGGCCTGTACCCGTTCCAATGGGGCTCGCAATATTTCCTGATTGCTGGCCACATCGAATACATTGGCGCGCGCGAAAACGAACTGGGCGGCGAAGTGGCGGAGTGGATACTGGCACAACCCCAATTCCGCTGGGACCTGGGCCACGCCCTGTGGCAGGTGAAAGATCAATTGTATCTGGGCATCGAATACCAGTACTGGAAAAACAAACTGGGCGAAAAAGGCACCACCGAATCGGTGCCGCAACTGCAACTGGTCTGGCGACTATAATCCCAGCCGGCAGGCGCGCAGGCGGCCACGCCCCTCTTCTGAGTGCCGGTGCGGCCATCCGCAATCCTTTGCGCGAATCCCCTGCGGCAAGCCCCCGCTCGTTCGTCCCATTCACAATCCGAACAAAACCCAACAAAACCGAAATCCCATGACCGCATACGCAGATTCGCCCTACCCCATCGGCACGCCCGGTACACCCTGGAATGAAACAGAAAAACACCAATGGCTGTGTCGGCAGCAAAAACACCGCCTGTACAGCGAACAGGTACTGCCGCGTATTCAGGCGCTGGGCGATCGGTTCGATATTGAGCAATACGGCGAACTGGATTACCAACAATTGCCCGCTGGCACGCCGGCCGCACTCAGTGGCCACTACCCTTTACTGGCGGTAAAAAGCCGTAGCCCGAGCCATTTACCCCTGGTGCTGGTCACCGGCGGCGTACACGGTTATGAAACCAGTGGCGTGATGGGCGCCCTGATGTTTCTGGAACAGGAAGCGCGCAACTACAGTGACAGTTTTCAATTAATCGCGGTGCCCTGTGTGAGCCCATGGGGATTTGAAACCATCAACCGCTGGAATCCTCACGCCATAGACCCGAACCGTTCCTTTGGTGACCAGGGCCAGGCGGCAGAAGCCCAGTTGCTGAAAGCCTACATTCACGCATTGGGCGTGGCACCGGTTGCTCATATTGATCTGCACGAAACCACCGACACCGATAACACCGAATTCCGCGTGGCGCTGGCCGCGCGCGACGGCGTGACCAACAAAGTCTGGAATATTCCCGACGGCTTTTACCTGGTGGATTGTGCCGACCGGCCGCAACCCGCGTTTCAGCGCGCCATTCTCGACGCAGTGGAAAAGGTCACGCACATAGCCGAAGCAGACCCTGACGGCAAACTCATTGGCACGCCCATCGAACAATTCGGCGTGATCAATTACGCCACCAAAAAACTGGGGTTGTGCGCGGGCATGACCGATGCGCACTACACCACCACCACCGAAGTGTACCCGGACAGCCCCAGCGCTACCCCGGAACAGTGTGCCCGCGCCCAGGTGGCCGCCATTGCCGGCGGACTGAATTATTTGCGCACAGCCGCCCGCTAGCGTGTAGCACTACCAGGGCGATGCCTCCTCTGGCGCCGTCACTATGCCCGCTTAGGATCAACGATCTGGCGGCTATCCACCAGATCCCAGGGCAAGCCGGCGTTGCGGAAAAGGCGCTTATGCTGGCGTGGATAATCCACCACGTCGTGCGCCAGCCGCTGCCCCACCACGATACACCTGAGCAGGCCATCGCCCACATTGCGCATGTTGTGCGGTAAGCCGCCGGCCGGATACCCGATAAAATCGCCCGCCGCCACCGGAATAATGTCATCGCCGATTTCCACTTCGCCCTCACCTTCCAGCACATAGACACACTCATCTTCGTGGTGATGCACATGGTAATCGGTGGAATCGAAACCCGGTTTCACCTCAATTAAATGAAATCCGATTCCGGTTAAGCCCACCAACCCGCCAAGATCCTTGTTGACTCTTTTTGCATTGGCATTCAGGAAATGGGTTTTACTTTCTCCCGCCATCTCAGCGATCTGCTGTCGGGTCAACACAGTGTGTTTATTCATCGCAATATCCTTTTACCCAATTAAAAACCCTACTGAAAGCAAGGTTGAATTGCGCGCCAAGGCAAACAGCCGTGACGCATTCAACACAAAAAAACCACCAACTATCTGGAACTCAATCACCAAAACATACCCTTCGCCATTGCAAACACACTACAATAGCCGGCACATAATAACCCCATGGAGGGAACCATGAATTTGAGTATTTCACTCATTGCTCAGGCGATTGCAGCGTGGATGCTGGTCAGCACGATTCTGATTTGGTTCGTGGCCCGTGCAAAAACCAACGCACCGGTGATGCATGCATTTTCAGGCTTTTTTTTAGCGATTATTCCGCCACTCAGCCTGATTTACCTGCTTGTATTGCTGTTGAAAAAAGACGAGAAAGAAGAGAGCTTTTCCTGAAGCTTATCGGCACTGGTACCAATAACCCTGAGCGAGCCAGGGTTATTGGCTAAAAAAGCCAACGCGCTTACAGCCTGGCCGCGTCAATCACCGACAGCAACTGCGCCACCGACGGCCGGCGCTTATAGTCTTCCGATACATGCGCCCATGTCACCACACCCTGAGCATCCACCAGAAAGGCGGACGACAACGCAAACTTGTGATGCGTCTGCCCGGACCAGGCCTCCACATCGATACCGTAGCCTTTATAGGTTTCATACAACTCGGGCGTGAGCGCCATTACCACCCGGAAGGCCTCGTGCGCCGCCAGGGTCGGATCTGAAATCACCGGAAACGGAATGTCATAGCGCCGCTGTGCGGTCGCCGCAGCATCGGTTTTATCGGCCGAGATCAGCACCAATTCCACATTGCGTTCGGCAAACTGCGGGTAAGCCTCGGTCAGCTGGCGAATCTGGAGATTACAGTAGGGACACCATCCGCCCCGGTAAAAAATCACCAGCGCGGGCTTACCCTGCTTGAACAGGCTATCGCGCGACACCGCTTTGCCCTCGTGGGTAACCGCTGCAAATGGCGGTACGGCCTCGCCCGGCGCAAGGCCGGCATCACCGTCGCGCACGCCCAGCGCGGCGTCGGCCGGCGCCGGCATCTTGCTGGCATCCGGCAGGGCCGGCAGCGTTAACTCGCCGCCCCAGGCCGGCGCCGTTACCAGCACCATGGTTAGCACACCCAATAGCTTTCGCATGATCTACTCCAGAAGATACAAAAGACTGCTTGGATGCAGGGATTCTGCAAACGTTACAGCCGGAGACATCGGCGCTAGGAAAAACTGGCCCACAATTGCTGAAACTGCGCCGAGTAGCCCGCCACCAGCTTGGGTTCGGCGGTAATGAGGATATTCTCTTCATTGACCTCACTGGCACTGCGGGTCCAGTTAAAGCTGCCGTTAAGCAATACGGACTCGTCGAACAGGGCAAACTTGTGGTGCATGTGGTAGGGCGAATCATCCAGCCGGACCGCGACACCCAAGGCCTGCAGCCGGTCAATATCGCTGCCGCGGTCTTCCGATTTGTCATCATCGGAAATAATCCGAACATCGATGCCTTGCTGGAAGGCGTCGATCAGTGCCGCGGTAATGCGGTCATCCGACAGGGTAAACACACAAACCCACACACTGGTGCGCGCGCGGCGGATCAACTCGATAATTTTATCCCGGCACGCATCACCCGGGCTGAAATGACAACTGGGCTCCAGCGCAGGCTCCGCATCGGCCCGGTCCAGGCACTTGATCACATGCTCCAACCACTTCAACGCTGCCAGCGAATGCTCCGTGTGCCCTTCACTCAACTGCTCCCGCACCCGATCAAAAGCGCGGTTGCGTACATAACGGCAACGATCGGGCGGCAACAGCGCCAGCAACTCGGTAAGCTGGTGTTTTTCCTGCGAATCCAGCTTCAGATCTTCAAAACTGGCGCCAAGCACCGCATCCAGGTGCTCAAAACTCAAATCAGGCTGCATCGCAGACCACTCCTTGTCTCTGTCGTTTATGTTGAAGCGTTAAACCGACAGTTTACCCCAACTTCCAGCAACCTGTTCAACCACCAAACCCGTAGGGTGGATTAAGTGCAACGCAATCCACTACTTGAGAAAGAGGTTTAATAAAATTAAAAGGGGAGAGGAATTTCTTTATATGTTCTTGGCGAATGGTTTTTAACAATTGAGGAATCTGCCATCAGTTGAGCATAGCAATCTAGATACGGAAATTTTCATCCTACCCCAACCGCTCCAATAAAATCTATTTTCAGACTTGCAATAAAACTAAAAATCTAGATTCTTATCCGCCCAAAAACATCATGGGACAACTCTATCCCGCATCGACTTTACTAAAAACAAACCGTTGAAAATCATCATTTCGAGAACCAAAATCAAAAAAACCATCCTCTGTTAGAAGCCTAAAATTAGGATTCATCTTAAAATCTTGCTTCACGCAACCCTTCAGATGGTAAGCACCTACCACATAATAAGGAGGAACATTTTCGCCCTTTGAACGCTGATCAATAACATACAACCATTCTTCTTCAGCTGAACCAACTACCGCACCAATATCAAGGCTAAAGAATTCAAATACACAGCTTAAAAAGGCTTTATTTTCGATAAAGTTTTCAGCAACGATAGACTCTTCCGGATACCTAAGCTTACCCACTATTTGGTGTTCGCCTATATTTTTTATTCCTTCGCCCTCGTTGCGAACCAAAGCAACTATTTTTTCAACCCCTACATCAACCAGAGAAAATTTCACTTCCACCTCTACTTCCTTCGGCTTCGAATTACCTTTCTACGCGCCTCTCTTTGAGAATCACGACCTGCAATCATATCCAACTCAGATTCTTTTGCCGGCGAAAAAATATTCACTTTTATCAACTGTCCGCCGGGCTCAACATGCTTGTATGCCACTTCACTAAAGCTTTGATCTGACACCAAACCGCCGGGAAACACATTGATCAGCGCCCCCTCACAAAGTATATCGAACCCTTTTTCCTGCAAAATTGTTCTCAACATACCTAGCAGGTCAAAATAGTCATCTCCTTTAACTACACCAACTAGTTCTGAGTCATACGAATACTCCAGCGCAGGCTGTGAATCTTGAAGAAACGATCTTAGTTGAATCGTGCCAAGTAAAATTCCATCTTTTACGACATAGGGGCAATAATTAGCGCTCAAGTTCAATCTCCACCTGTATAACGGGGGTTTGAAATATACTCGCCTATAGCATTATTATCGCTGTCCAGAGGCGTGCACCCCTTTATGTTACAGCTATCGATCCCCCCTACAAAAGCCATTTCTTGCTCCTCTGGAAATGGTCCGTCTGGATAAACCTTATTCACATCTATACCACCACCTGGATTTCTAATTTCATACAGATAGCCTGCTTGCCCCTTTTGAGTGTTTACCTGTGACGCACCATCAAACACCTTGGATGTACCAACATATTGACTAGGAACATTGAAATCAACGTAATCCTCTAATGGAACATTTGCGTCTGGTCTCCTCGCCTGAAATCCTTCCTCGAATATAGTCTCAGGAGGCCGACTATCGCGCCTATACAATGTTTCCGGCTCGAAGTCTGATGTCTTACGGTCTGAACCAGAACCTGTCTCTCCCCTCGGCGGCTCATTAACCCTCTCCACCACCGGCTCTGCATCCAGCGGCTTATCCGGTTTACCTTTCGCCGCCCGCTGGGCTTTTTCTTTCAGGTAGCGCGCCAGTTTTTTGCTTTGCTCCGCGAACTCCAACAGCAGATCACCCAGCTTGCGCAAATTGGGCAGGTGGCGGGCTTTGGCGGCGGTGGCTATGGCGAGGCCGGCGCCTGCGGTGAGGGCAGCGAGGATGGCGGTGATGACCACTTCCAGCGCAGCGCCGCCGCCCATGTTGGTGAGCTCTACGGCGTGCTGGGCCTTGATATAGTCTTTGGCAAAGGTGGTGAGGTCCTGCCGCAGGGTTTCGTCATCCCAGATTACGTTGGCGGCATCCATGGCCTGGGCGATCATTTCGCGGGAGATCTGGCTGGGGTCGAAGCCGAGCGCCTCCACTAGCTCGCGCCAATGGGCGGCCTGCAGGTTTTTTGCGAACGCCTCCACCGCCCTGTCTTCACCGTAGGCGTCGTAGGCCGCGTTGAACATATTGCGCATCTGCACCAACGGGTTGCCGAGATCGCTGACTTCCTTGGCCCATTTGAGCGTATCCCAGGCGGCATTGCCCAAACCATGAAAAAACGCGCCCGTGTAGATAAGGCCCTTGGTAAAGGTGGATTCCTTATCCATCTGGGCCTGGTACATGGCCGCTTCACGCCGCTCATCGGCCAGCAGGGTGTTGAGCTGCATGCGGATCTTCATGCGCAGCTCGGCGCGATTGTCGTCTACCGGCTGCAGACTGTCGTCCAGCTGCACCACCAATTCGCTATTGGCAATGGCACGGGTCAGCTTGGCATCGGAGGTTAACAACGCCTTGTTTGGATCGCAGGGGCCACCAAAGCTGGGCGCATCCAGTGGGGCATTGATGTGCCGTGGCTGATCGCGGAAGGCGTCCATGAACAGGCGACTGATGGCCATGCGGGTATCTGGTGCCAGCGCTTCCACAAATGCCCGGGCGGCAAAAGGATTGCCAAAGAGATTGGCTTCATTACAAAGAATGGAACCCCTACCGGGGACAATGCGCAGGCGCTTTCCATTGGCGTCGGTTAATTCGTAGATCGACATGTCCGTGTCTCAAGCCTGGAAAACCGCTGATTATGCACGGCCTTGGTGACGGCTCAAGCTTATGGCGCCAAACGCCGGTTGCCGGAGCCGTCTTACCCCCGTAATTGATACCTTGGTACAGGCTAGCGAGACCGGGCTGACCTGCCTCCCGACCGGACGGCTTTGCAGGTCAGCGCTTTTTCCCGGTCTTTATTTCGGGCGATAGAGCGCACACAGTTTATTGCCGTCCGGGTCCCGCACATAACCAAGATACAAAGACCCAACCGCATTGCTGCGCAGCCCGGGTGGCGCCTCATCGGTAGTGCCGCCATTGGCCAGTGCCGCATCATGAAACGCCTGCACCTGTGCCTCTGAGCTGCATTTAAAGCCGATAGTGCCGCCATTGGCGAAAGTGGCCGGCTCGTCATTGATGGGCTGGGTTACGCAAAACGTCATGCCCTCATGGCGATAAAACAACCGCTTATGCCCACTCGGCGCCTCGTTTTCCATGGGCGCACCGGCGCCCAAGACGCCGAGCACGGCCGTGTAAAAACGCTCTGATTTTTCCAGATCGTTGGAGCCGATCATGATATGACTGAACATGGTGTATTCCTTTGTTTTTTATTGACTCGTTGCTAAATTATTGACGAACAGAGGGAAATGAGTACTTATTTCGATCATTTTTATCAGCTCGCCCTTTAATTGCTAGTAGCGACGCTTTATATCTAATGCGTTAACGTCATGATCAATTCACTTTGGGGTAGCCTAATCCTATGTAGATAATTTGACACATACGCACACACGGCTGAGCTATTCGAACAATCTCCCTTAAAATTATCCGAATATGGGTTGGCTGTTTATGAAATATCCAGATACTACATCCGTAACAATTCGAAAACCCGCCAGCCACCCCACTACCTCAACCGCTCCTTCAACCCATCCCGGTAATTGCGCGAGCATTTGACCTGTTGACCCTCCGTTAAGTGAATCAACGCTTCGCCGTTTTCCAGCGGCTCCAGTGAGGCGATGGCGCGCAAATTTACGATGGCGCTGCGATGCACGCGCATGAAGCCCATGGGCTCGAGCCTTTGTTCCATTTGTGCCATGGTGGCGCGCAGGGGGTAGACGCGTTCGCCCACGTGCAGGTTAACGTAGTTGCCGTTGGCGGCGAGCCATTGCACCGATTGCAATTGCACCACAAATTCGCGCCCGAATTTTTTTACCAGCACCCGGTCGCTCAGGCGATCGGGTGTGGCTTCTTCGCCTTCCTGTACGAAGGCGGCCTCACCGGCCAGGCGGCTCACAACAAAATCGTGGGTGTAAAACACCGACAGGATCAGCAGGTACACCAGAATGTCTTTGCGGTATTCGTACACCAGCACCCAGCCCCAGTCGCCGGGGTTGTAGTCCTGCTCCAGTAGCCCATACACCAGAAAGCGCAGTCCGAACATCACCCCCACGTGAAAAAGCGACACTGGCAGGCTGAACAGCAGGTGGTAAATGCCGTGCCGGCGCAGGCGGCCCCATTGCAGGGGAAAGCGGCGGTCGAAGCGGTGCATGGGGTAGATGAGCAGGGTCCAGGCCAGGGCACTGGACACTTCCCACAAGAAAGGTGCCCACACGGGCAGTTGGGTGCCGGCGCGTTGCCACTCCATTAACTGGGTGGTGGCGTTGACCAGAATGACCAGGCCCACCAGCACACACCAGAACAGGCTTTGCCACACCCTTGGCCGGCGTTGGTAGTCATCAAAGGTCATGGCGTTCGTCCCTGGCAGCACGCGGTTGGTCACAGGCCAGGCGCGCTCTGGCATCTGGCCCTGTTTTGTTGCTCTGTGCATGCGAGCCTACCAGAAAATGGAGGAAGCCCCTATGCAACGACGCTACGACCTGGACTGGCTCAGAAGCCTGGCCTTTGGCCTGCTGATTCTGTACCACTGCGGCATGATGTACGTGAGCTGGGATTGGCACATTACCAGCCAGTACCAGAGTGAAAGCCTCAAATACCTGATGCTGCTGGTGAACCAGTGGCGTCTGCCGCTGCTGTTTTTTATTGCCGGCGCCGCCCTTAAACTCGCGTGCGAACGCTACAGTGGCGGGCAACTGTTCCGCCTGCGCTCGGCCCGGCTGGGTATCCCGTTGTTGCTGGGCATTCTGGTGATAGTGCCGCCGCAGCTGTACTTCGAGATGCGTCAGGCAGGCGAACCCACGGGCAGCTACCTGGCCTTCTGGGGTGCCTATCTCACGCCCGATCACCCGTTGTTTGACGCGCACCGCACCCCCCTGTTCGGGCAGATGACCTGGAATCACCTGTGGTTTTTACCTTACCTCTGGTGCTATTCGGTGATAGTGCTGTTGCTGTCGCCTCTGTTGAACCACGTCGCCAACTCGGGCGGCCTGCGGCTGTGGCTGTGGTTGCCCTGTCTTGTGCTGAGTGCGGCCAACCTGGGGTTGCGCGCCCACTTCCCCACCACCCACGCCTTGCTGGACGACTGGCACAACCACGCGGTGTCGCTCAGCCTGTTTATCGCGGGTTTCCTGCTCGCCGGCCACACCCGGCTATGGGCAAGCCTGGCCCGGCACCGTTGGGATTTATCGATTGCGGCTTTTTTTTGTTACGGGATGATGATGGCACTGTTCAGTCTGCCGGAAACCACGGGCCTGGGCGAAGGCGTGGAGTTATGGGGCGACCGGTTTATCGATTGTTTGCGGGCGGTGAATCTGTGGCTCTGGATTCTGGCCCTGTGCGGCCTGGCACACCATTTTCTTAATCGCGATTCGCGCGCGCGCCGCTATGTCACCGAGGCGGTCTACCCCTGGTACCTGCTGCACCAGACCATCACCGTATGGGCGGGCTTTTACCTGAGCCAGATGGCGCTGGGCCCGGTGTGGGAACCTCTGCTGTTGGTGAGCGCCACAGGGCTGGGTTGCGCGCTCGGGTTTGAGGTTATCCGGCGCTTTGGTTTCAGCCGCTGGTTATTCGGCCTTGGCCCCGGGCGCACGTCGAAAACGCACCAGCAAAGTGCAGCGCCAAGCGCCCGGCCTGCGCGCGCTTGAGCCAGATCAAGCAAAGCCCTTGGGCGCGGCAAATGTGCTGGTAAAAGACCCGCGCCATTCGTTAACGTGCAGCTATTCTGGATAAAACGCAGAGCTGAACAAAAGGAGCTGCACATGCAACATCTGGCCGCAAAAGACATCATGAAAAACGGCGTGCTGTTTGCCTACGAAGGTTGGTCCATTAAATACCTGGGCGAATTTTTCCGTAAACACAAAATCACCGGTGCGCCGGTGGTGGCGTCAGATCACACCTTGGTGGGCGCAGTGAGCGTGACCGATGTATTCAATTTTGAAAACGCCGACCGCGAACACAAGCTGGCAAAGCTGAAAGATTATTATCAGGAAGCCTACGCGCTGGATTTTCACGCCAAGGATCTGGAGAACTGGAGCCTGTCGGCGGAAGAAAGCTGTACCGTACACCAGATCATGAACCCGGAAGTGATTTCCGTGGCACCCGAGGTGACGGTAAAAGAAGTGTGCCGCACCATGGTGGCAAACGGCATTCACCGGGTATTTGTGGAAAAAGACGGTCAGGTGGCGGGAGTGATTTCCAGCTCCGACATTCTCAGCCTGATTGCGGAAAGCTGACACTGTAGCGGTAGAAATCGGCTTCGCGCTGCCAGCCATTGCGCTCATACAGCCGCTGGGCGGTGGCGTTATCCACCGCCGTGGCCAGCTCCATGCGCACAGCGCCGCCGGCAATGGCCGCTGTTTTGGCGGCCTCGAGCAATTGTGCGCCCACACCCCTTGCGCGCGCCGCCTCGGCCACATAGAGGTCATACAACAGCCACAGGGGTCGCATCGCCACCGAGCACCAACTCGGATACACCTGCGTGAAGCCCAATAACTGCCCGCCTGATTCCGCCACCCAGATCAGCGATTGATGCGCCTCCAGCCGCGCCGCCAGATAGCGCGCCGCACCCGCCGGATCATCCGGCTGCTGATAAAACATCCGATAGTGGTTAAACAACCCAGTCAGCGCGGGCAGATCGCTGCTTATTGCTAATCGAACCTTAATCATCCGGCATCATTCCCTATTCGCATGTGCAGCGCCATTGCGCCCTTTGTCGCTGTCCTATACTGGCATTAACAAGACAGGGGGTCTGAGATGAAGTCTATCCGAATCTGGTGCTTGTGTTGTATTACCCTGTTAGTCCTTTCGCCTCACAGCCGGGGCGAAACGCTGGCCGACCTGGAATACATTACTGAAAACTACCCGCCCTTTAACTATGTAGAAGGCGGCGTACTGCGCGGTGAGGCGGTTGATTTGTTGCTGTCGGCCACCGCCCTCAGCGGCAACCCCATTCGCGCGCGCGATATTTCCGTACAACCCTGGGCGCGCGCGTTTCACAACGCACTGGAAGGCCCCAACCGGGTGTTGTTTTCCACCACCCGCACGCCCGAGCGCGAACGCCTGTTCAAATGGGCCGGCCCCATCGGCTCCAACCACGTGGTGTTGATGGCGAAAAAATCCAGCAACATCAAACTCAACTCACTGAAAGAACTCGAGCGCTACAAGATCGGCGCCATCCGCGACGATGTGGGCGAGCTGTTTTTACGCGAACTGCACCTGGAAAAATCCATCATCACACTGGGCGTGCAACCGGATTCCATTGCCAAAATGCTGCAAAGCGGGCGGGTGGATTTATGGGCCTATGGCGAGTCCAGCGCCAAGGATACGCTGAAGAAAATTGGCGCAAAAGTTACCGACTACGAAGTGGTACGGGTACTGAAAACCCTCGACCTTTACTTCGCGTTCAGCCAGGATGTACCCGATAAACTGGTGGCAGAATTCCAGCGGGCCATCGACACCATCCGCGGCGGTGAAGCACAGCACAGCGCGCCCGTCGAAGCGCGCGACAGCCAGCTCTACAAGCCGCGCGAGCAACCCGATACTTCATCCGAGTCCGATTGACCGGCCGCCATCAACCCAACTCGATCTGCCACCAGTCCGGCAACAGCTGCCTGACCTCGGCGTCGGCAAAGCGATCATCCAATAAATGCACGCAGCCGTTATCGGTGGTTTTGCGTATCACCCGGCCGGCGGCCTGCACCACTTTCTGCAAGCCCGGGTACAAATAGGTGTAGGCATAACCATTGCCGAATTGCCGGTCCATTAACTGGCGCATCTCTTCGTTAACCGGGTTGAATTGGGGCAGGCCGAGCGTGGCCACAAATGCACCCACCAGGCGATTACCCGGCAAATCGATGCCCTCACTGAAGGCGCCACCCAGCACCGCCAGCCCCAGGCATTGGCTGCCCGCGTCAAAACCCGCCACAAATGCCTGCCGGTCCTGCTCGCGCATGTGCCGCGTCTGGCTGTTGAGCCTGAGCATGGGATAACGCGCCGACAATAAACGCTCCACTTGCTGCAAATAATCGAAGCTGGAAAAAAACGCCAGGTAATTACCCGGCGCGGCCAGGCACTGCTCGCCGATCACCGCCACTAATGCCGGCAGCGAGGCGGCGCGGTGGGCGAAGCGTGTGGACAGCTTCCGGTGCACGGTGACCGATAACTGTTCTGCACAAAATGGCGACGGCACTTTCAACAAGGCCGTATCCTCCGGCAGGCCCAATAAGCGGCGCGGGAATTCCATCGGGCTCAGGGTGGCCGAAAAAATCACTGCGGCGTGGGCCACCTCAAAGCGCGGCGCCAGCCAACGACCGGGCAGGCCGTTGCGTAAATGCAGGGCCGCTTCGCCGCGCGCAATTTTGGTGACATCCACGATGTAGTCCTGCGCCAATTGCTCGGCCGGCATCTCGGCCAGCTTGCACAATTGCACCACCGAAAAATAAAACTCCAGCACCGGCTCCGGCAAACTGCGGCCGCTGTCTGCCTGCCATTGATTGCAGGCGTGCACAAATTGCTGCAGCGCGGCGAGAAATTTTTCCGGCAAAGCCGCCAACCGCTTGCGCTCGCCCTCGGCCAGCGGCTTTACCAACTGGGTCCATTGCCGGTCCACGGCTTTCAGGCTCTTGTGCAACGCCGTGGGCAACAGCTTGCGCACGGCGCGGTTATCTTTACGGGTGAGCGCACAGGAATACATGGCGCGCGCCCGGTCGGCCAGATTGTGCGCTTCATCAATCAGCAGCAAAGCGCGCCAGCCGTTTTCCTGCACCAGCGCGTGCAAGAGGCCACCGGCATCAAAGTAATAGTTGTAGTCGGCCACCACCACGTCGGCCCAGCGGCACATTTCCTGCGACAGGTAATAGGGGCAAATAGAAAATTCCGCCGCCACCTGCCTGAGCGCAGCAGCGTCCAGCCACTGGCGTTCAAACGCCGCCGCGCGCGCGGCCGGCAGGCGGTCGAAAAAACCCTGTGCCAGCGGGCACTCTTCACCGTGGCAAGCCTGCCCCGGATATTCACAGGCTTTGGTGCGGGCAATGAGTTCTACCACCACCAGAGGCTCCAAGGCCAACTGGCGTAAACCCTCCAGTGCCAGTGCCCGGCCCGGCGTTTTGGCGGTGAGAAAAAAACATTTGTCGTAGCGCGCGCTCGCCTTCAACGCGGGAAATAAACACGCCAGGGTTTTACCGGTGCCGGTGGGGGCCTCGGCCAACAGCGATTGCCCGCGCTGGCTGGCAATGTAGACGTTTTCCGCCAGCGTGCGCTGGCCGGCGTGCATGGCGTTGTAGGGAAAAGCCAATTGTGCCGCCGCGGCGAGCCGCGCCTCGCGGTGCGTGGTCAGGCGCGCGAGCCAATCCGCATAGGCCTGGCACCAGGCCGTGCAGCGTGCGGCCAGGTCCGCGCGGGTCCAGTATTCCACCAATATTTGCTCTGAATGCTGATCGGCATCCACGTACACCAACGCCAGGCGGATAGTCTCCAGTTGCTCGCGCTCGCACAGCATCCAGCCATAACATTGCACCTGCGCCCAATGCAGGCTGCGACGGTTTTCCGGCATTTTATTGAGTTTGCCGCGAAAGGATTTGACTTCCTCCACCTGCGGCAAGGTGGGCAACCAGCCATCGGCGCGCCCGCGCAAGGTGATGCCCGCGTGTTCGATGGATAAACTCACCTCGGCGGAAAAATCATCGCCCCACTCGGCCGTGCGTTGCTCCGCCACCCATTGATGCAATTCGCGGCCTTCTTCCGCCAAAGGCGCCGGGGTAAAGCGTAAATCCAGATCGCCTTGGCGCGCCACAAACCGGCACAGTTCGCCCACGCTGACCGCATTAACCGGCATCTGTCGCCCACTCCACGTGCACCACCTCGGCGGGCATCTGATGCCGATGAAAAAATTGCAGCCAGCGCAATTGGTTGTCTTGCAGGCGATCGCCCGGACCTTTTATTTCAATCATGCGGTAACGTTGTTCTTGCGGATAAAACTGCACCAGATCGGGAAAGCCGGCGCGGTTGGCCTGGATGTCAAACAGCATGCGCCGGATAATTAGCGCAAAATGTTGCGCCGGTATGCAGGCCAATGCCAACTCCAACTGCGCTTCGGTAAAGTAATCCCAATGCACAAACGGCGACTGCACGCCGACCTTGTCGGCATAGCGCTGACGCAACACAAGCGCCCAGTCTGCGGCGGCCAATGTGTGCAGACAGGCGTCAATCAGTGCCTGGCGCTGGGCGACAAAATCCGCATCGTGCAGATCTTTGGGGCCGGCCTGAAACGGGTGAAAAAAGGCCCCCGGCATTGGCGCGAATACCGCCGGCCACAACACCAGGCCGGCAATGCCGGTCCAGAGCGTGTTTTCACAATGGAACACCGGCGCGGCCTCTGCCGAAAAAAACGCCGCCGCCTGCTGCTCCACCCGCACACCGGTGTTGGGCAAGGTGAGCCTTGAGGTGGCGGGGGTAAAGCGCTCCGGTTTTTCCGGTGTGTGTCCGGCCGCCCGTTGCAGCCGCGGCAGGGCGCGCGCCACCCACTGGCGTTCCTGCTCGTTGCGCGGTGCGTTTTTGACTTGGATGGCATGGGTCAGGGCGTCGGCGAGTTCACCGGCTTTTTCCAGGCAGCGCACCAAGCGGGGCCGCGCTTCCGGCAAGGGATTGTCGCGGTAGCAGGTCACGGCGTCCTGATATTGACTGAGCTGTTCCAACCGATAGCCCAGCCGGTAGCGGAAGCGGTGATAACGTTTGGCCAGCCAGGCAAGATCGGGTATATCGCCCAATTGCTGCAGGCATTCGAGCGGGTTGTCTTCGGCATCAAAGCGTTCGCGCAACCGGTGCAAATCCATGTAGGCCTGCACCTGATCGCGACGCTGGAATGAGCGGCTGGCCGCATCGAGCGGCACCGTTTCGTAACGGAATATACCGAGCTCCGACAACACAAATTCCGACAGGGATTGGCGCAGGTTGCCAAAAAATAACAGGTTCAGAATCTCACACTCGGCCATGCAGGTGAGCGCGATCCGCTGTGCATACAAGGCCGCCGGAAAGCCGCAGGCGTGCCAATCAAGCGCGGCCTCGCCATAGGTTGCCGACGCCTGCGCCAACCACTCGGCTTTGGTACCGGACATCTGCCCGAGCCAGGGCGCGATGTCTGCGCGGGTATAGAGTGCGAACAATTGTGCCAGGTCCGGGTGCTGCCCCCTATCGATCAGCCCCGCCTGCGCCAGCGCCGCCAACGCCTCGTCGATGTGGGTGCGCGTGCCGATTTCCGGGTAATTGAATTTGTCGGCGCGAAACCATTGGCCCTTGCGGGTTATCATGCGCACCAGCAGTGCCGCCGGCGCATCTGCCAGCGCGGAAAAACGCGCGATGAAATCCTGCTCGGCCGGCAGCAATAAATCGGCGTAGCGCGCCTGCACCCATTGGATCAGCGTGCGGTAATTATCGAGGTAATACCGGGGCGGTGGCTCGGTACGCGGATCGGGCATCAGGCCTGATCCTCGCGCACCTGCATCAGATCGGCCAGTGCGGTGTTGCCAACCGCCCTGAGCCCGGCAATAACGCCGGCGCGATCTTCGGCGGAACGGTTCTGGCTTAATTTGAGTTTGGTGTCGAGCCGCGCAATGGGCAGGCGGAACGCCACAATCGCATTTAGCTGGCGCGGGTCGTAATCCGGTTGCCAGGGATTGGCCAGTCCCGACTCATACTTGGCGGTGAGCCGCGCCAGCAGGTCATGCACGGCCTGCGCATCGGTCAGGATCTCCGGCACACCGTACACATGCACGGCCACGTAATTCCAGGTCGGGACGCCGGGCGCCTGATACCAACCGGGCGAAACATAGCCATGCGGGCCGGCAAAGGTCACCTGCACCTCGGCACCGGGCTGAAACGCCGCCTGCGGATTGGCCCGCGCCAGATGGCCCAACAGGTAATCGCCATCGCGCAAAAAAGGCATGGCGGTGCAATGCATCTGGCCATCGATCAGCGAAGTCATGTCGCCAAAACCTATCTGGTCTATCAATGCCAAACCGGTTTGCTGATCGGGCGTGCGGAAGTGTCTGGGCACATACATCGACGGGTTCACCTTGAGTCCGGGACAGCCAGTGTACTGATCACGCGGCTGCCCTTGCAATTGATCTGCGAGGGCACTAACGTCCAGCGTTGCACTCACAACAGCGTTAGGGCCCGCAATGGCAGACTATAAAATCTGGGAATGCTTGGTATGTGGCTGGATCTATGACGAGGCCAAAGGCTGGCCCGAAGACGGCATCGAACCCGGCACCCGCTGGGAGGACATACCCGACGACTGGCTCTGCCCCGAATGCGGAGTGGGCAAAGAAGATTTTGAGATGGTGGCCATCAACACCCGCACTGCGCCCACGCCACCACCGGCAGCCCCCGCGCAGCATCAGGACCCGATTGTGATTGTGGGCACGGGCCTGGCGGGCTACACCCTGGCCAAAGAAATCCGCAAACACGACAGCGACCTGCCATTGGTACTGATTACCCAGGACGATGGCAGTTTTTACTCCAAGCCCCTGCTCTCGACCGGTTTCCACAAACAAAAAACTGCCGCCGAAATCAGCAGCCAATGCGCCACTCAAATGGCCAGAAGTCTGAACGCCGAGGTACGGATTTTCACAGACGTGAGTGCCATCGATACCGCGCAACAACAGCTCACGCTGGTACACAAAGCCCGCCAGAGTCAGCTTCGCTACGCCAAGCTGGTATTGGCACTGGGCTCGGATGCCATCACCGCGCCGGTGGACGGTGACGCCGCCGGCGAGATCTACACCGTTAACGATCTGCAGGACTACGCCCGCTTCCACGCCGCCAGCGTGGGCAAGCGCCGGGTGTTAATTATTGGCGCGGGGCTGATCGGTTCGGAATACACCAACGACCTGGTGCAAGCCGGCTTTGACGTGCAGGTGGTGGACCCGCTGGACCGGATCATTGGCAACCTGTTGCCCGCGCCCGTAAGCCACGCGGTACAAGCGAAACTCGAAGCGGCTGGCGCGCGCTTTCATTTAGGCCGCACGGTCAGCTCACTCACGCGCGAGGCCGGCGAACTGGTGGCGACGTTATCCGACGGGCAGACAGTGCAGGCTGATGTTGTCCTTTCGGCCATTGGTGTGCGCGCCCGCACCCAGCTCGCATCGGACGCGGGCCTCACCTGTGCGCGGGGTATTGTCACCAATCGCGAACTGCGCACCTCGGCAAACCATGTGTATGCCCTGGGCGATTGTGCTGAAGTGGATGGGCATCTGCTCTACTACATCGCGCCCCTGTTCGCCTGCGCACGGGCATTGGCTGCCACCCTGACCGACACCCCCACACCAGTGCACTACGGCACCTTTCCGGTCACCATCAAAACCACGTTGCACCCGGTGGTAGCCTGCCCGCCTGCAAAAAATGTGGCCGGCGAATGGAAAACTGTCGCGGCCGATACCGAGGGCGTGGAGTACCATTTTGTCGATCAACAAAACCAGTTGCGCGGTTTTGCGCTCTGCGGCAATCGCATTACCCAAACCGACAAACTGGCCCGGCAGACACCGCCGTTAATGGCAACATGATGAAACAAGCGCTGACCACCGGGAATTTTTTTGACCATCTGCCCGATGCCTCCAAACGCGAAGTGTTTGAGGTAATCGCGGGCGCACCGGGCCTGAAAATTGAACGCATCACCACCCTGGGCCAATGCACGCCGGTGGGTGAATGGTACGACCAACCCGAGCGCGAATGGGTCATGCTGATGCAAGGTGCAGCCCAACTGGAGTTCGAAGACGGCCGGGTGTTATCACTCACACCCGGCGATCACGTGGATATTCCGGCACACTGCAAACACCGGGTAAGCTGGACCGACCCGGCCCAGACCTGCCTCTGGCTCGCGGTGTATTATGGTGCCGCCGGCGTAGGTGCGGCCGGCGAAGACTAGGCCCGGCCAGGTACGGCCGGCGTAGGCTAGGCCAGCAATTGATTGCGCTCAAACGCGCGCGCCAGCTTGGTGAGTTGGCGCGCCAGGTTTTGGACCTCGCCCAGACTCGGGCGGTAGTGCGCTGAGAGTTTCTGCTCCCATTCCGTTAACAGCAGCTCCGCCAACTCCAGAAGTTTTTTCGGGCAGCCGGTGCAGGGGCCGGTACACAGATCGGCGGTTGGACGATGAAACGGGAAGCGACGACGGGCTTCATCCACCAGCGCGGATAAAGCCCGTCGTGTATCGGGCAGCCGCTCAGAGAGCGGCGTAGAGTTTGGTGACATCGTCCATGTTTTTCAGCATGGCATCGGTGGTGCCGGTGATCACGTAAATCAGGCGATCACCTTTGAGTGTCATGTCGCCGTCAAAGCCTTTGGATGCATAGGCAAACTGGCCCTGCACTTTGTTCAGTTTGGTGTTAATGACGTCCGTATTGAGCGGGCTTTCCTTCAGAAAACCCAATACATTTTCGTACTCTGCCAGGTCCTCATAGAGTGCCTTAATGCGTTCTTCGCCACCAATCTGGTAGTAGTAAGCCAGATAGTTTTTCGCGATGCGCTGGGACAACATGCGCTGGCGACCCGAGATGTTGACCAGCTCGCCTTTTTTGGAATCGGACAAGCCTTCCAGCAGGCCGACATACGCATGCGCCTGCGCCAGCAGGGCGTCGCTCTGAATCAGCATTTTCTCGGCGCCCTCGCGGCTGACCGGCTGTTGCGACAGGGTTTTGTAGGGCACCCATAGCGCTTTGACTTTGATCAGTTCGGGCGAAATGCTGGCGGCGCGATCAAACCCTTCAAGCGCCGCCAGATTGCTCTCGAACTGGCTGATGGCGCGGTTCATCCGGTCCGGCCCTTTTTCCGACCCGGGCTGAATGGCTGCCAACAAATAGTTCTGCGCGATGCGTTGCGACAACATGCGCTGCTGGCCGGCGCGGTCAATGGCCTCGCCCATGGTGATGGCAGCATTGGCAGCGTGCCCCATGCTCAGGCCGATAAAGATCAAAAAACCGAACAGTGTTTTCATAGTTGCTCCGATGTGTGTGACTCATTGTTGCCGCAGGCGGCGTTTTTCCAGGATGCTATTCAAAAACCAGGCCAGCGCTTTAGTCTGAATAAAAAATCATCGCACTTGTGAAAAGAGGTAAATCACTAGCAGTAGTGTGAGAAACCAGAATCCACTCAATATCTTCCAGAATGCGAGGCTTGAGGCGTCACTGGCGGTGACCGGTTCGTCCTGCAAAAACAGCGGATTCGGGCTTTGTAAATCGAGTAAGAGTTCATCAACCGTGCGATATCGCTCGGATAATTCGAACGCTGTGCCCTTTTTTAGCGCAGCGTCGAACCAAATTGGTACAACCGGGTTGAACATGGCCGCGTCGCGGTAACGCAGTCGGCTGTAGTCGAACGCCGTGCGGCATTCTTCTATCTGGTCGCCGTAAGGCAGATGACCGGTAAACATTTCATAGGCAATGGTGGCCAGCGCGTACACATCGCCCTGAACGCCCGGATTCGAGCCCATGATGTACAGCGGATCGGAATAGGAGGCAGTGCCCAAGGCGGCGTCGTGCACAATCGGCCGCTGCTGTTCGGCAACCCCTGCCACATACACAGAACCAAAATCCACAATCACCGCCCGCTCGTCCGGCGTCACAATGATGTTGGCCGGGCGCAGATCCTGGTGTACGGTTTCGTTGTCGTGAAACGCGCGCAGGCCCTCGGCAATGTCTTTGATCAACGCAAACGCGCGCTTGGGGCTGGGCGGGGTGTGCTCGGCAATCCATTTGTCCAGGCCAATGCCAGGCACAAACTCCATCAGGTAGTACAGAAAATTTTTCTGCCGCCCGGCACTCACCACTTTCACCACCCGCTCGCTGTGAATGCGCTTGCCAATCCACTCCTCCTGAATAAAGCGGTCGATATAGCTGGCGTCGTCTTCATAATTCCGCGAAGGCGTTTTCATCACATAGCTGGCGCCGGTCACCTCATCGGTCACCTGATACAACTGCGACCGGGCCGATGCGAACAACGGATTATCGATGCGATAGCCGTCCAGTTTTTCGCCCGGTTCCAGATCCGGCGGAAACGGCAGGCGGGTCAGCTTGGCGTGGTAATCTTCCAGGCTTTCTTCGGGCAGGCTGTCCACAATCAACAGCGACGCACTGATATTGTCATCGCTGCCGGCGGCTTCGGCGCGGGCGCACAAAGAGGCTACCAAAGCCTGTGCTTTCTGACCGGATAATAACGCGGTGGTGATTGCGTCTTCAGCCAGAAAGTCATGCACGCCGTCGCTGGTAACCAGCAGCATGTCGCCCGGCTTGAGTGCGGCGGTACCGTAATCGATGTTGAGCCGGTTATCCATGCCCAGTGCGCGGGTGAGCGTGGGCTTGTCGCCGCCCATCATCACGGCGTGATCGCGGGTCAGTTGCTTGAGCGTCGGCCCGTCAGCACTGCGCCGGAACAGAAAAATGCGGCTGTCGCCCACATGAAAAAAATGCGCGGTGCGGCTTTTGACAATGACCGCGCTGAAAGTGCACAGGTAACCCTTGGTGGAGGTGACAAACTCGTGGCTTTTCCGGTACAGGCGCAGGTTGAGCGTAGACAGGATTTTTTCGCCCGCGCGCGCCACCGACCAGGTGTCCGGTGTGTTGTAATATTCTTCCACAAACCGGCTGACCGCCGTTTCGCTCGCTTCCTTACCGGCTTCGGCCGACGACACACCATCGGCCACCAGAGCCATAACCCCTTTTGACGCCAGCAAAAATTCATCGGCCGGCAACTCGCACGCCGCCGCATCTTCGTTGATGGATTTGATACCCGCCGTGGTGTGACTGGCGATGCGGATTTTAAGCGGTTGGGTCATTGGCATTTCTCAGGCATAAGCAAAAGCGCCCGCTTGCGCGGGCGCCCACTCAATCAACCCACATCGATCAGGTGAACAGTACCGTCAGGCAGCACTTCGGTAATCTGGCCTTTGGGTTCATCCATCATCATGGCGATGAAGAACACCACCATGGCACTGGCACCGATCACGATGAAGAACGTGGAGTAGTCCACAAAGCTCAACACGGTCAGGTAAGTCACCGCACCCACGTTGCCATACGCTCCCGCCATGCCGGCAATCTGGCCGGTCATGCGGCGCTTGATCAAAGGCACCACAGCGAACACGGCACCTTCACCCGCCTGCACGAAGAATGAACAGGCCATGGTGGCAATTACGGCAACCGGAATCCACCAGCCGGCGTTAATCTGGCCCAGTACGAAGTAGCCCGCCGCCAGACCGCCAATCAGAATCATCAGCGCCTTGCGACGACCGAAACGGTCAGAGAACCAGCCACCGGTAGGACGTGCCACCAGGTTCATGAAGGCAAAACCGGAGGCCAGCAAGCCGGCTTTTACGGGGTCGAGCCCTTCAAACGTTTCCAGAAAAAACAGCGGCAACATGGACACCACGGCCAACTCGCTGCCGAAGGTGACAAAGTAAGACCAATCCAGAATGGCCACTTGTTTGAAGTGATAGCGATCCATTTCCGGCACACCCGCGCGCAGGTGTTCAATATTAACCTGATAGATCTGGTACGCCTGATAGGCATAGAGCAACACCAGACCGCCGTAGATGGCGTAGCAGGCTGTATCCGACAGGAGCCCGAGGTTAGTGGGTGACAGTTTCCAGGTGAGCAACGCCAGCGCCAGGTACATGGGAATGTTCATGGCCTGCAACAACCAGAAATCGCCCCAGCTGGTAACTTCCAGACCACCGGCTTTTTTCGGTTTGAAGTAAGTGGAACCTTTTGGTGTATTGCGTGCAGTAATGTAATAGAACACACCGTAGAGGCCGGCGATGGCGCCAGTAGTGGCCAGTGCATAACGCCAGCCGTTGTCACCGCCGTAGATCATGGCCAGCGTGGGCAACGACATGGCAGCGGCGGCAGAACCGAAGTTGCCCCAACCGCCGTAAATGCCCTCGGCAATGCCCACAGACTTGTGCGGGAACCATTCACCCACCATGCGGATACCAATCACGAAACCGGCACCGGTAAAGCCCATGAGAAATCGGAACAGCGCCAGCTGCTGGTAGGTATTCGCGAACGCGAACATAAAACACAAGGCCGCCGATATGATGAGCAAGCCCGAATAGACTTTGCGCGGGCCGAGTTTGTCTACCAGTATGCCGATAATAATGCGCGACGGAATCGTGAGCGCCACGTTCAGAATCATCAGCGCTTTGACTTGCTGGCTGGTGAGATCAAACGCCTCTTTCATGAACACCAACAAGGGTGCGTGGTTAAACCAGACCACAAAGGTCAGGAAAAACGCAAACCAGGTGATGTGTAAGGTTTTTATTTTGGGATCACTGAGTGCGAACAGGTTTATTTTGTGATCAGTGGACATAATGCCTCCGCTAGTTGCCAATCGGAGTTGGCGTGATTTACCCGCTCAGTGTCGCTTTCCATCACTTCGGGATATTGACCTGCATCAAGCGCAGGCCGCAGACACGGCGGCCGTGCGTGTGTGACTACCCCCTTTACTACCCCTTCGGAAACGCCCGATCTGACCGCCACACCAGACACCATCGACGGCACTACCACTTCGGGGGTAGCGGCCCGGGTCACGCTGGCGCGTTGGGGATAGTCGATGGAGCCCGACGCCCCGCTTCGATAAGGTGGAAGCCGTAAGATTGAATGACTGAGAGACATTGGGGCCATGGCAAAATCCAACTCCACACCCGGCGCCCGGCGCGCACTCGCATTGGCCACGCTGGCCTTTGCCGCCAATTTTTCCGTCTGGGTACTCTATGCGGTAATCGGGCTGGATCTGCAGGACACCTTGCATTTATCCGCCACCGAGCTGGGCTTGTTCTTTGCCTCGCCCATGCTCACCGGCGCGCTGTTGCGGATTCCGGCCGGGTTGCTGGCCGACCGACACAGCGCCCGCAAGCTGTGGCTATGGCAAATGGCGCTGACCCTGCCGCCGCTGTTGATGCTGCCGTTTGCCGAATCGCTGGCGCACTTTGTCTTGCTCGGGTTATGGCTGGGTATCTCCGGCACATCCTTTACCTTCGGCATCCGTTATGTCACCGACTGGTTTGAACGCAACCAACAGGGCACCGCGCTGGGCATCTTCGGCGCAGGTAATGCCGGTGCCGCCATTACCCTGGCATTGGCGCCGATTCTGGTGGCGCAATTTGGCTGGGATTCGCTCGGCTGGTTTTACGCATTGGGTATGCTGTTGATGATTCTTTTGTTTGCGCTGGCCGCACCCGTGCATGCCATTGCCCGCCAGCGGGCGCGCAAACAAGACGAACGTCCCAGCTTGAAAACGCAAATGGCGAGCCTGAAAAATCCGCAAGTGTGGCGCTTTGGCCTCTACTATTACTTCGTTTTCGGCTCGTTTCTCGCGTTGATACTGTGGTTGCCACAATATTACGTGAACGCCTATGGACTCACCGATGCCGAGGCCATGGCCTTTACCTTGTTTTTCGCCACCACTTCCAGCATGGTGCGCGCACTGGGCGGCTGGTTTGCCGACCGCTATGGCGGCCGCGCGGTGAACTGGAATGTGTTCTGGCTGTGTCTGGTGTGTCTGTTCTTTCTGAGCTACCCACCCACCACCATGACCATTCACGGCGTAGACCGCGACGTGCACCTGACACTGGAAGTGAATGTGTGGTTTTTTTCCTGGCTGATTTTTGTGATTGGCATTGCGCAGGGATTTGGTCGCGCCAGCGTGTATAAAATCATCAATGATTATTACCCCAACGCCATGGGCTCAGTGGGCGGCTTTGTGGCCGCACTCGGCGCGCTCGGCGGCTGCACCCTGCCCATCGTATTCGGTTTGGCCGTGGATCTGGTGGGCATTTACAGCGTCTGCTTTATGGTGCTCTACGGTGTTCTGGCGCTGTGTATGGTGGTGATGTTTTTTGCCAACAAAGCCGACCGCTTTCAGCAACGCCTGCGGTTTGCACAGAGCCATAATTTTCTGGAACAGGATTGATGTCACAAGACGCATTACCCATCCCACTGCTTCGACTGGCGTTTCGCCCCTTCTTTTTATTGGGCGCCGCGTTCAGTCTTTTTCCCATCGTTTTATGGACCGCCAACCTGACCGGGCATCTCGATTTCACCCCCTATGGCGGCGGCCTGTTCTGGCATGCCCACGAGATGGTATTTGGGTTTGTGATGGCGATTGTGGTGGGCTTTCTATTGACCGCCGTACAAAACTGGACCGGCATCATCGGTACGCGCGGTCCCCTGCTGGCGCTGCTGGTGTTGGTCTGGCTGGCCGGGCGACTGGCCATGGCACTTAATCTGCCCACCGTTTTTACTGCGCTGGTCGACTGTCTGTTTCTGCCGCTCGCGGCCTGGCGATTGGCAAGCCCGGTGATCGAAGCCAGACAATTCCGCAACCTGATGTTTGTGCCGGTATTGTTGGTGATGACGCTGGGCAATGCCCTGTCACACTGGGGCGCTGCCAAAGGTGATCCGAGCCTGGCGTTGCAAGGTGTTTATCTCGCAGCCTGGATGGTGGTGTTTATCATGACCGTGCTGGGTGGTCGCATTCTGCCCATGTTTACCGCCAACGGCAGTCAGACCCCGCGGGTGGAAAACCTGCGTTGGCTGGAGCTTACCTGCATCGGCCTGACCCTCGCGCTGGTCTTACTGCAGGGCAGCGGCGTGGCCAACCAATTACCAACCTGGTTCAATGGCGGCCTGGCATCGCTGGTGGGCTTGGCACACAGTGCCCGGCTCTTCCGCTTGCGTTTCCGGGTTACTTTGCGGGTGCCATTGTTATGGTCCTTGCACCTGGCGTTCTGGTGCTTGCCGGTACTGTTTCTTTTATTGGCCTGGCACTATCTTGCGCCCGTCGGCCTGCTGCCCATCAGTAAAAGCACCGCCATGCACGCGCTGTTTGCTGGCGCCATGGGCAATATGATTCTGGCCATGATGGCCCGCGTCGCGTTGGGCCATACGGGCAGACCGCTGCTCGCCCCCCGCTGGATGTCGTTCGCTTTTGCCGCGCTGCTATTCGCCGCCACAGCCCGAGTATTGGCGGTGTGGTTGTGGCCTTCGCAGTACTTACTGTGGCTGTCGATGGCGACCATCGCCTGGCTGTTTGGCTACGGGATTTTCTGTATCGGCTACTTTCCCATGCTCACGCGCGCGCGTTTGGATGGCAAACCCGGTTGATTTTTTGTGCACCAGTCTCGCCCAACATGGCGCCCTTTGCCCCAAGTCGCGCCACGAATGCTGCACCAGATGGAGCACATTTACGGGTGGCTGCACATTATCGGTGCCACTCGGAGGGCACTTCAGCCCCGAAGCATTCAACGCTCAAACTGTCACACCGGGCAGGCAGCATAAGGCGCCTCACACAAAAAACCCCTGTGATTAAGGCACCAAACAACACAGCATCAGACCCGACTACTTCCCCTTGAATAGATTTGGCACAGTATTTGTTACCTACAAGGTGTTACTTAAAGTTCTCTGGGGAAGTAACCCGCGCCGCCGCTTGATACACATCAACTGACCGGGCGAAAAACAGCATTAGTCTATGACCACCAAACATCATTGGTAAAAAAAAGAGAGTGAGATATGAAAAAACTGTATTTACCGCTGGCCATCGCCGCCGCCTGCACTGGCACTGTTGCACACGCCGATTCCACATTCGAAACACTGGTGAAAGACGGTACCGCCAACGTTGATCTGCGTTACCGCTACGAAGGCGTGGAAGAAGATGGCAAGGCCGAAGATGCCAATGCCAATACACTCCGTACTCGCCTCTCTTTAACCACCGGCACCGTGGGCGGCGTTTCTTTCGGTCTGGAATTTGACGATGTCCGTCATCTCACCACCGACTTCAATTCAACCAGCAACGGCAAGACTGACTACCCCGTTGTGGCAGATCCACGCGGCACGGACCTGAACCAGGCTTACGCAAAATACAGTGCCGGCGGCTTCACAGCCACTGGCGGTCGTCAGCGCATTGTGCTGGATGATCAGCGTTTCGTAGGTGGTGTGGCCTGGCGCCAGAACGAGCAAACCTATGATGGCGCCCGCCTTCAGTTTGGTCAGGATGCCTTCAGCGCAGAATACAGCTACGTGAGCCAGGTTAACCGCATCTTCGGCCCAAGTGGCGCGGGTGCCACCCTGCGCGGTGACGTTCATCTGGCCAACGGCGGCTGGAAAATCAGCGACGCGCACAAACTTACCGGCTTCTTTTACAGCATGGATTTTGACGACGCCGCGGCACTTAACAACCAGACACTGGGCCTGCGTTATCAGGGCAAATTCGGCCCCGTTGGCCTGACCGGCAGCTACGCCACCCAGTCTGAAACCGGCGATGCCCCCGTGGACTACAGCACCGACTATCTGCTGCTGGAAGCCAGCGGCGATTTCAACGTGGTTACCGCCACCGTCGGCGCTGAAATTCTCGGTTCAGATGGCGGCGTGAAAGGCTTCCAGACACCACTGGCTACCGGACACAAGTTCCAGGGCTTTGCCGACAAATTCCTTGGCACCCCCGCTAATGGCGTACAGGATCTTTACGCCGGTGTGAGTGGCAAAGCAGGCCCTGTTGCGCTGTCATTAACCTACCATGACTTCCAGGCTGTAGAAGGCAGCGCCAGCTACGGGACTGAATGGGACTTCACCGCCGCCTACGCGATCAACAAGCAGGTAAAAACCCTGCTTAAGTTCGCCGACTACAGCGCCGACGATTTCTCAAGCGATACCCAGAAAATCTGGCTACAAGTTCAGATCACTTTGTAAAATTATCCTCCTCGGATAACAAGGCTCCCTCGGGAGCCTTTTTTATTGCCAAGGAGGGTATGTATGCAAACAGGAGTCACGGATGGCGGGTTTGCGATGACTGCCATGGAGGGCAGGAATGTCGGTTTTGGAGGGAGCAATGACCGACTGCCAACACGGAAATAACCGATTCTTATAGGTGAACTGACCTCCTACCTGCGCACCAAATTATCTCCCACTCAACCACAAACAGTGCACACCCAGCAGCGCTCGTGAATACATTGGTGCACACCGGCACCAAAACCAATCAGTGACGGCCTGGGTACGTACGATTTTACGCACCAAAAATCAACCAACCCCGAATTTATGCACCAAGTCGGTGAAGATTGCCAAAAACCTCATTACCCATAAGGAAAAGCTGAAAACTGGCACAGCACTTGTATTACTCCTGTCAACAAAATCACAAAAACCACAGGAGTGAATCATGAACAAAGCTAAATCCCTGCTGCTGGGCCTTGCCGTGAGTCTGGGTGCGTTTCAGGGGGCTGTTGCCGCCGAACCCGAAAAAGATGAGCTGAAGTTTGGCTTCATCAAACTCACCGACATGGCGCCACTGGCTATTGCACTGGAAAAAGGTTTCTTTGAAGAAGAGGGCCTGTTTGTTGAACTGGAAGCGCAAGCCAACTGGAAAGTTCTGCTCGACCGGGTGATTACCGGCGAATTGGACGGCGCTCACATGCTGGCGGGCCAGCCTCTGGGCGCCACCATCGGTTTTGGCACCCAGTCGCACATTGTCACCGCCTTCAGCATGGACCTGAACGGCAACGGCATCACCGTATCCAATGCGGTGTGGGAAGAAATGAAAAAGAACATTCCCCATGAAAACGGCAAGCCGGTACACCCCATTAAAGCCGATTACCTGAAGCCGGTTATTGAAAAATACAAGGACGAAGGCAAGCCATTCAACATGGGCATGGTATTTCCCGTGTCTACCCACAACTACGAGCTGCGCTACTGGCTCGCCGCCGGCGGCATCAACCCGGGCTACTATGCACCGCACAAAGGCGACACCTCGGGTCAGATTGACGGCGACGTCTTGCTGTCCGTAACGCCACCACCGCAAATGCCCGCCACCCTGGAAGCCGGCACCATCTACGGCTACTGCGTGGGCGAGCCCTGGAACCAGCAAGCGGTATTCAAAGGCATTGGCGTACCGGTCATCACCGACTACGAAATCTGGAAAAACAATCCGGAAAAAGTATTTGGCGTAAGCAAAGACTGGGCGGAGAAATACCCGGAGACCCATATCGCCGTGGTGAAATCACTGATCCGTGCGGCCAAGTGGTTGGATGAGAATAACAACGCCAACCGGCCGGAAGCGGTGAAAATTTTGTCCAAGCCTTACTATGTGGGCGCAGACTACGATGTGATCGCCAACTCCATGACCGGCACCTTTGAGTATGAAAAAGGTGACAAGCGCGAAGTGCCCGACTTCAACGTATTCTTCCGCTACAACGCCACCTATCCCTACTACTCCGACGCCATCTGGTACCTCACCCAAATGCGTCGTTGGGGCCAGATTGCCGAGCACAAGCCCGACAGCTGGTACATGGATATCGCCAAAAAAGTTTACCGTCCGGACATCTACATGAAGGCCGCCAAAGAGCTGGTAGCAGAAGGCAAGATGGCAGCCACAGACTTCCCGTCTGACAGCGAGACCGGTTTCAAGGCACCGCAAAAAGAGTTCATTGACGGCGTAGTGTATGACGGCACCAAGCCCACAGCGTACCTGGAACAATTCAGCATCGGCCTGAAAGCGAAAGACAAACTGTAATCCGGGCAGCAGTGAACACCCTGCGGTGTTCACTGCTCAACCGGCGCGCAAGGAAGAGCGAAAACAGCAGGGATTTTTCCACTACTGGAGGCAAATTCAATGACATCCGCATCAATCAGTACCAAAAGCGGCTTTTTCAGCTGGTTGCGCGAGCTGGGTGGCTCGCCCGCCACCGGCCCTATCCGGCAGGCGCTCATCACACTCATTACCCTGATTTTATTTCTGGGTCTTTGGCACATCACGGCTGCACAGATCAATACCAGCCTGGGCCAATTACCCGGTCCGGTGCAGGTGACCGAACAGGCGAAATCCCTGTGGGCCGAACACCGCGAAGAGCGCGGCAAAGAAACCGCTTTCTATGAGCGGCAGGATGCCCGCAATGCCAAAAAACTGGAAAAGAACCCGGATGCCGAGGTGAAATGGCGCACCTACAATGGCCGCCCCACGTTTATCGATCAGATTTTTACCAGTCTGAAAACCGTGTTTGTGGGTTTTGCCATTGCGTCGCTGTTCGCCATTCCGGCAGGCATCGTGTGCGGGCTCTCGGCCACTTTCTATAACGCCGTAAATCCGTTGATTCAGGTGTTCAAGCCCGTGTCACCACTGGCCTGGTTGCCGTTGGTGACCATGGTGGTATCCGCGCTTTATGTAAGCGATGATCCCTGGCTGGAAAAATCCTTTCTGGTATCGGCCATCACGGTCACGCTGTGCTGCCTGTGGCCCACATTGATCAATACCACCGTGGCGGTATCGGGCGTGGACAAAGACCTGATTAACGTCAGTAAAGTACTACGCCTGCCAGCCTTCACACACATCCGAAAAATCGTCATTCCCTCCGCCATCCCCGGCATTTTTACCGGCCTTCGCCTGTCATTAAGTGTGGGCTGGATGGTATTGATTGCCGCTGAGATGCTGGCGCAGAACCCGGGGCTGGGCAAGTTTGTATGGGACGAATTTCAGAACGGTTCTTCCCAGTCGCTGGCGCGCATTATGGTTGCCGTGTTCGCCATTGGCATTATCGGATTCATGTTGGATCGCGGCATGCTGGCTTTGCAGAAAGCCGTGAGCTGGGACAAGAGCGCCGCGCTGCGTTAGGAGAAATACAATGACAGTTGAACAGAAAAATGCAGAAAACGCCTACCTTTCCATTGAGAATGTGAGCATCGACTTCCCCACCCCGAACGGGCCTTTCCGTGCGCTGAACGACGTGTCGCTGCGTATCGCTAAAGGCGAGTTTATCTCGTTGATTGGCCACTCGGGCTGCGGAAAGTCCACCGTCCTGAATATCGTTGCTGGCTTGTACGAGGCCACCGAGGGCGGTGTCATTCTGGACAAAAAAGAAGTGAACCAACCGGGGCCCGAGCGCGCGGTGGTGTTCCAGAACCACAGCCTGCTGCCCTGGCTGACCGCTTACCAGAATGTGGAGCTGGCGGTGAATCAGGTATTCAAAGGCACCAAATCGAAAGCCGAAATGAAAGAGTGGATTGAACACAACCTGCGCCTGGTGCACATGGAACACGCCATGCACAAACGCCCCGATGAAATCTCCGGCGGCATGAAGCAGCGCGTTGGCATTGCCCGCGCTCTGGCCATGGAACCGAAGGTGCTATTGATGGATGAGCCCTTTGGCGCACTCGACGCGCTGACCCGCGCCCACCTGCAGGACTCACTGATTGAAATCCAATCCGAGCTGAACAGTACCGTGATCATGATCACCCACGACGTGGACGAAGCGGTACTCCTGTCCGATCGCATTGTGATGATGACCAACGGGCCGGCCGCCACCATCGGCGAGATACTGCAGGTAGACCTCGCGCGCCCACGCGATCGGTTGGAAATGGCCAAAGATGCCGAATACAACCGTTACCGCGCCGAAGTACTGGAATTCCTGCACAAGCGTCACAGTAATCCGGCACAGAAAAAGCCGACACCAGAAACCAGCTCTGAAAAGGCCGAAGACAAAAAAATCCGGGCCGTCGCCTGACCGGTTTGCCTCTGTACCGGCACGGCGTTAACGCAAGTAAAACGCCGGTGCCGGTCTTTTTCGTAATCCTGTCATATGTAGTGGAGTAGTATTCGAAAGATTCTTGCACCCGAGAGGAGTAGGACGCTATGCCAACTGATTCGCAAGGCCGTACGCAAACAAAGGTCACAAGCGCACTGATCACCGGCGCCGCCAGCGGCATAGGTTTGGCACTTGCCAGGCATCTGGCTGCACAAAATGTTCAGGTGCATCTGACCGACATTTCACTGGCAGCCGCTGAGGCTGCCGCGGCCAACCTTGCTGGCATGGTTCAGGCACATGCACTGGACGTGAGCAATGAAGCACAAATTACACAAATAGCGGACAAGATTGGCGCGGTGGACTTGCTGATCAATAACGCCGGCCTGCAACACGTGGCGCCCATTGAAGATTTCCCCAGTCAACGCTTTCGCACGCTCATCGATGTGTTGCTCACTGGCCCCGCCATGATGACCCGCGCCTTTCTGCCCGGCATGTATGCGCAGAACTACGGCCGCATTATCAACATCGGCTCCATCCACGCACTGGTGGCATCCCCCTACAAAAGCGCCTATGTGGCAGCGAAGCACGGCCTGATTGGTTTCAGCAAAACCATTGCGCTCGAAGCCGCCGAGCGGAATGTCACTATCAACACCCTGTGCCCGGCCTATGTGCGAACACCGCTTGTGGAACAACAGATTAGTGCTCAGGCCCAAAGTCACGGTATCAGCGAAGAGGCGGTCATTAACGACATCATGTTAAAGCCAATGCCTAAAAAATCGTTTATTGGCACAGATGAACTCTGTGGCGCAGTGGATTACCTGATCGGCCCGGCCGCCCGCAACATGACGGCGCAAACCCTGGTACTGGATGGCGGCTGGACCGCCCGATGAGTGAGAGGAAACACGGCTATGAACGTCAATTTCAGCGAGCTGTTTACCCAGCTGACCGAGCAAGCGCTCAAGCAAATGCAGGCGCACATCGGCCAATACCCGCCGTCACCGGCGTTTTCGCCCAAACCGGACGTGGACATTGACCAATGGCTGAGGTTACAAACCGAGGCACTGCAACAGCACACAGCGCTCTGCGGCGCACTTGCACAGGCGCTGCAGAAACAGGAACACATGCCCGAGCTGGTACCGGATGATGCCGGCGACCATCGCTTTGCCGATGCAGATTGGCATCAACAGCCGTTGTACAGTTTTTTGCGCCAGACCTACCTCACCAATGCACGCCTGCTGACCCAGCAATTGGATGCGGTGAGCTTCGACAATGCGGAAGAAGAAAAGCACTGGCGTTTTTATGCTCGCCAACTGATCAACGCCATGGCCCCCGGCAATTTCGCCTGGTCCAATCCAGAAGTGATGCGCGAAACGGTGGCGCAGCAGGGCGAAAACCTGCAAAAAGGGCTGACTAATCTGTTGAACGATCTGCAAAAAAGTCCGCTTGAGGCATTGCGTATTTCCCAGGTTGACGACAGCGGCTTCGCGTTGGGTAAAAACGTAGCCGCCACGCCAGGGCAGGTGGTGTATCGCAATGCACTGATGGAACTGATCCAATATGCACCCCGCACCGAGCAGGTGTATAAAACCCCGTTGCTGATCGTGCCGCCGTTTATCAACAAGTACTACATTCTGGATCTGAACGAAAAAAAATCGCTGGTGGCCTGGTTGGTGGATCAGGGCTTTACCGTGTTTATGGTGTCCTGGGCCAACCCGGAAAGCCAACACCGTGATTTGGGCTTTGAGCACTATATGCAGGAGGGACTGCTCACCGCACTGGAGGTGGTGTGCGAAATCTGCGGTACAGAAAAAGTTCACGCCGCCGGCTATTGCGTTGGCGGCACCCTGCTCACCGCCACCCAGGCCTGGCTGCGGGCACAGGGACGCGAGGCGTTGGCGAGCATAACGCTGCTCACCACCCTGTTGGATTTTTCCGAACCGGGCGACCTGGGTCATTACCTGAATTCGCCCATGCTCGAAAGCCTGGAACCGTTGGTAGAAAGCCGCGGTTTACTCGATGGCCGGGTACTGGCCACCAGCTTTAACTTCCTGCGCGAAAATGATTTGTACTGGCCCACGTTCATCAATAATTATCTGCACGGGCAAACACCACCGGCGTTCGACTTGCTGTACTGGAACAGCGACAGCACCAATCTCACCGAGCAGATTTTTCACAGCTACGTTAAGCGGTTTTATCGCGATAACCCGTTTGTGAACAACGGAGGTCTGATGGTGGGCGACACACTGTGCCACCCGCGCATGATCGATACCCCGGCCTATGTGCTGGGCGCCGCCAAAGACCACATTGTTTTATGGCAGGCGGCCTACGCCAGCGCCCGCCTGCTCACCGGCCCTACCCGCTTTGTACAGGCCGGTTCGGGCCACATTGCCGGCGTGATCAACCCACCGGCCCTGCAAAAATACGGCTACTGTGCCGGCCCGCTGAGCCGGGCTGATAGTCTGAAGCCCGAGGACTGGCTGCAGCAGGCCACATCCCACGCAGGCTCCTGGTGGCCCGACTGGGCTGAATGGCTGACCGGACAATGCAACGAGAAAACCCCGGCACGGGAACCGGGCAACGGTCTCTTTCCGCCACTGACTGAGGCGCCGGGGCGGTATGTGTTGAAGCGCTTGTAAGGGACTGATAACCCCGGCGTTGGCGCCCGGGGCCGGTGCGCGTTATGCTGTGATGCAGCAAACAGCATGAGCGCGAACGTGATTATCATTAAAAAGTACCCCAACCGCCGGCTTTACGACACCAGCCAAAGCCAGTACGTGAACCTGAATGACATCAAGGCCCTGATCAACAGTCACAAGGCGTTTCAGGTGGTGGATTCCAAAACCGGCGAGGATGTCACCAAAAGCCTGCTGTTGCAGATTATCGCCGAGCAGGAAAGTACCGATCAGCAGTCGCTGCTGACCAATACCCTGCTCATGCAGCTGATACGCTTCTATGACAGCGATATGCAGGCATTTGTGCGGCAATACCTGGAAATGAGCCTGGCCCATTTCCTGGACCAGCAAGATGCCATTGACGGCTTCATGAAACAGATGGTGAACAACAGCCCCATGGGTCTGTTCAACCAGTTCATGCAGCAAGCCAACCCGCTCTGGCCGGGCCAGCAGCCGCCCAAAAAGGACTGACGCACCAGTCCCGAATTATTTTGCTGCGATGCAGCAAAAACTGCTTGATTTCTGTTCAGCCCGCACCTAATCTAAACGAACACATGCTGCAGTGCAGCAAAATTAATCCCGGATAGATCCGACAATCAGGAGCAAGGCTATGTTTGAGCAAATCACCGAGCAGTTCCAATCCGCCATGAAGCCGGCCAACAGCCTGCTGGCCATGAATATCCAGACCTTTGAAAAACTCACCCAGCACAACACCGCACTGGTGAGCGGGCTGGTAAACGACACCATGAGCTACACCAAAACCCTGTCGTCGCATAAAGACCTGAACAGCTACATGGAAGCGAACAAGTCTTTTGCCGAAGGCATGCAGGAAAAGCTCACCACCGCCGCCAAAGATGCTTACAGCATTTTGTCGGAAGCGCAGGAACAAGCGGCTGAAACCTGGAAAGACATGTTTTCTCAGGCCGCGCCGGCAAAAGCCAAGCCCGCCACCAAGGCCAGCTAACCAAGCGACACGCAGGCTCCGCTATGGAGCCTGCCCTCCGGGTCCCGCCCCAAGGAGCCCTACCATGCGTTATCAAACCTTCGAAACCTACGCCAGCGGCCTGCGTGTGTGGCATGAATCACTGCGCTTGGTAAAACAGCTGGCCGATCAGAATCCGCTCATCCACACCCCGCCCGGGCGCGCGGTACATGCCGGCCTGGAACTTGGGCTGCGCATGACCCAGCGTTATGAAAAGCAGGACTTCGGCATCAAAGAAGTGTTTGTGAACAATAAACGCGTGGGTGTATATGAACGCATCGAACTGGAAAAACCTTTCTGCAATCTGATGCATTTCAAACGCCGCGGTCTGGAAGAAAGCGACAAGGTACTGCTGGTGGCACCGCTGTCCGGTCACCATGCCACACTCACCCGCGGCACGGTTGAAGCACTGCTGCCCGATCACGAGGTGTACATTACCGATTGGCTGGACGCGCGGGAAATCCCCATGGAGGAAGGCGAGTTCAGTTTCGACAACTACGTGGACTATCTGGTGGATTTTATCGAACACCTGGGCAAAAACACCCACGTGGTGGCGATTTGCCAGCCCACCGTGCAAGCATTGATTGCCACCGCCGTGCTGGCCGAGCGCAAAAGCTCCGCCACGCCCAAGTCACTCACGCTAATGGCAGGCCCCATCGACTGCAGCAAAAATCCCACCCGGGTAAACACCTACGCGCAAGAGCATTCGCTCGACTGGTTCCGCAACTTCGCGATCATGACGGTGCCCAAAGGTTACCCGGGGGAGGGCCGCAGGGTGTACCCCGGCTTCTTGCAACTGGGCGGCTTTCTCAGCATGAACATGGACGGCCACGTGAAAAAGTTCTTCAACTTCTACCAGAACCTGATGTTCGGTGAAGAGGAAGACGCCGACCGCTTCCGCGCTTTCTATGATGAATACATGGCGGTGCTCGATATTCCGGCCGAGTTCTATCTGGAAACCATCGAGCGGGTATTCCACCACAACGAAATCGCCCGCAATGCCACCACTTACCACGGCAAGCCGGTGGACTTTCTCAACATCACCGACACGGCGCTACTCACCGTGGAGGGCGCCAACGACGACATCTGCGGCATCGGTCAAACTGAAGCGGCGCAGGACGTGTGCAAGAACATTCCCAAGAAAAAGCGCAAACACCATCTACAAGAGGGCGCGGGGCACTACGGGATTTTCAGTGGCTCGAAGTTCAGGATGCATATCCGACCGTTGATTACGGAGTTTATTAATAAGTACAGCTGAATTTCTGGTTTCTGGTCCTTTGAGACCAGAAACCAGAAATCTTCTATCAACTCATATACTGCCCACCATTTACCGACAGGGTAGTTCCGGTAATAAAGTCCGCATCATCCGCTACCAGAAAATTCACACAGCGCGCCACATCTTCGGGTTTGGCCAATCGGCCCACGGGAATTTTGTCGATAATTTTTTGCAGCACTTCTGGTGCAATGGCACGCACCATGTCTGTATCCACATAACCTGGCGCAACGCTATTCACGGTGATGCCGTAGCGGGCCGATTCCTTCGCCAGCGACTTGGTAAAACCGCACATGCCCGCCTTCGCCGCTGCGTAGTTGGTCTGGCCAAACTGGCCCTCCAGGCCATTGATAGAGCTGATATTCACTATCCGGCCAAAGCGACGCTCACGCATGCCGGCGATCACTGCATGACAAGTGTAAAAACAGGATGAAAGATTGGTTTCGATCACATCCTGCCAGTTCTGCGGGGTCATTTTATGCAACACACCATCGCGGGTGATGCCGGCATTGTTTACCAGTACTTCCACCGGGCCCATGTCGGCTTCGATAGTGCGAATCGATTGCTCTGTAGCATCGAAATCCGATGCATCAAATTTGAACACCGGGATACCGGTACGCGCCGAAAATTCATCGGCCACCGCCTGATTGCGCTGGTAGCTCGCCAATACGCGATAGCCCTGTTCCTGCAAGCCAATACTGATGGCTTCACCTATTCCCCGGGTCCCGCCGGTAACCAGCGCCAGACGATCAGTGGTGGGTGCTTTTGCAATCATAATCTCTTCCTCGCTCGTTAAATAATTTCACAGTTCTTTCAAATATCGGTTAAGCCACGCGCTCAAGAATATGGGTAAACGCGCTACCCGCCGCGCCCCCCAGATTCTGTGCCATGGCAATGCGCGCGCCCTGCACTTGTAATTCACCGGCCTGCTCGGTCAGCTGCAGAAAACATTCCGCCAACTGATAAACGCCGGTCGCACCCACAGGGTGGCCACGGGCCTTAAGGCCACCGAACAGAGTGATGGGCAGCTCGCCATTTTTGGTAAACATTCCTTCCGCTGCCATGCTGGTGGAATGACCAGGGGCTGCAAAACCTGCAGCCTCAAGGCTGAGCGCGGTCATCACCGTGTAGGCATCATGGGGTTCAAATATATCGATGTCGTTTTTGGTGAGCCCGCTGATGCGATAGGCTTTGGCAAAGGCGTCGCGCGCCGCCGCCAACGCGAGCGGGTCATCGCGATCTTCCAGTGCCAACCGATCGGTGGCGCAGGTAGACGCCAGTACTTTCACCACCGGCAATCCCATGCGCTGCGCACGCCGGGCCATGTCTTTATTGCCCAATAACAACGCACAGGCGCCATCGCAAATGGGGGGCGCATCAAACAGGCCGATAGGGTCGGCCAGCATGCGCCCGCTCTCGTAGTCGTCGGTGGTGATGGATTTTTGCAACATGGCGCAGTGATTTTTTTGCGCGTTATTGTGGGCCGACACCGCAAAAGGGGCGAACGCCGAACGCGAGACGCCATAGTGTTCCATATAGCGTTTCATGATGCGGGCATTAAGGGTAATAAACGTTTCGCCCAGGCCGCCCTCTCTGTCCCAGCAGGAGGCGGTAGCCAGACCGCGGCTCACCTGATCGCGCGAACTCCGGCTCATTTGTTCAGCACCGGCAACCACCACCAACGAATGGAAACCGCTGGCAATGGCCATCACGCCCTGGCGCATGGCCGCCGCACCCGAGCCACAGGCCGCTTCCGCCGTAATCGCTTCACAACCCGTGAGACCCGCGTGCTGCGCAATGAGCGGCGCCAGCAATTGTTGATTGGACAAAATGCCAGACAGCATATTGCCCACATACAGCGCGGTAACTTCAGCGGGATCTGCCGCCTGTTCTGCAAACAGCGGTGCGATAGCACGAGCCGCTAAATGCGCAACATCATCTTCGTCTGACTTCACTGCCGGCACCCGACCGGCATTCAGAATGTAAACCGCTTCCATGGCAAAAACCTCGTTTGAAATGGGGAGACATGCCTCGGTTCTGTGGTGCCGAATGAACAGACACAACAAGAGACGACGCAACCCAACAGGACTGCGTTCAGGTATGTGACTGCAAAGTCTGAGCCAGCATAGTGACAGTAAATTGACAAGATAGTTTTTGGCTTTCGATTGGCGTCTAAATAAACCTTCGCTGGTTCACACGTACAGAGTGCGGCGGGAAATGTGGCTTCAGGCTGCGAAAAGCTACCCACAAGGGGGTAGAAAAGTCGCACGCATATACCAGCTGTGGGGAATGCACAACCGCACGGCAAAGATGCACCATAGATGACATGCCGAGCTGCACCACCTAAGCGCATTATCGCGTAGGGTTTTGCAGCCGATGCGCAAAAAAAGTGCGCAAAAGAAAAGGCTGGCCGTTATTGATGCAGTCTCTTCTCAGGGTAAAGATGGAAACGCCTTTGCCTCCCAACCTGGAAAGGCATCTATGCAAAGACAACACCCGCTTATAGCCAGCGACGGCAGCAATCGCCGTTTTACTTACCTGCGCCTGTCGGTAACCGAGGCATGCAATTTTCGTTGCAACTATTGCCTGCCCGAGGGTTATTGCCCCAGTACCACCGACGCACCACTGTCGCTGTCAGAAATTGAAACTCTGGTGCAAGCCTTCGCCTTGTGTGGCACACGCAAAGTGCGCATTACCGGCGGCGAACCCACCTTGCGCAAAGATCTTGCGCAGATCATTCAGATCTGCAAACAAACACCCGGGATAGAAAAGGTGGCACTGACCAGCAATGGTTATCGCCTTGCCCGCCAGCTTCCCGACTATGTTAACGCGGGGCTGGATCAACTGAACCTCAGTGCCGACAGTCTGAGACCGGAATCTTTCCGTTTGATTACCGGCCACGACAAGCTTCAACAGGTGCTCGATGCGCTACAGCTGGCCAACCGACTAGGCATGCGCAATACCAAATTGAATACGGTCTTGCTCAAGGGCTACAACCTGGACCAGCTGGAAGACTTCTTTAATTTGGTCAGGCACGAGCCGATTACGTTGCGCTTTATCGAGCTGATGAATACCGGAGACAACACCGCGTATTACCGCGCACACCACGTTGCGGGCCAGAGCATCATGGACGCACTCAAAGCTGAGGGCTGGGTTCAGAAGGTGCGCGGCCAGGATGCCGGCCCGGCGGCGGAATTCACCCACCCCGACTATGCCGGCAACGTGGGTTTTATCCTGCCCTATTCAAAAAACTTCTGCGCCAGTTGCAACCGGCTGCGGATGTCATCGCACGGCAAGCTGCATCCGTGCCTGTTCGGTGATGAAGGAATAGACCTGCGGCCTTTGCTCAAAAAGCAGAATCCGCCTGCTGTCGCCGAGGCCATACATGCAGGCTTGCAGTTCAAACCGGCCGGCCACCGGCTGGCCGAAGGCCTCACCGGCCATACCCGCCACCTGGCCATGCTGGGGGGGTAAGTCAGCAATCAGGAATTAACAAACAGGAATCCTTCAACATGGGCCATCAAACCGCCGACACCTTGGAACCGCTCAACATTGCCGTACTCACCGTGAGCGATACCCGCAATTTTGACAACGACACCTCGGGCTTATTGCTGATCGACAAGCTCACCACTGCCGGCCACCAGCTGGCCGATCGCGCACTGGTGATCGATGATGTGTACCAGATCCGCGCCCAGACCTCTGCCTGGATTGCACGTGCCGATGTGCAGGTGATTCTTATCACTGGCGGCACCGGCTTCACCGCCCGCGACTCCACCCCCGAGGCCATGCTGCCGCTGTTCGACAAAACCGTAGAAGGCTTTGGCGAACTATTCCGCCAGATCAGCTACGCCCAGATCGGCACCAGTACTATCCAATCCCGCGCGCTCGCCGGTTTGGCCAACGGCACATTGATCTTCTGCCTGCCCGGGTCCAACAATGCCTGCCGCACCGCCTGGGACGAGATCATCGGCGCCCAATTGGACGCCCGCCAGGGCCCCTGCAATTTCGTGCCGCACCTCCAGCACACAAAGCGTACGCCCTGCAGCAGCCGAAACTGACTCCTTAACCCCAAAGTACCAAGGGGTCTGGTCCCTTGGTACTTTAAGGTCAAGCCCTCGATACCCCAGCACTGTCCCGCCGGTCACCAAAAAACCCCACATATAGCCAAAACCCACCTTACCCACCACTAGGTATTGTGGCAGAATACGCGTTTACCGCACTCTTACCCCATCAGAACAAAGACAGGGACAGACCATGACCAGCACTTCACACGCCACCCCCACCGACCGCATTGCCGAACTGGCGCTGCAGCCGGCCTCGGTAGACATCTGGGATAAAAAGTACCGGCTCAAAGACGGCCAGGACAATCCGGTCGATGCCGATGTGCACGGTACCTGGCAACGGGTGGCCGAAGCGCTGGCGGCGGTGGAGCCGAAAAACAAAAAGCAGTGGCAGAAGGAATTCTTCTGGGCCCTGGAAAACGGCGCCATCCCCGCCGGCCGCATTGTGTCCAATGCCGGCGCCCAGGCCTACAAGCCGGCCACTTCTACCATTAACTGCACCGTCTCCGGCACCATCGAAGACTCCATGCAGGGCATTCTGGAAAAGAACCTCGAGGCCGGCCTGACCCTGAAGGCGGGCTGCGGCATTGGTTATGAGTTTTCCACCCTGCGCCCGCGCGGGGCTTATGTAAGCGGTGCCGGCGCTTACACCTCCGGCCCGCTGTCGTTCATGGATATCTTCGACAAGATGTGCTTTACCGTGTCTTCCGCCGGTGGCCGTCGTGGCGCCCAGATGGCCACCTTCGATGTGCATCACCCGGACGTGCAGGACTTCATCCGCGCCAAGCGCGAAGACGGCCGCCTGCGCCAGTTCAACCTGTCGTTGCTGATTACCGAAGACTTCATTGAAGCCGTAAAAGCCGAAGCGCCCTGGAAACTGTCCTTCCCCATGACCCGCCTGGATCTGGAAAACAATCCGGTGGATTTGCAGGACAGTGAGAAAGTGGTCTGGCGTCGGCTCGACCACCTGCACGATGAATTTGTGCGCAACCCACAGGGCGAAGTGGCCTGCCGTATTTTCCGCACCATGCCCGCGCGCCGCTTGTGGGACCAGATCATGGCGTCCACTTACGATTACGCCGAACCCGGTTTCATCCTGATTGACCGCGTGAACCAGATGAACAACAACTGGTTCTGCGAAGACATCCGTGCCACCAATCCCTGTGGCGAGCAGCCCTTGCCGCCCTATGGCAGCTGCCTGTTGGGCTCAGTGAACCTGACTCGGTTTGTGAAAGATGCATTCAAACCCGAGGCCGGATTTGACTGGGACCGATTCCGCAAGCTGGTGCGCATATTCACCCGCATGCTCGACAACGTGGTGGAAATCAATGGCCTTGCGCTGCCCGGCCAGCAGGCCGAAATCCAACGCAAGCGCCGTCACGGTATGGGCTTCTTAGGCCTGGGTTCCACCCTCACCATGCTGCGCATTCCCTACGGCACGCCAGCGTCCATCGCCTTCACCGAACAGGTCAGCAAAGAGCTGGCGCTGGCGGGCTGGCGCGAAGGTGTGGAGCTGGCCAAAGAGAAAGGTGCGGCACCAATTTTCGACGAGGACTTTGAAATCACCCACGAGCTGTTGCACAAGCAACCCGAGCTCAAGCAGTATTTCAAATTGGGCGAGAAGGTCAAAGGCCGCGTACTGCACGCCAAGTTCTCACGCTATATGCAACTGATTGGGGAAGAAGATCCGGCACTGATCGAGGCCATTGTGGAGCACGGCTGTCGCTTCACCCACCACTCATCCATTGCGCCCACCGGCACCATTTCGCTGAGTCTGGCCAACAACGCCTCCAACGGCATTGAACCCAGCTTTGCGCACCACTATTCGCGCAACGTGATCCGCGAAGGTAAAAAGTCCAAAGAAAAAGTGGATGTGTTTTCCTACGAGCTGCTGGCCTACCGCGAGCTGTTCAACCCGGACGCCATGCCCTATAGCCAGGACCCGGCCACGCAGCTGCCCGACTACTTTGTGACCAGTGATGACATCACACCGGAACAGCACGTGGACGTGCAAGCCGCGGCGCAACGTTGGGTGGACTCCAGCATCTCCAAAACCATTAATGTGCCGAGCGACATCAACTACGAAACCTTTAAAGATGTTTACCTGTACGCGCACTCCAAGGGCCTGAAAGGTTGCACCACCTTCCGCTTTAACCCGGAAGCCTTCCAGGGCGTATTGGTAAAAGAAGAGGATCTGGCCAACACCACCTATGAATTCACGCTGGAAGATGGCAGCACTGTGCGCTTTAAAGGCAACGACATAGTGACCTACGACGGCGAAGAGCACACCGCCGCCAACCTCTACGATGCATTGAAAGAAGGCTACTACGGGAAATTCTGACCATGACACAACTGACTATCGACAAAAAAATCACCGGCTTCAAAGTGGTCAAGCCCCAGGTGGAAGCCACTGAAAAACCGGAAGACAATGGCCCGGAAATCCAGCAGATGCACGAGAATATCGAGCGTCCGGAAATTCTCATTGGCGCCACCTACAAAATCAAAACGCCGCTGTCGGATCACGCGCTCTACATCACCATTAACGATGTGATCCTGAACCAGGGCACCGACCACGAAGTACGTCGCCCGTTCGAGATTTTCATCAATTCCAAAAACCTGGAACACTTCCAGTGGGTAGTGGCGCTCACGCGGGTAATTTCGGCGGTGTTCCGCAAGGGCGGTGACTGCACCTTCCTGGCGGAAGAACTGAAAGCCGTGTTCGATCCGCAGGGCGGCTACTTCAAATCCGGCGGCCGCTTCATGCCTTCATTGGTTGCCGAAATCGGCGAAGCCATCGAAAACCACATGAAGTCCATCGGCCTGCTGCAATCAGACGAAATGAGCGACCACCAGAAAGCCATTCTGGCGGAAAAGCGCGCCGAATACGAAGCCCGCAACACCACCCAGGCCGCCGCCGGCGAAACCGGCTACCCGGCCTCGGCCGAGCTCTGTAACAAATGCTCCACCAAAGCGGTAATCATTCTGGATGGCTGCAAAACCTGTTTGAGTTGCGGCAATTCCAAGTGCGGTTGATGCCGGCTATTATTTGAAGGTGGAATTTGAAGGTGGAATGCGCTGCGCTTATTCCACCCTACGTCAGAATGTAGGGTGGATTAAGCGCAGCGCATTCCACCACACCTTCCGCAACCACAGCTCGCCCCGCCATTGCCAACCCCACCCAAGTCTTCTACATTGATGGCTCCACTCCGCTCTGGAGACAGCCATGACACGGACACTTCTACTGGGCACCCGCAAGGGAACGGTTATTCTTGACCACACTTCCTCAGGCTGGCGGCCACGCACCATTGAGCATGCGGGCATTCCTGTGTGTTATGCCATCCGCGACCCGCGCACGGGCACACTCTGGTCCTGCCTCGATCATGGCCACTGGGGGCCGAAACTCTCCCGCTCTGAAGATGACGGTAAAAGCTGGCAGGACATCACCTCGCTGAAGTACCCGGAAGGCGCACGTTATATCACCAAATTTTTACCCACCGGTGATGAGGACGAGCAGCCTAAAGCAAACAACTATTCAAACGCTGCGGTTTATAAAATCTGGCACCTGGCCTTTGGTCACACCAGTCAGCCAGGCCGCATCTATGCCGGCACCATTCCAGGTGGTTTGTTTGTCTCCGATGACAATGGCGATAGCTGGACGTTAAACCGGCCTCTGTGGAATCACCCCAGCCGGGGCGGCGATTTATTTGTCGGCGACGCCACCAGTGAAAACACCTGGGCGGGCACACCGGCGAGTATTGACTACGGCATTTTCGAGCCCGGCATCCATTCCATTGTGGTCAACCCCACCAATCCCGATCATTTGTACGTAGCCATATCTACCGCCGGCGTGATGGAGTCCACCGATGGCGGCAACAGCTGGCGCTCCCGCAATCGCGGCCTGCGCATGGAATACATGCCAGATCCAGAGGCCGAATGGGGCCACGACCCACACTTCATGACCGCCTGCCCGGGCGCGCCGGAGTATTTATGGCAGCAAAATCATTGCGGCGTTTTCTTCAGCCGTGATGGTGGCGAGCAATGGCGTAAAGTCTCGCAACCGGATAACGGCGTGCATTTCGGTTTTCCCGTTGCCGTGCACGAAACTGACGGCAATATCGCCTGGGTGGTACCTGCCCGCAGCGATGATCTGCGCATGGCGCTTGCCGAGGGCTTGTGCGTGGCCCGCACTACTGACGGCGGTAAAACCTGGACCCGTTTCACCCAAGGGCTGCCGCAAACCAACGCCTACGATATCGTCTTGCGCCACGCGCTCGACATCAGCGGAAACACCCTGGCCTTTGGCAGCAGCACCGGCAATCTGTATTTATCGGACGACGGCGGTGAACACTGGCAATGTCTGGGCAACAACTTCCCACCGATTTATTCGGTACGCTTCGGATAACACACGTGGCCAGTGTTGAAGTTACTCAACACCTGTACCGTTATTTTCCCGTACTGGAAAATAACCTGCTGACGGCATCCGGCGCTACCGTTCGACAGGTGTTGGACCAGGTCAATCTAGTTGCGCCAGGCTTTCTCGATTATGTGCTGGATGAGCGCGGGCATGTGCGCAGGCATGTGAATATCTGCGTGAATCAATCGATGATCGCAGACCGTGTGAAGCTCAGTGACCCGGTCACAGAGCAAGACCGGGTGTTTATTTTTCAGGCGTTGAGTGGGGGCTAGTATTGGCGCTTGGTTGGAGAAATGTGAGGGTGGAATGCGAAGGTGGAATGCTAAGGTGGAATGCGCTTCGCTTATTCCACCCTACGGTCATTCCACCAAAGGTGTTAAACCAGTTCGGGGTTAACCAGATATTTTTCGCCGGTTTTCTTTGCCGTGTAGCGCGCAATGGTGCTTGGATTCAACATATCTTTCAGCCCGATCTCGTGAGAGAAGTGGCTGGCAAAGGTGGTTTTGATTTCCTTGGCGACGCGGGTTTGTAATTCCATCGCGCGCGCGCGGCCGATGCGTGCCATGAAACGCGGCAGCAACCAGCCACCCACCGCCCAGCTCATGCCATAGGCGCGCTTCAGAATGGTTGGACTTACATCCAAAGCGCCGTAGAGATACACCTGCTTTAACGGTTCGGAACCGTATGTATTCAGCCCTTTGATGTCTTTGCTGAGCACCGCTTCCATCATGGTCAGAATGTCGCTGGCCAGTTCGCCACCGCCGGTGGCATCGAACGCGAGGGTGGCGCCGGTATCGAGAATGGCCTGGTACAAATCCTGTTTAAAGGTGGGCGCGCTGGAGTTCACGATAATACTGGCACCAATGCGCTTCAGAATATCCACCTGCGCCTCAGAGCGTACAATATTCACCAATTGCACGCCATCGGCGATACAGATTTTGTTGAGCATCTGGCCCAGATTTGACGCGGCCGCTGTGTGCACTAACGCGGTGTGGCCTTCCAGACGCATGGTTTCAACCATACCCAGGGCTGTTAACGGATTCACGAAAGCCGAAGCCGCTTCACGCGCGGTGATTCCCGCCTGATGCGGCAAACAGCTGTGCGCCGGTACGCAGCAGTATTGGGCGTAGCAGGCACCACTCATGACCGAGACGGTTTTGCCCAGCAGCGCTTCGGCGCCGGCGCCGGCTTTTTCCACCACCCCCGCACCCTCGTTACCCACCGGCAGGCTCTGATCCCAACGGGATTTCATCGCGCCGATCCAGGACTGCAGGATCGGTGCTGTGAGCTGGGTCCGATCGGCGTTGATTTTGGCCTCGCGCAAATCGGCCGGGCCGAACAGCGGCCACATGTCGGACGGGTTAATGGGTGCCGCCTGCATACGCACCACCACCTCGCCCGGGCCCGGCTCTGGTACGGGTACCTGTTTCAGTACCACGTTCAATTCACCCTTCTGCTTGATCTCAGAAAAAATCTGTAGCGCGTCAGTCATGATGGTTTCCTGTATGCTCTGTTGGTCTTGTTTGTGCTGGCTGCGTTCAGCGGCCCAGTTTCCGTCGCACCATATGCAATGCTTCTGCCGCCTCATGCCCTTGGGGTGTCAGGTAGCCACCGTCCACATGGTCGGTCAGCCCCAGCTCAAACAGGCGCGCGGCGGCAGCCACGGTTTCCGGTGCTGCATCGCTGTGTACCTTTAGCCCCTGTTGGGTACTGCTCAGATCAAATTGCATGAGTAATGACAGTTCGTGAACAAAAGCGGGGTTCAGAGCCATGGGGCATCTCCTTGTTTTTACTCAGTATAGGGCACGCACTCAAGGCTGAGAAACACCGGTCACAATACCGGTGATAACAAGCGCGCCAAACGCACAGCTGCCCACCACCACAGCGGCCGGGCGTCCCAGTCACGCGGCTGCAGCTGCTCGGCATTGGCAAAATCCTCGGCCAGCATTGCCTCGGTTTCACGCGCCAGCGCCGGATCATCCACAATGACCGCCACTTCAAAATTCAGGCGGAAGGAACGGTTGTCCATATTGTGTGACCCCACCACAGTAGCCCGGTCATCAATCAGGCACACCTTCTGATGCATAAAGCCCTCGCGGCTGGCCATCAAGGTCACATTGACGTCTTTCAGCGCGTAAAAATAATGGTAAGCCGCCAGGTGCACCAGCCAGGAATCCGGCTTGCCCGTAGTGAGTATGCGCACGTCAACGCCTCTCAGCGCCGCCAGTTGCAAGGCCTTCATGACCGCTTCGTCCGGCACGAAATAAGGCGCGGTCAACCAGATCCGCTCCCGCGCTGCGCTGAATGCACTGACAAAATACAAACTGGCCGCCTCCAGCGGACCCGTCGGGCCCGTGGCCAGAATCATTGCCGGCAGGTCACCCGCAGGTCTTGGCTGCCAGTTCAACGCAGGCAACTGGCGGGTGGCCCAATACCAGTCCAGCAGCATCACGGACTGCAGCTGCAGCACCACCGGGCCCTCCAGCCGCATATGGGTATCGCGCCAGGGGCTCAGTGCCGGCACCCGATCCATGTACTCGTCACCCACATTGAGTCCGCCCAGCCAGCCGGTGTGACCATCCACCACCACCATCTTGCGGTGATTGCGGAAGTTAATCTGGAAGCGATTGCGGCGGCCCTGTTCCGGTTTGAAACCGGAGACATTCACACCTGCCTCGTGCAAGGGGGTCAGAAAGCTATCACTCAGGCCCCAGCTGCCGATTTCGTCATAGAGCAAGTTAACGCTTACACCCGCATTGGCCCGCTCGATCAGGCAGTCGCGTAGCTCGCGACCGAGCAGGTCATCATGAATCATATAAAACTGCACCAGTACATACTGCTCGGCACGGGCGATACCCGACAGAATACTGGCAAAGGTAGCCTGACCATTGATCAGTAATTGGGCGCTATTGCCGGACACCAGATGAGAGCGGGACAGCTGCGCCACCGCGCGGTACCAGCCCGGGGAGTCGGCACCGGTCAAGCTGAATGGCGCCAGTGCATCGTCACAGGTGCGCAGCAATTGCTCTATGTCGTCGGCCCGAGCTTCGAACGCATGCACCCGCCCCGCAAACCGGTTGCGGCCAAATACCAGGTAGGCGGGAACCGCGAAAAAAGGAAAGCTCACCAAACTGACCAACCAGGCCACTGTGCCCTGCGCGGTGCGCGCCGACGACAGTGCGTGAACAGCACATGCCCAGCCCAGAAGATAAAAGGCCAACAGCGACAACCCTAACAGCAGATCGACACTGAGCCATTGCAGCAGGTTTTCCAGCACGCCTTTTCCTTTTTTGATCCGTTTACAGACTCCTGACAATGGCTGTCAGTGCCCGGCGCTAATCTGATCCTACCCGAGCAACAGCAACGGGGGCAATTCACCAGCAAGGAACGAAATCATGAGCAATCAAATCAATGTGGTCTACCACTTTTCACTGGCACCAAAAGTCACCAAAGCAGATTTTCTCGCCGCCAACCAACCCATTGCTGAGCTGATGAAAGCCCAAGCCGGCTTTCATTACCGATCCGTGGCACAATGTGCCGACGGTAGCTGGCTGGACAGTGTATTCTGGGAGAATCCCGAATGCGCCAGCCAGGCCATGCAGGCGTTTGAGCAAAGCCCCCACGCGGCCGCATTCATGGCTGCGCTGGACACCAGCAGCGTGGTGCGACTGGAAGGTAGCATTGCACAATCGAGTATGGATTAACCCTGTGGTTACCCCTGCGCGCTGAACAGATCAGGATGCTAGTGTGCACAAAAGTGAACGCCTCTTTGAACTCGTCAATATTCTGCGCAGCCGGCATACGGCTATCAGCGCAGCGCAATTGGCCGAGCACTTCAAGGTGTCGGAACGGACGGTGTACCGCGACATTCAATCACTGCAGTTATCGGGGGTCGCCATTGAGGGCGAAGCCGGCGTAGGCTATGCCCTGCGCCGCGATGCCCACATTCCCCCGTTGCAATTCAGCCGTGACGAACTCGAAGCACTGCTTCTGGGTGCGCGCATGGCGCAAGGCTGGAGCGATGCCGCCATGGCGCGCAATGCCGAAAGCGCCATCACTAAAATTCTCGCCGCGCTGCCGGCGGCACTGAAGTCCACCGACCAGGAATTGGCCTTGAGGGTGCCCCGGTTTGAGAGCAATGCGCTGTTTACACAATTCAGCGAAGAATTCCGGCGCGCGATTAAAAGCCATCAGGTGGTGTTGATTGACTACCGGGACGTGGCTGGCGCCATTAGCCAGCGACGCATTGAGCCACTGGGTTTATTGTTCTGGGGTGCCACCTGGACGCTGGTGGCATTCTGCCAATTGCGCAACGCCTACCGTTGTTTCAGGCTGGATCGCATCAGTGCTATTCATATCACGGACGAACATTTTGCCACCCATCCAGGCAAAAACCTTCAGCATTGCCTGCTGCTGATGGAGTCCGAAGATATCGCCCACAATGCCCGCCAATCAACCGGCCATTAATCCGGCCCCCGGAATACAACAATCGCATGACAAGGACACCAAGGGTCATCCCTATCCCGTTCTGAGTAGGCAATCGGGTCGCTCACTACTCCCAATGCACAATTGTTGGCGCCTGCCGGTCACGCCAGAATAGCGTCAGAATCTTTGAACGGACGCCGTTGTGCTCGCAGTCAGTTTCATGCAATCCGGCCTGAAAATAGGCCGGCAGATGGGCCGCCACCTCCCGAGTTGGCCCCAGCAATGGGTGCTGTGCCTGTGCCTCAATCGCCTGCTGCGCGCAGAGCGACATGCGGGTGACTTTGATTTCCTTGCAGGCAAAACGTTGTCCATCGACGTCGAAGATTTCAGCCTTACCTATTGCATCACACTCAACCAACGGCGCTTTGTGCCAGGTACTGCACGCGCGGATGCCACCATCGCAGCCGAACTGACCGATTTGTTGAAGATCATCATCGGCGAGGCAGACCCCGATTCGCTGTTTTTCCAGCGTCGATTGCGCATCAGCGGCGATACCGAACTGGGACTTACTGCCAAAAACACGCTCGATGCGATAGACAGGCATCAGCTGCCCAGATCGTTACTGCTGCGTCTTAGCCAACTGACTCAGCTAATCGAACTCGCAGAAAACCAACACAAGGAGAGCAGCCGTGGAGCTGGTATGCCCGGCCGGTAGCTTGCCGGCACTGGATGTCGCACTGGCCAGTGGCGCCGACGCGGTGTACATCGGCTTTGCCGACGACACCAACGCGCGCCATTTTCAGGGCCTGAATTTCACGCCGCAAAAGGCCGCGATTGCGGCATCAAAAGTACACGCAGCGGGCAAAAAATTATTTGTCGCCATCAATACCTACGCTCAGGCCGGCGCGTTTCAACGCTGGCAGCGGGCCGTTGACCAAGCTGCAGATCTGGGTGTGGATGCATTGATTCTGGCGGATATGGGTGTAATGCATTACGCCCGGTCGCGCCACCCCGACCTGAACCTGCATTTGTCAGTTCAGGGCAGCGCCACCAACGCCGCAGCGCTGACGTTTTATCACCAGCATTTCGGTATCACACGCGCCGTACTGCCGCGTGTATTGTCACTGAAACAAGTCCAGCAACTGGCAGCGCAATCACCGGTCGCACTCGAAGTGTTTGGCTTTGGTAGTTTGTGCATCATGGCGGAGGGCCGCTGCCACCTGAGTTCTTACATCACAGGCCAGTCACCCAACATGAACGGCGTTTGTTCACCGGCCAGCGCCGTGCAGTGGCAACCCAAGGGAGAAGGAATGGACACCCGCCTGCAAGGCGTATTAATTGACCGTTTCGACGCCACCGAGCGCGCCGGCTACCCCACGCTGTGCAAAGGGCGGTTCGATGTTGAGGGCAAGCGCGCGCACGCGCTGGAAGAGCCCACCAGCCTCAATACCTTGAGCTTACTGCCAGCGTTACAAGCCGCCGGTATTGGCGCGGTGAAACTGGAGGGACGCCAACGCGGGCCGGCTTATATTGGTCAGGTGGTGAATGTGTGGCGCCAGGCACTGGATGCACTCCAGCGCGATCCCACCGGTTATCACGTGGCCCCCGAATGGAACCAATGCCTGGGCAAGCACGCCGAAGGTGTACAGACCACACTGGGCGCCTACGACCGGCCCTGGCAATAACCGGCAACAGCAGCGCACAATGAAACTCAGTCTCGGTCCAATACAGTATTTCTGGTCACACAAGGATGTGCTGGAATTTTATGCCCGCATGATCGAAACGCCGGTCAACACTCTGTATCTCGGGGAAGTGGTGTGCGGCAAACGGCGCGAACTGTCGCCCATCCAATGGATAGACCTGGCCCGCCAGCTGGCATCAAGCTGCGGCAAAGAAATCATTCTTTCTACGATGACATTAATCGAATCGGGTGCCGATCTGAAAGGCGTTAAGCGCCTGTGCGATAACGAAGGCTTATTGGTGGAAGCCAATGACATTGCCGCTATCCATTACCTATCGGAAAAAAAACTGCCCTTTGTGGCAGGACCGGCAATCAATATATACAACGCGCAAAGCCTGCAGTTTCTGATGAGCCAGGGCCTGAAACGCTGGGTGGTCCCGGTGGAGCTCGGCCAACAACAGTTGCGTGCGGCACTGACACCGCTGAAAGTGAAACCCGAAATCGAAGTGCTGGCCTGGGGCCGATTACCGTTGGCTTATTCGGCACGTTGTTTTACTGCCCGACACCATGGCGTCAAAAAAGACGACTGCGCCTTTGTCTGCCAGCAATACCCCGCGGGCCTGCAACTGAAGTCACAAGAATCGCAATCCCTGTTCACACTGAATGGGATTGCGACACTGTCCGGCATGCCAGTGAATCTGTTGAACCACCATGCCAGCCTCACCGATACCGGCGTCAGCCATGCCCGTATTTCGCCGGAGTGGGAACAAACGGAAATAGTGATCGAGACGTTCTATAACGCCTTGCGCGGCTCAAGCACCGCCAGCCTTGCCGGTGGCACTGATGGCTACTGGCGAGGTCAGCCCGGAATAGACCTTATCGCCAGGGAATAAAAATACCTGCTTAGCTGTTGAACAAAACGCTTGGCATTTTCACGCCAGCCACAAGGTCAATGTATCGTAATCGTGTGAACAATGCGTTGATCAATCGCCCCACCGCGCCTTTGATCCGCGCACATCGATATGCACAAAGGGGCCGTGAAAGGCATTTTTATCGTACAGACCCACACCGCCAGTCAGCTCGGTGGCACCGGTTCTTTTTACGTAGGTATCGGCGATGTTGTAGAGCAAGCGTGCATCTTCGATATTCGCTTTGCCGTCTTTGTTGAGATCATCCATGCTGCCATTGCGGTCTGCATCCACGTAGATATCAGCAGCGCCACCGTAGAGATGACGACTGGCGCCGACATTGCCTATGGAGCGGTTGTAGTGCGGTGTGCGATAACCACTCATGATGACGAAGCCCGGCGCATGAATGCCGCGTCCATTGAGTTCCTCCAGCAACAGCTCCAGCTTTTCCAGCAACCGTGGTCGCAATACCAGGTACTTGGGGTAACCACCCGCTTGTTTGCATTTGAACTCGCCTAACAGAAAATGCGGCGACACGCGTAACTTTTCCGTTTCCGGAGTGAGTGCAATGTAACCTTTGGGGGCCTGATAGCTGGCCAGCCCTTTGTGCGGTGGTGGGTAGTTGCCAATGCGATAGCCGTTGAGTTTTCCGTCTTTAATTTCTGTCGCCGGCACCAGGCCGAAAATCACTACGGTTACACTGGCACCGGACTTTGTGTGCTGCAAAGCCCATTGCTGAAAACTGCCGGCTGCCGGTGCGGCGATTTGCCAGGTTTGTTCAACCGGCGCCACCGGCGCTCCATCCAACCGGGCCGTGACGTCGGCCTGTGCCCGCATTTTCAGTCGCTCGCCGGGCATTAACGCCCGAAACGTGTGATTGTGTTGCACTTTGTAATCGTTCAGCCACACATCGAAACCGGCGCGCGATGGATCATAGCCGGCGGCCAGGCACGCAGCACTCGCCAGCCAGAGCAGTAGCAGGGAAACAGTTTTCATCCGGGGGTATCCTGGACAGGGACCTGTCCGGTAAGGGGTTGGGCGAGCGCCGCGATCAGGGGCGCGTCGCGATTATATACATCTTTGCGGAAGTGCAAAGTCCCCTCCCGATCCACCCAGGCGGTCCAGTATTCGATGTGAATGGGCATGGCCGTTTTCAGGTTGACGGTTTTAATGGCACCCTCGGCCAACCACTGGTCGATCGTAGCCCGGTCAATGCCCTGATCCGCCAGCAGGTACTCCGCCAGTGCCATCGGGTCGGCAACCCGGATACAGCCCGAGCTGAACGCCCGGTCTTCTTCCTGGAACAATTCCCGCGCGGGCGTGTCGTGCAAATAAACATCGTAACGATTGGGGAACATGAACTTAACCTGCCCCAGCGCATTCAAGGGGCCTGGCATCTGTACCAATCGGTAAGGGAAATTCCGCGGTGTCAGAGTTGCCCAGTCTATCGTGCCGGGATCTACTTCAACCTGACTGCCGTGCGGGTACACTTTGAAGCCCATACGGCTCAGATAATCCGGGTCTTTCTGGATATCCGGCAACTTGTCCTGCACTGCCAACTTCACTGGCACAGTCCAGGTTGGATTAAACACCAGATAACGCATGCGATCGCTGAACACCGGCGTCTTGCGATAGTGCCGCCCGACGATCACCGGCATGCGCACGGCGGGCTGACCAGCCTCGTACACTGTGAGCGAAAAGTCTGCGATATTGACCAACAAAAAGCGGTGCCCGAAATCCTCACCCAACCAGCGCCAGCGCTCGAGATTGGCCACGAGCTGCCGGGCCCGTTCTGCCGGCGTCACATTCAGCTGCGTCAAGGTGGCTTTGCCTATGACGCCATCCTGCTTGAGGCCATGGCGCATCTGGAAACGTTTGACCGCGTCCACCAATTCAGACGCGTATTGATTGAACAACCGGTCTTCGTCTGACAGATCACCCCAGTACCGTAAACGTTGGGCGATCGAGGCCAGCCGGGCGTCCGATGCGCCCGGCTCAATTTTTGGCGAGACCGCCAGCGCGGGCCACTCCGATGCCGGGTGCTCGGTCAGCCAGGCCAGGCGGCTTAGCAACCGGTCGTAGCGCGCCTGGCTGGGCCGCAATGCCGTGAGTTTTTCCACCACCGGGTCGCCGCCATTCGGCAGAAGATGCTGAACCAGATCCCGCGTCCGGGGATTAGCGACCCAATCTGCATTGAGGCTTGCCACATCCACTTTACCCTTGAGCAGATGATGCGCAAGCATGAGGTGAGCATCGGTCATCAACAGGTCAAACGCCAACCAATCCTGGCGCGCAAGCGCAGCCTGCAGCGCAGGATAGTGATAATCCACTGCCAACAACCCTTCGAGGTGGATGTTACCCAGAAAATCGAACAACGCATTGGCTTCATCGCTCAATGCCAGCACGCCCGCGCTGTTGACGGACCACCGGTATTGGAAACCCGAAAGTTCATAAAACCGCGCGGTGTCCTGAGGCAGGTGTAGCATTGCCCCGCCGGCCTCGGCAGCGAAACCCGCATGCCAGCTCTCAACTTGCTGACGCAAGGACTCCGCCGCTGACACGTGACTGCAAAACAGCGCCGACAGCAATAGCAGTTGCTTGATCAAACGAATCATGAAGGGTTACCCGGTAAGGATCGCGAAAGAATATTGGAGGGTATCAAACTAGCAAAGCCGGGCAATCTGCTCAATGTAAAACGGTAGCCCGGGGTCCTGAGCTACCGTTAAACGGCATGAGAGGAAGGTTATTGACTTAATTCGTCGCTGATTGCCGCCACTAATTTTTTATCAGCGGGTTCAACAAAACTGCCAAAATGCTGTATCCGGGTACCGTCTGCACTGACCAGGTATTTATTGAAGTTCCACGCGGGCTCGCTTGATGCCGCCCCCAACACCTTGAACGTAGGATTCGCCTGGTCTCCGCGCACATGGGTGGGTGCCAGCATGGTAAAGGTCACACCGTAATTGATGTAGCAAATGTCCGCGGCTTTGGCTTCGTCTTTGTTTTCCTGCTTGAAGTCGTCACTGGCAAATCCCACCACCACCAGCCCCTGATCCTTGAAGCGCTGGTAGAGCTGCTCGAGCCCCTTGAATTGCGGGGTAAACCCGCAATGACTGGCGGTATTGACCAACAAGTAGGCTTTAGCCTCGTCACGGCAGACGCTCTCCACAGCGGTGCTGTGCAGTTTACGGTATTCCTGATTGAGAAAATCCGGGCAGGCCGCCGATGCCGACACACTCAGACCTGCCAAGGCAAGCGCCACTAACGAACACAAAATTTTATTCACGCAATAATCCCCGATTAATCAATGATCCGGTAGGTACGACGCCCATCCGGCGCTGGATCAGGCTAACTCCACCCGGTTGCGGCCGGCATTTTTGGCCGCGTAAAGGGCGTTGTCGGCGCGCTGAATCAACCGGGGGAAATCCTGGTCTGCCGGTTGGTACTGCGCAACGCCAATACTGATGGTGACGGTAAGGTCATCGGCAACAGCGCGCATATCCGCCTGCTCCACCCGTTTGCGCAAGCGCTCGGCAACTTCCGTCGCCTGCCCCACATCAGCGCCGGGCAGAATCGCAAGAAACTCTTCGCCTCCGGTTCTGCCCACCAAGTCGCCTTTGCGCACCACGCCACCGGAGATGCGCGCCAGCGTTTGCAACACCGAGTCACCCACATCGTGACCCCAGGTGTCATTGATGCGTTTAAAATAATCCACATCAAATACCAGAATGGAGAATGCGCTCTCGTCTCCGATACAGCGCAACAGGATGTCCCCACCGTAGGCGTACACCGCGCGCCGGTTGGGCATACCGGTCAATTCATCGGTCAGTGCCAGCTGGTGCATCCGGCGCGAATGGCGCCACTGCTTGTGGCCCCACACTCCCAGCACGGTTAACAGCACAGCCGACAAGACAAACACTAAACCCTGCCAGCGGCGGCGCTCCTCCAGACTTTCCAGGCGGGCGTTCTGGGCGCGCGATTCCGCCCGCAGCATTTCATTCTCAGCTTCCTTCCGGGCCGAATCAAACTCTACGCGCAACCGGGTGCTGGTGAGTTCGCGTTGTTTTTTGGCCAGGGTTTCCTGGGTTTGCTGGTAGATTTGCATCGCGTTAAACGCGGCTTCCCACTGCCCCGTTTGCGCCAGCGCTTCGGCTTTCAGCTTCTGGACCCACGACAGATAGCGCAGACTCTCATGCTGGGCCAGAGGCGCCTCGGCCTCGACAATGTGAACCAGCGCCGATTCAGCCTGGTCCTTGTCAACCAGCACCGCCGCGGTCAATAGATGCCAGAGCGCGAGGGTACCGCCATCGTAGGACAGGTGCAGCAGGGGCTCGGCTTGTTTCAGATAGGTCCACGCCGCGTCCGGTTGCCCGGCGCGTTGCCGGTTGTCCGCCAGGCTGATCAGCGTGCTCAATACACCGTACTGCTCGTTTTTCTCGCGATAATTTTTGAGTTGATCGGCGTAAATCGCCTCGGCCGCAGCAAATTCACCCAACTCATCTAACGTCAGCGCCAGCAATGTCTCCGACTGGCGAACGCTGTCCTGATCACCGCGCTGGCGGAACTGCTGAATAACATCTTCCAGCAGTTCGCGCGCCTGTACATAGTCGCCCATGCGCCGATAGGTGTTCGCAATCATCGACACGTAGTAGGTGGACCAATACCGTATGCCGAGGCTGTGGAAAATGTGATGTGCGGCCTGAAAGTCTTCCAGCGCCTGCCCCAGATCGCCCCTGAAAGCCATCAACTCCGCTCTGGCGCCCAACGCATCGGCCACCAAACGGCGGTCCTCCGCCTGTTCGGCCAGTGCCAGCGCCGCATTGTAGTCCGATTGCGCGTCAGTCCATTCGCCGATGAGTTCGCGGAACCAGCCCCGGCACAGGGTGAAATCAGCTTGGGCTGCAAGATGTTCTTCAGCTTTGGCGGCTTTGATCCATTGCTCCGCCTGCGCAATCGCGGCAAACGCTTCATCCTTGTTGGAGTCGGGCTGGTACCAACAGGCCAGCCGGTCATAGCGCTCGCGCATGCGCGCATCGCTCATGTCAATCTGTTGCCTGAGCTGCGCCAATTTACTCTTGTAGAGTTCCAGCCCACCAATAAATTCCGCATTTTCAAGACCGCGGAACAGCTCCTCAGCACTCAGCGATTCCGATTCGGCCAATACGGCAGGTGCGCCCACACACAGGGCGATAGAACAGGCCAATCCCGACCCAAAAGCGACAGATAAGATCCATTGTCTGGTGCGATATTTTTTTGTCATTGGCGACCAGCAATTGTTAGACACGGGAAGTATAAGCGAAAAACCCGTTCGTACCATTGTACAGACTGCGCATTTTCAACGAGAGTGGTGCCCAGCCGGTAAGATAAGGGCGTGCGCAGTGACGGCGAACCGGCGGCCCCTTTCCAATCGCCATAAAAAAAGCCCCGTCGGGGACGGGGCTTTTAGGGTACAACGCACGGACGCTTAGTCGATCTCAACCTGGCGCTTGGCCTGATTGTTGGGCAGCAACCACATGTAGTCACCGCTTCCGGACACGCGCTCGATCTTCACGCGTGAACGTGGATCGATAGCGACGGACGAGGCTTCGAGCTTGATTTCGTTAGCCAGGTCAATGCTACCGTATTGAACGTCAACCGCATCCCCATTGGTTTGATCGTAGGATTCAAACCAGTAGTTGAAAGTGGTATCGCCTTCGGTCAGGAAGCCGTAGTCACCGTACAGTTCCACCGTGTGAATAGCGGACGCATCGTTGTAGTCATTGGCCACCAGGTATTCCAGCAGGAAACTGCCGGTATTCAGGTTTTGCAATGCGGTCACCATTTGACCACTTGGGTCAGAGGCGCCCTGCAACCAGCCCAGATCGTAGGTGTACAGGATGTAGTCATCGATGCCGTCTTCATCGGTATCGATGTACATGGCCGACCAGAGCGAGGACAGGTTGTTCCAGGGCTGCTCGGTGGCTAAACCGAATTGCAACACAGGAGTACCGAAGTCCGCGGTACGCCAGCCAAGGGCCTTGATGGCGTTTGGTGCGTCGTCGAGCAACAACCCGCCTTCACCGGCCAGCGTAAAGCCTTCGGCGATACCCATGCCCTGACCCTGGTTGTGTAACACAAAGTTACCGCGGGGGTCTTTGCGGGCCCGCACGCGCGATGCCGGGTCAACCACAGCCAGATAGCCTACGGTCAACTTGTCTTCGCCGTCGTCAAAGATCAGCCAGCCGTCCACTTCTGTCTGGCTGACAAAGGCGTCGTCAGCCGGCAGCTCGGACGCGTCGATTTTCATCGACACCATGACCGGGCGCTTCATGTTCCGACCGACATGTACACGGCTCGGGAAGTCCAACGTCACACCGGGCAGCGCACGATTTGGCACGTGGGTGACGTTGTAGCTGCGCGAGGAACCTGACATGTTCTTCAGCATAACCAATTCAAACACGCGGCTGTCGCGGTCTTCATTGATACGGCCAAAGCTGATGGCACCCGGCTGGATGTAACTGGTGAGCTTGGCAGCCTCACCCACGTTGATCACACCGGTACCCTGCAGCGTCAATGGATAAGGCGTATTCGAACCCGGGCCGGCAATGTTGGCCGGATGGGACGAGTTCTGCAGCATGGCCTTGATGGCATTGGGCTTCAGTTGCGGGAACTTCTGCACCAGTACCGCCGCGGCACCCGCCACATGCGGCGTTGCCATGGAGGTACCCGACAGTGAAGACGCGCCATCGCCAGAACGGGCTGCAGCGGAGGAGATACCTACACCTGGCGCGCTGACGTCGGGCTTGAAGCTGGAGCTGCCACCGTTCGGACCGCGCGAAGAGAATGCCGCCAGGGTGTCATCGTCCTCGGGGAATTCCACCAGGTTAGCAGCATCGAAGACACCTTCTGGCATATCACCGCCGGAGATAGCGCCATAAATGTTTGCGCCTTCCGTCAGGGAGATCATCGCACCGGCCAGATCAACCGGGCTTCCGCCCATGATGATGGGAGCCCCTTCCACGTTGTTGAAAACCAGTGCCGCAACCGCGCCGGCATCCTTGGCATTCTGCAACTTGGTGGTGAACGCACACGCGCCGCGCTGCAGGAACGCTACCTTGCCGGTCATGTCATTGGCCAGCGGCGTACAGGCGTTGAGCGGGCTGGCGATCTCCAATGGACCTTCCAGCACATTGCCTTCTTCCAACGGCGGGGAAATGGCCGCGTAGGCCGCGCGATAGTCGCCGCCAACCTGATCACTGTTGATCTTGACGGCAAATTCTTTTGCGCCACCGGCAACGGATGCCGCGACAGAAATAACATCCTCACCTGCAGACGGGGCACCCAGCACGTAAGGCACGCCATTGCCGGCATTGCCCGCAGCCACGACTACCACTACGCCCATCTTGGACGCATTGTCAGCCGCCACCGAGGACGGATCATCGGGGTGTCCGAAGTCTGAACCCAGGCTCATGTTGATTACGTCGGCGCGATCATCTACCGAGCCATCGCCATTGGGGTCGAGCGCATATTCAATCGCATCTACCGTCAGGTTGGTGGAACCGGCCACATCACCGAACACTTTCAGTGCCCAGATTTCCGCGTCTTTTGCCACACCGGCGCCAACCTTGCCTTCCACACCGTTACCGGCAGCAGAACCCGCTACGTGGGTGCCGTGGCCGTTGTAATCCATGGGGTCCGGATCAGGCTGAGGGATGCGCTGTTCGGGAGTGCCACCGGCATGGTAGTTGGTGCCTGCAAAGTCGTAACCGCGGGTCACTTTGCCGGTTGGGAAGGTACCGGGCTCGATTGTGGTGGGGTCATTGCCCTCGTAGTTACCATCGCCGCCAAAGTTCAGGTGCGCGTAATCCACACCGGTATCGATTACGGCAATCTTGGTGCCGGCACCGGAGAAGCCTTCAGCCCAGGCATCGGTTGCGCCAATCCAGGGCACGGAAACGTCGTTCAGCAACTTGTGCTCGGCGATGCGCATGACACGTTTTACGCCCACCAGCGATTGGATAGTTGCCAGGTCGCGGCGATTGACCTGCCATTTGGAGCCGTTGACGCCGGCCTTGAAGCTCTTGACCTCAACCGCGCCCAGCTTTTCCAGCTTGCTACGGATTGCAGCCTGCTCGGCGCGGATTTTTTCTGCGTGAGCCAGCTGGCGCTCAACGGTGGGCTCGGCTTCAGTCGCGGCCAACTCATTGACCACAAAGCCCGCCACTGAAGGTGACTCCAGCTCGACAAATATTTCAATGCGGTTCTGACCATTGGCGATGGGCGCCTTGGCCGCGTCCAATGGGGTTCTCTCTAATGACAGCTTGCTGGGGTCCAGACCTTGCGCACCTGCCAGTGCAGCCACAGAACAGGAAAGGCACAGTGCCAGGGATTGCCCCAAGGCCCCAAATCTTTTTTTGTGCATGACGCCGACTCCTTCGACAAATTAAACAAGACCACCGCGCTTGTGGCGCGTTGGTATCGTGGATGGGGAAGCACCGTACCTGGTAATACTTCATGTAGGCCGGAATCTTCCAGCGGGGAGCCCGGATTGGGTCAATCCACACCCCACCAGCGAGACTCTGAACAACCTGAAAAACGTGATAATTATTGTGGTTATTCGAAGCACCTCTTGAGAACGAAAGAGTCGCCAAATTCCACATAAAAACCCATCACCGATTGGTATCAATTGGCCTAAATTCAGCGGTTTTTACTAACGGCGAAATTCTTTCTAATACGAAATAACTAGAACAGATAGGTCACCTGCTCTCCGACCCATAAACTGCACATTCGTACCAAACCTGTAAGCCCTTTACCACCGGTTATGGAACGCCCATACAAACTAGCGCAGGGAAGCGGCCAAAACGTTGCCGCCCCATTGGCACTGCCAGTATGATCGGCACACTTTGTATCAAGGAATGATGTAATGAACGGATTCGGCTCTCCCGCCATCGGCGGCGCCCGCGCGCTGGGATTTCAACCCGCTCTATCGCTTGCAGAACGCAATCACTTTGTCACATTTTCAGAAAACACCAAGGGCCGCTCGGGCAGACCCGTTTTTATCGATGCCCGGCTATTACCCCAGTTTCTGAGCCTGATTGATGTGGACACCGCCAAAGGCCAACGCATCGTGCGCGGCATTGAGGGACTCAGATCCATTGGCGGCGGCATCAGTAGCTACCAGAGCATCTCGCGTGCGGCGCGACATATGAGCCTGCTGGAAGAAATTGAAGTCTATTATTTTATTGAGCAGGCACAGGGTAATGGCATGCCGGCCGGATTGTTTATCACAAGCTTAAAGCGGGTCGCTAAAGGCGCTTCGGTCAAAGCAGATATCTACCTTGTCGATAAGTCAGGCTACACCGCCACAAACAATACATTTTTTACTTTAAATGATGCCGCTTTAAGCAGCGCAGCCAGCGTTGGCGACTCCGTTTCCGAAACCGCAAAGCATGCGGCCCCAGATGGATGGGGCGGCATAGCCACTCGCGAAGTTTTCTTCATACCCTCAAAGCTTGCCAACGAAAAAGGGAACTGGCTTTGCCCAATGGAGAAACAATCAAATCCTGTTGAGATTGAAAACAAAATTTCTCACACCTTAGAGCAGACTCAAAAAAGACAGCAGTCGCTTAAAAAGGGAGAACCTATCCGTATACAAATACACGGTGAGGCATGTAAATTCATAGCTGGAGCTCTCAATAGAAGTTCAGGACACATTGATTCGTTAGATTTCCAATTCATAGAGCCTGTGGGGAATATTGCACTGGCTATAAATTCGATAAAGAACAAAAATGGAAAAAATTCGAGCCCTATAATTTCAACCAATAAAGCGAGTTTAATCTCGTTATCGCAAGTGCGTTTTCAACTCAGCCAAGCACTTTCTGATACCCATGAAAAAAAACTCTCCAAAGGTGTAAAAGAATCAACGGCGGCAACCACGGCGATATTGAATGCCTCACGTTCAATATCAAATAACTCTGTTTTTTTAAATGCAGTAAAACAAGCCAATCGATTGGGCAGATGGACAAAATAGTGATCGATTCCGATTTGCCTTTCAAAGACGCAATCCCAACCAACATTACCATTGGCGATAGAGTGCTTTGTTTAGTGCTGCCCATCCATGGATTTTGTCAACTAAAAATCGACAATCCAGTAGTAAACTTAGATTGCAGAAAGACCGTTCTGCAGTGTGATGAGGCCGGCAACAGGCATTGCGACATACTCCGTCAGGACTGGACATACAGATACCAATCCCGAGAATCCATTGCCGGCAGCATGAACCTCCACTTGTATGTCCAAATGAACAACATGAGCAAGAACTTGCTGGACACCGACTTACTGAAGGCGCACCTGATCACACTATTCGAAGCCAGAGAGAAATTTGCCCGCAACATAAAAGCCGAGAATGCTGCTTGGACTGGTGAACCCCTGGATACAACACCAACGTATCTGTACCCAAAAGCCTCTTCTCATTTCTCCGAGCGCACTTCAGGCAACTTTGTGTTTCACGTTGCCAGGATGGGAGGCCCATTTGATGAAATCCGACCGTGGCACTACTACCTCCCTGTTCGCAACGATGCATATATCTGTTTTTCCTTTGCTCCGGAGGGTTTCCCCCTTGAAGACTTCACCGACCCCGAAGCCCGCGACGCCTTCCTGCAAAGCCTGACTGAGGACTTCATGGGTCGCATGCAGATAACGGCAAATCATCCCGTTTCCGCATAATCCCAGAAGGGAAATTCATTTTTCCCTTCGCCGCCGGCCCGCTAAGCTTGGGGAGTCCTGAAAATAGCGGAGCACCCCCATGCAAACCTGCGGCGAGTTGTTAGCAAAATACCTTGAGGCCTATGGCATTGAAGTGGCCTTTGGCATTCCCGGCACCCATACCATCGAGCTGTACCGGGGCCTGCCGCAGACCCGCATCCGGCACGTCACACCCCGGCATGAACAGGGCGCCGGATTTATGGCCGATGGCTATGCCAGAGTAACCGGCAAGCCCGCTGCCTGCATCACGGTATCCGGCCCCGGCGCATTGAACATTGCCGGCGCCATGGGACAGGCACTGCAGGACTCCCAACCCATGCTGGTCATATCCGCCGACAACAACACCTGGCAACGCGGGATGGGTGAGGGACGATTGCACGAAACCCGCAATCTGCAGGCCGCCATGGCGGAGTCCGCGCGCTGGGCGCATACGCTGACGAGGCCGGAAGAATTAGCCAAGGTCATGGCGCGCACTTTTGCCATCTTCCAATCCGAACGCCCTGGCCCCGTGCACCTGACACTGCCACTGGATGTCATTACCGCGCCCGCCGGTCACCTGTCTGTCGAGGTCTGGCCGCTGCCAACCCGGCCGGCCGCCAGTGCCGCTTCAGTCGCCACCGCCGCCAGCCTGCTCAACAGCGCCCGGCGCCCATTGCTGGCGCTGGGCGGCGGGTGTGCCGATGCACAGGCCGAGGTGCTGGCATTGGTTGAGGCGCTGCAGGCACCGGTAAGCCTCACCCACAATGCCAAGGGACTGCTGCCCCCGGACCATCCGCTATTACTCGGTTCCAACCCAAGTTTTGCCAGCATCCGGCACGAATTCGAAACGGCAGATCGGGTGCTTGCCATTGGCACCGAACTGTCAGAAACCGACTACGACTTCTTTTTCGAGGGCGACTTTGCCATTGGCGGCGAGCTGATCCGGGTGGATATAGCCAACGATCAATTGAGCCGCAACTGCCGGCCCAGCCTCGCGATTCAAGCCGATGCCGCCAGCTTCTGCACCGATCTGCAACCCATGCTGAAAGCGTCCGCGGCACGCACCGCTGACAGTCAGGCCCGCGTGCAAGCGGCAAAGGCCAAGCACCAGAACGAACAACACCCGGGCTATCAGCGCTTTCTGGATGCGTTGCTGGCGGCACAGCCGGACGCGATTATTCTGGGCGACTCGACCCAGCCGGCCTACTATGCGGCCAACCAGTTCGACGCCCGCGCACCCCGCCGGTTCGGCTCCGCCGCCACTGGCTACGGCACGCTGGGCTGGGCCTTGCCGGCGGCGTTTGGCGCCAAACTGGGCCAGCCCCAGGCGCCGGTCATTGGCTTATTGGGCGATGGTGGCATCCAGTTTTCCATCAATGAATTGGCCACCGCAGTGGAAGCCAGGCTGGGTGTGGCCATTATCGTCTGGCACAACAGCTGTTACGAAATGATTGCCATGAATTTCCGCGACGCGGGTATGGAGCCGCAAGCCTGCGATATCTACTCACCGGATTTTATCGCCCTGGCCCGTGCCTACGGTTGCGAGGCGGTGCGCGCGACATCCCTGGATGCGCTCAAAGCCGCCCTCGGCCAGATCCCTGCAGACAAGCCGCTGCTGATTGAAGTACAGGAAAAGGACATGCTGGCGTCCTGAGGCAAGAGCGAGGGACTGTGGGGGCCGCCAGCCGCGACTGCAAACCTTTGCCCGGCTGCATCCTGCACCTATAATGGCGCCCCTGTTAAACCAGCACGCACCGGCTATGTCCCTACCCCACCTCACCGAAAGCTACCAACAGCGCTTTGCCGGCATTGGCCGCCTCTACGGCCAGCGGGCACTGGAAGCGCTGGCGTCAGCCCACTGCGTGGTCATCGGCATTGGCGGCGTGGGATCCTGGGCGGCGGAAGCGCTGGCGCGTTCGGGGGTGGGTGAAATCACCCTGATTGACATGGATGAGATCTGCGTCACCAACACCAACCGCCAACTGCACACGCTGACCACCACCATTGGCGCCAGCAAAGGCGAGGTCATGGCCGAGCGATTGCGGGGTATCAATCCGGAGATCACCCTGCACGTCATCGATGATTTTGTCGAACCGGAAAATGTGGCACTGCGACTGACCAAAGCCCACCACTGCGTGCTGGATTGCATCGACTCGGCGTTTGTGAAGGCGGCCATTATCGGCCATTGCAAGCGCCAAAAAATTCCGGTGATCACGGCCGGTTCCTCGGGCGGCAAAACCGATCCGCGCCAGATCAGCACATTGGATCTGGCCAAGACCACCAATGACCCTTTGCTGGCCAAAACCCGCAATAATCTGCGGCGGCTCTATCACTTCAGCCGCAACCCCAAGCGTAACTTTTCCGTGGAAGCCGTCTACTCCACCGAGCAATTAAAATTTCCCACACCGGAAGGCGGCGTGTGTGAAAACAAATCGGCACTGGGCGAGAGTGTGAAACTCGACTGCAGCGGCGGTCTGGGCGCCATCACCATGGTGACCGCCAGTTTCGGCATGGTGATGGCCAGCCGCGCCGTGGAAAAACTCATTCAGCGCAAAGCGCCTGCAGACGCACCAGCAACGCCCTGAGCCCGTTATTGCGCGAAGGCGACAGGTGCTGACTGACACCGGCATCGGTCAACGCAGGCAACAGGCGCGACATACAGGCCGGATTGCATTGCGTCCCGTTGAGCTCACCCAACACCAAAACTGCCAGGCCTTTGACAATGCGCGAATCGCCATCCAACGCAAAAAACCAATGACCGTCGCGCTGCTCGGCCTGCAACCAAAGCGACGTTTCACAACCCCGCACCAGAAATTCATCCTGTCGCAACCACAGTTTGGCGTCCACCGCCTTGCCCCACTGCAGCAATAAACGGTATTTTGCCTGCCAATGACCCGCCGCTTGCAAAGCCTGAAACGAGGCCGGGCTGAACTCTTCTTGATAATTCCAGGCTTTCAATGCCACTCAACCTTCAGCTACTGTTAACGCGCTATTGTAACGTAAGGCACCCACGATGAAGCTTTCCGATTCAACCCAACGCTATGGCACACTGACCCAGACCCTGCACTGGCTGAGCGCCGTGCTGGTGATCGGCTTATTCGGCTTGGGGCTCTGGATGGTGGAACTGGGCTACTATGACGACTGGTACCATGACGCGCCGGCCCTGCATATCAGCTTTGGTCTGGTATTGGCGGCGCTGACTGTCATCCGGATGCTCTGGCGCGCCGTACAAAACGGATCACCCCCGCTGGAAGGCAGCCGGGTCACACGCGCCGGTGCCAGCGCCAGCAAAATTATGCTCTACCTGCTGTTGTTGTTTATGGCAGTCAGCGGTTACCTGATTACCGGCGCCGATGGCAGTGGCGCGGATTTTTTTGAGCTCGCCACCCTGCCATCTTTGTTGACGCTTGGCAGCGACAGCGTGGACTTACTGGGCGAGCTGCACGAATGGGCTGCCTGGGGTTTGATCTTACTGGCCGCAGGCCATGGTCTGGCGGCCCTGTACCACCATTTTATCGCGCGGGATTTAACCTTGGCCCGCATGTTACCTTTCACTCAAACCGGAGAACACAATGAACGCCGTTAAAAAAATTGCCCTCGGACTCTCCTGCACTGCGGCTCTGGCCTTAGCTACCCTGCCCGCGCAGGCGGCTGACTATGTCATCGACACCAAAGGTGCCCACGCCAGCGTGAACTTTGCGATCCAGCACCTGGGATACAGTTGGCTCACCGGCCGCTTCAACACGTTTTCCGGCGACTTTTCCTACGATGCCGCCAAGCCCGAAGCATCCAAAATCAACGTCACCATCGACATGGCCAGCATTGATTCCAATCACGCCGAACGCGACAAACACATCCGCTCGAGCGACTTCCTGAATACCGACAAGAACAAGCAGGCCGTGTTTGAAAGCACCGGCATCACCAACGTGACAAAAGACGGTGGCTTCGATCTCAACGGTAACCTGACCATGAATGGCGCCACCAAGCCCATCACCATTGCGGTGACCAAAGTGGGCGAAGGCAAAGACCCATGGGGTGGCTACCGGGTGGGTTTTTCCGGCGAAATCACCATCAAACCGAGCGAATGGGGCTACACCTACAACCTCGGCCCGGCCAGCGAAACCGTTAAGCTGTGGCTGAATGTGGAAGGTATCCGCAAGTAAGTCTTTACGCCGGGACCTGTGCACCGGCCTGATGGCTACCGAACAAGCTGACTTCCGCCGCGATCACCGCGGCGTGAAGCGCGGCCAGTGACTCGCCCCGCAATTGAGCCACACAATCGGCGACCCGCACCAACTGCGCCGGTTTATTCGGCTCGCCCTGAAAACCCGCCAGCGGCATGGAAGGCGCATCTGTTTCCAATAAAAAACTACCTGCCGGTAAGGTTTTGACCGTTGCCCGGGTTTTGCGCGCGCGCTCGTAGGTCACCACGCCGCCAATACCCAATAAAAAACCACGCGATAAAAAGTCGTCGGCCTGTGCGCGACTGCCACTGAAACCATGCACCAGCCCGCGCACGCCAGGGTAACCATTGAGCGCGCGGATTAATTCGTTATGGGCCTTGTGCGCATGCAGGACAACGGGCAGTTTACGCTGCTCCGCTACGGCCAATTGCATCTCCAGCCATGGCAGCTGTTGCGAAAGCGGCATCGCCCGCGCGCCGTCCAGTCCGCATTCACCCAACGCGACGGCCCCGTCAGACAAAGCCTCAGCCAAAGGCGCAGCCCAACGTTCCGGCGGGCCCTCCAGCCCATCCAACCACCAGGGATGAATGCCCAACGCATAACGCGCACCGGGCAATTGCTGCGCGAGCGCTTGGGTTGCACGCCAATGATCCGGCGCCACGCTCGGGATCAGCACACGCATCACGCCCGCAGCCCTTGCCTGCTGCCAATAGCCGCTGGCACCGGCCGCCAGCGGGTCGAGATCGAGATGGCAGTGGGAGTCAAACCAACCAGTTACATGCACCTGAGCTTCCTGAATACAGTTTGGTAAAGCCCACATGGTCAAGGCCGAGGGCCCCAAATACAAGGCTTTTGCTCGCCGAAAATCTCATGAACATCACGCCAGGATCAGCGGACACCCAAACAAAAAAAGCCGGCACTGGGCCGGCTTTTCAAAACTCAGATTATGGCGTTCAGGCGCGCTGTTGCCGCCGGCCTGCCCACAGCCCGATGACACCCAAGAGCATCAACAAGGCGCTGCCCGGCTCCGACACACTGGTTTGCCAGCTGTTGAATTCGGTCACATGACTGATGGTGTAGGAGCAGTTGTCGCAGTTGTATTTCAGGTTGAAGCCTGCGCTTAAGGCACCAATATCAACGACACCCCATCCCAGCGACGCCGTGTTCTCGAACAAGGCAAACCATTTGGCGTTTTTGATGATGTAGAAACCCGGGTCGCTCGCCAGTGCAAAGGCAATAATGTTATTGGCATCGGTCATGTAATAGTCGACCGTTTCGGTTTTCACATTGCCGAAATCCAGATCCAGCCCCAGAACGCCCTCAGCCCAGGCTTCTTCGGTCGCCGGGTTGGCATTGCCTGACTTTTGCATCTGCCCTTTCAGGATATCCAGACCGCCCACATCCACAGCGCCCTGATCGGTGGTAATCTGATAAGCACCAGCCTGAGCCGCCAGCACCAAACTGAAACCGGCCACTAACAACCGCAGACAATGCGTAAACATATTCAATTGATTCCCTTTAAACGGATTTCGGCAATCACTGCCTTTGCCACTATTCAGCAACTACTGAGGGCAATTTCCGCGCCAATATAAATAAGCCATGAGAATCAATAGGTTAAGTAAAGCCTTTGCACGACTGTGTAAGAATATCCGACAGAATCACCCGCTCCGCCCGAGCGCGTGCGCCGTTGCCATGCAGTGCGCAGACGGGTTTGTCGATAAACTTTACGTATCAGCCAAAGCTCACCAGCTGCTCGTCCCGGTCAAACACCAGATAACGCGACAGGTCCTGACCGGTGCGCAAATCACTGGTCATCTGATTGAGGTAGGGCTCGGCGTCTTTTTCGGTGGGCGGCACCTTGCCCTTGCCGGCCAGTCCCGCCACAAACACCATATTCCAGCCGGTGGAAACGCCATCCGCTTCCTTAACCAGGGTACTGAAATCCGTCAGCTGCGCGGGCAGCTTATCCACACACATCACCGGCGAAAGCGTGCCGCGGATTTCCGCGTTATCGTGGTCTTCCACTTCGGCATTGGCAAACAATAGCAACAGCCGCTGTGCATCGGGCTGTGTGGCGGCAATGGCCAGCAAATCGCTGAAATTATTGATCATGTTCCGGGTCTCCCATTGAGCATGCCATTGTGCAACCGGCGCAGCCCCGGGCATATGACCCAGATCAAGCCATTGAGGGCTGGGTCGACTCAGCGGTCTATATAGAGAACTGTATACAATCCCAACAAAGGACCTCGCACCATGTTGTCTCGCCGTATCGCACTCTGCGCCTGCCTGCTGGCAGGTCTGTTACTCGGCGCCTGCCAGCCAGGCGCCACCGGCACCGATATCCGCAGCTTCACACAAGGCATGCAGCATCAGGCAGGTTTGTTGCCATTAGATTATGCGCCGGATACCGGCAAGCTCTACCTCACCATCCCGCTGGATCAGCAGGAATACATTTACTATTTCAGCTTGCCACAAGGCCTGGGGTCCAACGATGTCGGGCTGGATCGCGGCCAATTGATGGGGCTGAACACCAAGCTGGTGCGGTTTGACGACGCCGGCGACAAGGTCCTGCTGCGCCAGCGCAATACCCACTATCGCGCAGAAACGGAAAACCAGCTGGAACAGCGCTCGGTGTCCGAAGCCTTCGCCGATGCGGTGCTGTGGGGCTTTCCCGTGGTGGCCCGCGAGTCTGACCGGGTACTCGTGGATGCCACCGGATTTGCCACCCGCGACAGCCACGGCGTGAGCCGGCGCCTGCAGCAAACCAAACAGGGCGATTACAGCCTCGACGCCAGCCGTTCAGCCATCTACCCGGCCCGCACCAAAGCCTTCCCACGCAACACAGAAATTGAAGCCACGGTCACCTTTACCGGTGACAACCCGGGCGAGTTTGTGCGCCAGGTCGCCGCCGATCCGCACGCCATCAGCTTGCGCATGCACCACAGTTTTGTGGCCTTGCCCGACAGTGATTTCAGCCCACGCGCGTTTCATCCGCAGAGCGGTTTTTGGGCGTTTGATTTCAAGGATTACGGCGTCGCCATCGAACAGGACATGACCCGACGCTACATTCCCCGGCACCGGTTGCAGAAAAAAGACCCGGGTGCCGCCCTCAGCGAAGCTGTTGAGCCCATCATTTATTATCTTGATCCGGGCACGCCCGAGCCCGTGCGCACCGCACTGCTGGAAGGCGGGCGCTGGTGGAACCAGGCGTTTGAAGCGGCCGGTTACAAAGACGCGTTTCAGATCCGGGTACTGCCGGCCGATGCCGATCCTCTGGATGTGCGCTACAACGTCATCCAGTGGGTGCACCGCGCCACCCGCGGCTGGTCCTATGGCTACGGGCTGACCGACCCCCGCACCGGTGAAATCATCAAGGGCCACGTAACCCTGGGTTCCTTGCGCGTCCGCCAGGACTATCTGATCGCACAGGGCATGACCTCGCCGTTTAACGATGACAATGCCGACACCGCGCCACTCTCTGCCATGGCGCTGGCACGCATCCGGCAATTGTCGGCGCACGAAATCGGCCACACACTGGGCATCGCCCATAACTTTGCCGCCAGCCCAAAAGACCGGGCTTCGGTCATGGATTACCCGCACCCGTTGCTCGCGCTGGAAAATAATCAGGTATCACTGACTCACGCCTACGCCGAGGGTATAGGCGAGTGGGACAAGCGCGTCATCCAATACGGCTATGGCGATTTTGCCGATGATCGGGCCCGGTTGGCCTTTATCGACCAATCGCGTGCCCTGGGCTTTGATTTTATTTCCGACCCCGACAGCCGCGCGGCGTCTGATTTCCACGCCACGGCGAGTCTCTGGGACAATGGCGCCGACGCCGCCGTCGCACTGTCCGACGTTATGGCACTGCGCGCCCATGCGCTGGCAAACTTTGGCGCACAATCGCTGGCCAGCGGGCGGGCCTATTCCGATCTGGAAGAAATTCTGGTGCCGGTGTATTACTTCCATCGCTACCAGGCCGAAGCGGCCGGTAAATGGCTGGGCGGCTACCACTACAACTATGGGGTAAAAGGCCAGGCCGGCGAGCTGCAGTTTACCCCGGTCGCCGCGGCCGACCAGTCGCGCGCACTGAATCAATTACTGGCCACCCTGAGCCCGGCCTTTCTGCAACTGCCTGACCAGGTGATCAAACATATCCCACCCAAAGCCTACGGCCACGAAAAAACCCGGGAAAGCACTCAGGGCTTTACCGGCGCATTACTCGACCCCGTCAGCATGGCAGAAGCCAGTGTCCGACACACTTACGCTATATTATTGGCCCCCGAGCGACTGGCCCGACTGGAATGGCAGGCGACCCATGACCAACATCCCCTGACAACCGGCGCGCTGCTGAATCAGATCTGGCTGACATTGAATCAGCCCGCAACCAATACTGAAGCAAGCACTCTGCAGTGGCGCAATCAACTCGCATTGTTCACGCACCTCAGTCACATGATGACCGATGATGTCCTGGCACCTGAGGTATTTGCCGCGCTTAAAGGGTTTGCACAGCACACGCTGGATAACACCCAGTGGCGCAAGGAGCCAAGGCATCAATACCTTAAACGCTGGGCAGAAAAAGCGGCCTCACAAATGCCGACCAATGACAAACTGAAAAAAGCGGCCATGCCACCGGGCTCGCCCATATAACCTGGCAAAAAAATGGGGCCTTTGGCCCCATTTTATTCTACTCAGTAAAGCGTTAATCGATATCCGCTTGGCTGGGTAGAATCGGGCTCAAAAATTAATTGATTATTAACCCCCGACACAATGCTGATCATTTGCCCGTCGATCAAATCGACATCGACGGTGGTGGTAGTATCACCCACGGTTTCAGTAACTTCATAAGCCACATAAACGTAGTAGTCATCCGGTGTCAGCGTGGCATTCACCACGGTGCCGGTGGACATTTTTGTTAAGCCAATACCCAATGGCTTATCCACTGCAGGATCGCCGGTATAGCTGTCCGAAGGCACCAGATAAAATTTCAGAAGCTCGGGTTCATCCTCGTCATCCCGCACATCGGCCAGGTTCATGATATTGACCTGACTCTCGTAGGCATTGGTCAGCAATTCACGCACATAGCTCAACACTTTCACTTCGCCATCATAGCGAAGCGTCGCCAGATCACGCCCTTGACCCGCTGGAACCGCCACGTTTACATCTTCGATGATGCTGTCGCTGGCGCCGCTGGCAGTGATGGTCAACGAATAAGTCCCCGCCTCCAGTGCAACAGCAGGAGAAAACTGATCTGCGGCTGCATTGGGGATTGTGGCTTCATCCTGATCGCCCACCAACGCCACATCAACCGAGCCAATATCTTCCAGAGAGTGATAGATCCGCACCTGCCCCTGGGTTTGGGGCACGCCGTAGCTGTACACAAACCCGCTGGCATTGAGCTGATCGACAATCACACCACCTGTCGCAAGATCATCGCGCACACTGACAAAATAGGTATTATTGCGGACAAAAGACATGGGCTCCGTGGTCAGCAGCAGATTACCGGTGTCTGCATCCACCACATACAGGGTGTAGCGACCTTCACCCAGCTCTTCAAACTCGGAGGCCTCCGTTTGACTGATAGTGGCGTGCAAGGTCGCATCTTCCAGCGCGCCACCTTCCGCCCCGTATAACACCTCGATTTGGGCATAGTCCGAGGTAAAATTGAGCACCCGTAAATCAAAATTCAACGCATCGCGGTCAGTGTTGGTCGAATAGGTAAATGTCTTCAGGGCAGGTGCACTGAAATCGCCAGTCATTACAATAAACTGATGCACGCCATCCACTACGGTCAGTGGCTGGTTCAACAAAAGTTGATCGTATTCGCCTGAAACAGCTCCGAGCCGGTATACATTCAGACTGTACTCATTCGGCGTAATCGCCAAACGCTGACTGCCCCGGCCATAACCGGCAACCACATTCCAGTCCTCGCGCTGACCATTGCCGACTAACCGGCCATCGGGCAACTCAAACATGACCTTTGGGCTATCCGCCACCGCGTTATAGAACTGCACGCGGCCAAAAACACCCGAGCTGGAATTCCGGTTATTGTTGTCATCACCCAAACACCCCGACAACACCATGGCCGTCGCCACAGCCAGCGTTCCCAAGGCAAGCAGCCTGTTTTTTAACCAACTCATCATCTATCCCAATCATTACTGACACGCCAATCGGCGGAATGGGCCATTGTAATGGCTTCAACTGGCAAGTCGAGCCTAATCGGCTCGCAGGTGCGGCAAACCGGGCTTTCAGGCCGAAACGGCCATGACCTGCCGGTCGGAAAAGGGCAAGGTCCGCCCTGACCTACACCCTGCCAACAGGCGCCGGGCGCAGCCGGCGCCGGTAGGCGCCACCGGATCAGTGCAAGACCGACAGGCGATAACCCGTGTAGACAGTCTCGTCCGGCTCCAGTATCAATTGGTAGTTGGTGCTGGCTTCCAGGTTTAACTGGGTTTTCTCGGCCGCCAGGTGTTCCTGGTTATCCTCATCGGTGTACATCAGATAAACCGCATAATTACCCGTGACCAGGGTAAAGTTTTCAACGCTGGCAAACTCGATGCCCGTGACCACCTGAGAAGCCGTTTCTTTGGTTTCACCCTTCTCTTCGTTCACAAAATAGGCTCGCAACAGATACCGATCGCCGTCTGCATCCCGTATGTCCGACAGGCTGACCAGATTGATATCGTGCTCATACACCCTTGCGCGCATGTCCTGGCTATACACCAGGGCTGCGACCGCAGCGTTGCTGTTGCGATAAAACAGGACGTTTTTTGCGGCGCCCGGCTGGAGTGACACCAGTTTATTCTGCAAATGGGTTTCATCGGGATTGCCCGCGGCCGAGAGGCGCATCAGATAATCCCCATACGGCAGGGTAATAAATTCAGACAGGGTGTCGATCGCCAGCGCGTTTTCAGCAAAATCCTCGCCTGCTCCCGCCAGCGTCAAATCCACCGCATTCAGATTGTCGATGGACTGGTAAGCCCGGACCTGGGCATTCGCCTCCGGATTGGGATAGTTGTAAACGAACGTAGAGCTGGACATCTGATCCAATGAGATACCGCCGTTAACCACATCATCGCGCACGATGACAAAATAGTTGTAACCACCGGTAAAGGGCACAGACTTGGTTGTTAAAAGGGTATCGCCACTGTCGGCGTCCACCACATAAAACAAGTAATCATCAGCGTCCAGCGCGACAAATTCAGACTGCGCCTGATTGCCCAGAGTGGCCAACAAAGTCGCCGATGTCTGATCGCCATCGGTTGGTCCATAATAAATTTCAAGCTGGGCGTATTCACTGGTGAGATTAAATCCCATCAAGGCCAATTCATCCGATTCCAAATCATCTTCGGGGTCAAATGAGTACTCTGTTAATGTGGGTGCTGAAAACTCACCCGACATAACAAACAACCGGTTTGTGCCATTGGCAATGGTCACTTCCTGGGACAACAATTCCACATAGTCACTGGCATTATCCACATTGGTTCTTTCAATGGAGATCTCATAGGTTTCTGGCTCCAGAGAAATGCGGGATGAGGCATCACCAAAACTCACTACAGACTTGAGACTGGCATCGATTAAAAAACGCGTCGAGGAAGAATTGCTACTGGCATTGTAAAACTGAACCGTGCCATAGCTGGTCGAGTCGCTACTGTCATCGTCGTCATCGTTCAGACAACCGACCAACAAACTCAACACCGAAATAAATGTCAGTGCCTTCAACGCACCCTTAATAGATTTTTCTGCCAACATAGTTGTTCCACTTTTAAATTTTACCCGGCCCATCATGGGCGCCTGACTATAGCCACAGTAAGAGTCAAGATGGGTTAAGAAAGTTCAATTTGTGGAACTAAAACGCAACAATGTGCAAAAAGATGACAAGGCTGGCGGCCGCCCGAGTGGCACGCCTGTGCCAGCCAAACCTGCAACGCAGGCCGGTTAGATCGTCGATCAAGCCCGCGGGCTGCTGCAGCCTTGGCAAGGTAGCTGGCGTCCAATCCGGCACGCGGTTACAAGTGCCATCAGTCAGCTTCGCTAGCCAGCCGCTGCGCGAGCCGGGCGCTGATGCCAGTGGCATACTGCCGGCAAGCGTCGGGCACTGCCAAAGATTGCCGCTCACTCAGTCTCTGCCGCATTTGACTGGCGGAGGGATGCGGCGTTAACAACAAATCGCATTCGAGGTCGGCAAGTGTTGCCAACCCAAGCCGGTAGGCTTGCAGGTATTCAGGGTGTGCATTGAAGCGATACCCCTCGGCGCTGACCGGCGAAAGACTGTCGGCGTACACCAGCGTCGTACACCGGTCCTCTTCGCACGCGCGCCATTGCCAACTCAAGGCTCCGGGCGTGTGGCCCGGTGTGGCGTAGGCCGTTAAACGCAGATTGCCCAGCGCAATCTGATCGCCGTCGTTCACCAGACCGCCAACGCGCGCCACCGGGAAAGACGCCAGCGCGCCCGCCTGCGGGTCGTCCTCGCCTGCGGTACCATTGCGCATTACTGCGGCGGCAGCAGGCGACGCATAGAGCGTTGCACCCGAAAGCGATTGCAAGCTGGCCATACCGCCTACATGGTCAATATGCTCATGGCTGTGCAATAGGATTTTCACATCCGACAGCGAAAATCCGAGCCGGGCAATATTGTCGCGCACAATCACGGCGCCCCGGTCAGTACCGCTGTCGATCAGCACATGCCCGGCATCGCCGGTAATCAATATGGCAGCAATGCCGCAGGTACCTACGTAGTAAGTGTTACCCAATACCCGGAACGGCGGACCCGGTTTATCCCACGCGTCCCAGTCTGCGCAGCTATCTACCCAGTGCTCCGCCGTTACCGCAGTCTGTGCTTGAGTCCCGACCATTGGCATCGCCAGCAGCGCTAACAAAAAAAACTGCAACCCTTTTGGTAAGCCCATTCTGCCTCTTCCTGTTCATCCCATCCATAGCGCGCAGCGCCAAGCCCATCTATAGCGTGCAGCGCCAAGCGAAGTCTGGTTCGTTTTTTTACCCGTCGCCGAAACCATCTTCGCGCGCGCGCACGCTATAAAATCAGTAAATCCAACAAAATCAAATACATACAAGTTGGCACACATTGTGATTTATCCCCTTCACCCTATTACACCCAAGGAGATAAATGCAATGTGGGAACTCGATGACGAACTGGATTTTGAAATGGATTACGAAGGCGGCTGGGACGACGAGCAGGATTTTGAATCTGCCGACGAACTGGAACTTGCCTACGAACTCCTGAGCGCCGGCTCCGAACAAGAGCTGGATTACTTTTTTGGCAAGCTGGTGAAACGTGCGGGCAAATTCCTGAAGTCCAAAACCGGTCGCATGGTCACAGGCGCACTCAAGGGCATTGCAAAAAAAGCCTTGCCCACAGTGGGCGCCGCCGTCGGCAATATGGTGGCACCGGGCATAGGCGGCGCTATTGGCGGCAAACTGGGCAGCTTTGCGTCCAGTCTGTTTGAGATGGAACTGGAAGGTCTGAGCCCGGAAGATGCCGAACTTGAAACCGCCAAGAAAATTGTGCAGTTGGCGAAAGTCGCCGCCAAAAATGCCGAGCAGTTGCAGCGTTCAGCACCGGCACCACAGGCAGCCAAGCAAAGCGTGAAGATGGCCCTGGCACAAATCAACCGCCGAGGTGGTGGCGCTGGCGGCCAGTCCGGTCGTTGGTACCGCAAGGGCAACCGCATCATTTTGCAGAACGTTTATGGCGGGTAACACCATGCACGACGTCGACCTGACTAACGCGGGAGTGCCGGAATCCGCACCTGTTTCCGCACCAGCGAGCGAGCCCGTTACCGATGACTTTGCCCACTGGCTCAACCGGCAGTCGTTCAATCAGTCCTTAGCAGAGATTGCGCCGGTCCTGATTGAACTGCATCAACAGGTGCGCCAGGGCAGCAGTCAGCTTGATGAACCGGCACTGGTAACAGCCGCGCAACTGATCCGGCTCAGATTGCTGGGCGAAAGCCCGGCAATCGAACCGACTGCGCTGGAATGGTCGAAAAAACTTGCGCGCGTCCTCGCGCGCAAGCGTGCCGATAAGCCCACGCCGTTGTTATCACAACTCGCACAATTGCTACACCAAAGCGCGTTATACACACCAGACACAACCCAAGGACCAGGAGATTACCATGCACGCCATTAACCGCACTCGCGTTGATAACCACCCATTCTCCGAGTTTGAAATGGACGAGTTCGACGATGAATTCGAATTCGAAACGGATACTGAATTCGAACATGACGACCCGGCGCAGGCACTCATGCAAGCCACCAGCGAAGAGGAACTCGAATTCAAGTTACTTTCCATGGCGAAAAACGCACTCAAGTCGCGCTATAAAGGCGGCTGGCGTGACAGCCGGGTGGGCAGCGACCTGGGTTCGGCACTCGGACTGGGCGCAAGCTTGTTAGCCAAAAAACTCGGCGCCTCGGATTTACTGACACCCGCCATCGGTGCCGCCGTCAACACCGCAACCCGTGCCGGCCACCGCTATTTCAGCAGCCGCGAACTCGAGTTGGATTATGAGACCGCGAACCGACTGGCCAATGCCATGCACAAGGGCACACGTGCGCTGGTCAACGCCAAAGCGCGCGGACAAACCATTACGCCGGCGTTGGCCCGCAAGGTGTTTTTGTCGGCGGCTCCAACCACCGGCGGTCAGGTCCGGCGCGCAGGCAGGCACCTGATTATCAGCGGAGTCTGACCATGAGCACGAGCAGCCATCAACTGCTGGCCGAGGATGCTCAAGGGCTACTGCACCGGGCACGGAAAGTGGTGAAACTCGGCCACGCCATGCCCATGAGTACCGCTGCCAGCCCGGGAGCCTGGGTGGTTCAACGCCTGGATCACCATATCGGCCAGGGCCTGAAACGCGTTGCGCAAGCGCTTGAGCTGTTTATCCGGCGCGCCAATAGCGATCTGTTTTCGCCGGATCAACTGATGCGCGAATACAGCACGCTGAAAGTGAAGTACAACCTGGTGCTGTCGGAGCTGGACATTTTTGCCGATGCCCTTAACCAGCGCTCAGAAGCCACTTACGGTGCCTGGCTGGGTGGGCTCGATGTAGCCGCCAAGGATGCTCTTCAACTAGCCAACGCAACCCTGGCATTGCCAGCGATGATTTGCTATCTCGATCGCGGCCATGGTGCGGCTATCCGACGGGTGCGCACGCGCCTGCCCAGTGGTGAAGAGAATCCGGTGTCGATCATCCGCATTCCGCGCGAACGGATGGTGGGTGCCGGTATCGCGGCGTCGCTTTACCACGAAGTCGGCCACCAGGGCGCGGCCTTGCTGAACCTGGTGCAGTTGTTCGGCGAACAATTAAGCCGGGGTCAGCATCCCACCAAGGATCACTGGACGCGCTGGCGCTCGGAGATCATTGCCGATGTCTGGGCCCTGGCAAAGCTCGGCTGTGCTGCCACCACCGGTCTGATTTCAGTGATGAGCCTGCCCAAACCCTTCGTACTTAAAATGACCGGTCTCGACGATCCGCACCCCTGGCCCTGGTTGCGGGTGATGCTCAGTTGTCGTTTAGGCTACGCATTGTTTGGCAGCGATCACTTCAAGCGCCTTGAGCAACACTGGCTGCGGGTTTATCCGCTGGACGACGCCACGGCGATTTCGCGCAAAAACGCCGAGCAATTGTTGGCCGCCATGCCCTGGTTTATTGAACAACTGCAAACGCTGCAGGTAAACGGCCAGCCGTGGCTCAGTTTGTTTGATACCGGGCAGGTCAACCCCGTGCGGTTACGCGCGCCCTTGCAACAGTTTTTACGCTATCCGCGCATCATCCGCCACTGGCGGCCAACCCGGGTATTTGCATTGCTTGGTTTAGCACGGCTGGAAAATGCCGTGTCGGCCGAGCGCGAAGCCATGCTATTGGACCAGGCACTGAACTACTGGGCCAGCTCACCCAAGCACACGGATCAGTTTGCCGGTTTTTCCAATCACCCCCTCACTTACCTGGCGGGCGCCAAGTCCCCTGCGGGTATTTTTCTTCCCTCAATGCATCCATCACCAACAGGAGGTGAACGATGAGCAAAGCCAACTCAACCAAGCTAACGGTACACCTCAAGCGCCAGGATGGCGGACTCTTTACCGATAAAGTCCCGCTCGATCTGCACTTGATAACCGACGACGACGATCTGGTGGTTGAAACCTGCGACGCCAAAAAAGGCCGGGCAGAGTTTGAATTCAACGCCGATGAACTGATTAAGCAACACGCCCCGAAATCGGGAGATGGCGTGCTCAGCGTATCGATCCGCGGTTCGGATTTCCGCGAGCTGGCCCGACGAGAAAGTGTCAGCCTGAAAGGCGGCAGCACACTGGAGCTGACACTGGCAGCCGCCGACGCGATGACGCAAGCGCCCATCACCAGCCCCAGACCGGTTTACGGTGGCACCCCGGAAATCCCCCAAACCACCGATCAGGTGCTATGGAAATACATCGAACACGTGAGTGATCAATTGCAATACAACAAGGTGGCCAAACACCTGGAGTCCCTCTGCCACGACGACGAAATTGTGGAACGTTGCCCGGCACTGGTAGATGACTTGTGTGGTCGCGGCACCCAGAGTTATGAAATCATCGACAAAACCATTGAGTGCTATATTGCCAACCTGGCCAAAGGCAAAGTGGACTGGTCGCAATTCGACGATGCCAAAGGCTCTGCGTACCGGCAGTACATGGTGGAGCATCAGGATTACAAAGTGTTGCCCTACATGGAACGGGTATTGCGCCGCATGCAGGATACCGCCATTGAAACCAACCCGTGCCTGACCGACACTGAAGTGACGATCGCACTGGATGCGGTGCGCTATATCACGCCCTGCGAACTGATCTGGAGTTACTGGGTAGAAGAGTCGGGCCTGATGCAATCCATCAACGCCATTGCGCTCAGGTTTCAGAACCGCGCATTGAAAACGGCAGACCCACTGGCCAACCTGAATCTTGATCCGCTGCGTCGACTCAACAATCTGATGTGGGGCTTTATTCAGAAAGAAGGCTCACGCCTGGGGCTTGCGCGCCGCGCCTACGAATACGATCACCACTACGGTTTCAGTATCGAAGGCAAAGCCGTGCCGCCCCTGCATTCGGCTGACAGTCGTTCGCGTTTTTTGCAGGCCTTCCATCAATTGCTGTGGACCTGCTCGCGCTACTTCTTGCAGGTAGACGACCAACGTTATGTGGCGGATGCCTTCCCCGTGCTGCATGCATTGCGCGAAGTCCACATGTTGCTGGCAGAAGGCATGCACAACCAATACGGTGATCTGCCACGGACCTTGCGCAAGGAAATGCTGATTTGCCAATGGCTGTTAGCGCGGCCGGAAATGCGCGAATTTCTGAATACCCGCCCGATGGTGCCGCAACCCGAACCCTGGATGGATCGCGTGGATGTGATGCGTAAATTGCAGGGTTGGGGCGACCTGTCTACCAATCACTTCCGCGAGCTGGCGGTGACCGGCGAGCAGCTGTTGCTGAGCATCCGCTTTGGCAATTGGTCCGATACCGATACCGTGGTGGATGCCAACGCGGCCAACTGGGCCAACCACTGGCGCACAAAAATCCAACGCTACCTGCACGCCTATCGGGCCGCCACTGGTGTCAATCTGGCCTCGGTGCCGGAGGGTGGTCAGGTGAACAGTACAGCGCCCGCCAAACTGCTTAAATCGCGCATTCAGAATCAGGCGGCCTGATCGCCTGTTCGTATCTTTACCAGCCTGCGCTGTGCGCAGGCTTTTTCTTACCACCTGTTTTATACAGCCTTTTTATGCATGATTTTCAGCCAGATAATTCTGATTTATACAACTGCAGCGTGCGTTCACTCACACCCAATAATTGTGCCGCCTGCTTGCAGCTGTCATCACACAATCGCAGGGCGCTGGCTTTGGCCTCGCGCGTAGCACGCTCTTTAATTGCGTCCAGCCCAAGCCCGGCACTGACACTCTGATGAATCCAGTTATCGCCGGTTGCGCTGCGCTCCGGAATGCTACAGGGCATAACCATATCGGAAAGACACGCCTGCGCGGCACCGGCTTCAGGCTGAATCAAACGTAAGCGCTGATAGAGTTCACGCACGTTGCCGGGGTAATGATATTGACACAACCATTGCCGCAGGGGCCCACTGAGCGACACGCCATCGCCGCATCGACTGGCAAAATAATGCTCCGCCAACGGCACAATATCTTCCACCCGTTCGCGCAGCGGCGGCACCATAATCACACAAGCCGCAATGCGGTGATACAGATCCAATCGGAAATTGCCGGCATCTACCGCGCTTTCCAATGCCACGTGGCTCGCACACACAAGACCAAAGGTTGAGGTCATCCATTGATTGCCGCCCACCCGACGGTATTGCCGCTCCTGGATTGTGCGCAATAATTTGGGTTGAATCGCCAGCGGCAGATCGCCAATTTCATCCAGGAACAAGGTGCCATTGTCTGCATCGGCAATCACGCCGTCGCGGCTGCGGTGGGCACTGGTGAATGCGCCGCGTTCATGGCCAAAGAGTTCGCTGCCGGCCAGCCCTTCATCCAGGGTGGTACAATCCAGCGTCGCAAGATCACCGTCGCATCGACGGAATTGGTGATACAGCCGGGCCAACTGCTCCTTGCCGGTACCGCTTTCGCCCTGCAGCAACACATCCACCCCCCGCCGGGCAGCCGTGTACAGGTGGAACAGCACCTGTCGCATACTGGCCGATTGAGCCACCAGCCCCTGGGCGTCGAGCGCACGCTCGATATTGGCTTGCGCTGATGTCAACGCTTGCAACTTTTCTCTTAATGGGTGCACGGGCGAGGCCTGCCGCTCGTCCCACAATAGCCACAAGCTACACCGGCAAGCAAGGCGCCAGAATTTTTCGGTTGGCGCGCCAAACCACAATAGACAATTTAAGCCAACACCCGGCGGAATGACGTCGGGCTCATCGCTGCACGACTCCGAAGCCACCACCAGACAGGGACTCAAGGGAAATGGCTGAGTGCAAACGCTCACTCCCGCCTGTTGCAAACTTTCAAGACATTGCGCCCGGTGACTTTCAGCCACACCCGGCACAACCATGGGATACACAGCCAGCGACATAGCAAACCCATCCATAGGTTTATCGGGGACTGAATTATAGAAAAATTCCGACGATGGCGCGTATGAACCGGGTAGGATTGTGATGCCCGACACTCATACTTTTTATGTTCAACAAGGCGCCATTAATCATTATAAAATGTGGGCAATTTGTCGCTAATGCATCAACTGTTAACGTGGAGAGCACAGCAACCGCGCTATTAGAACAGAAACGCAAAATCAGACTTAGGTGCTGGCACCTTTTTGAGACCGGACGCTAAAAAGCCCGGCTCACGGCCGGGCATCAACACGCTGAGACAGCGTTAACGAGAAAATAGGTGCAGTTTCAAACAAGTTTATTCACACACTGCCCCCGACACCACTACCGCGGGCACGCTGGCGCCTGCGGGTTTGCTGGCCTGAATGCCAAACTCCACGGTTTGTCCCGGCGGTACGCTATTGTTCCATCCCACACTGGTTGCCGTATAAGGATTGGTGCCGGTCACCGTCGCGTTCCAACCGCTGGTTCGGCTGATGCCGGCGGGGTAGGCCCAGTTCACAGACCAATCACTGACCGGCGCCGAACCGTGATTGGTTAAGCGAACCGATGCCACAAATCCAGTGTTCCATTCATTATTGATCACATGCTCACAGGTCACTCCATTGGCAGGCGGTGCCGAGCTGACACTGATGGTTTGCGTGGCCGTTGAACTGGCCGTGCCATCGGACGCTGTTAACACCACCGGGTAACTGCCGGCCACGGCATAGGTATGATTCACGTGCGGACCGCTCGCCAGGTTGCCATCACCCAGATCCCAATCAAACGTTAGCGCATCATTGTCTGGGTCGGTTGAGTCGTGGGCATGCAACATCACATTCAAACCGTTGATGTCAGCACCGATGACGGCAACGGGTGCCTGATTACTGCCTTTCACCGTAATGGCAACGGTGGCCGGCGCAGAAGATTGCCCGTCGTTATCGATGGCAACAAACGCAAAGCTGTCTGTGCCCGCAAAATCCACCGCGGGGGAATATACCCGATCCGCGCCGGCGCCCGATAGACTGCCCGAGGCCGGCGCGCTCACCACATTGAAATCCACTACCTGACCATCGGCATCCTGGCCGCTCAGCGTGATCGCCAACGTTTGGTTGGCGTTGGTGGTCAGTGCTTGCGCATTCGCAACAGGCGGCGTCGGGCCATTGCCGAAGGCCATGTCAATGCAGCCGTGAAAACGCTCATAGGTAAAGTAATTTCGTCCCCATTCACCGTAAACCACGTGGTGTCCGGAGCGCGCCGGCAGATCGCATTGGGTGGTAAACGTTTGCGCCGCTTTATCGGCGATGACCGCCGGGTTAGCTGACGGGTTTTTGTCATCGTAATTCAGTACACAAAACGCCGTCTCTTCAAAGTCGGCCCAGGTGAGCGGTTTGGCTGGGTCAAACACAAACTCGGGTTTGGTAATCCAGTAGCGGAATTCTTCAGTGTCATCAAAATGCGGGCCCCAGGAAATATTCCAGGTGATGTCGACCGGGCCCGCGGTCGCAGGTTGTGTTGGCCATTGGGTTGCCACATCCCACGGCGTGGCACCGCCATTCCAAACCTCGCTGTCAAATCCGCAGACATTTGAGGGCAATGGCGTTACGCCAGCGCGCCCTACATCGTGGGTCAGTACACTCATAAAGGAATAACCGCCCTGCGGGTCGTTTGCGAATGCATCCACACACGCCTGGGTACTCGCCTGGTCCGGCTTTTCATTCAATCCACACACCGCATTGCGGGCGGGCGGATCTACCATCAACCCATGTGCACTCACGCCAGCCGCTGCAATTGCCAGCGGCAATACAGCGAGCCACTTCGATGGGCAATGCGTGTTACTTAAACATTTCATGATGTCCTTCTCCTCGGTAATTGCGCCAAAACAGGTTTGGCAAAAAAAGGCCCGACCGGAGGCCGGGCCATGCTCTGGGAATCAGATACACACGTCCCCGGTGACAGTGGGTACAGGCGCAGCAGTTCCGTCGGGTTTGCTGCCTTGCATTCCAAATTCCACCGTCTGGCCCGGCTGGATCACGCTGTTCCAACTCAGCCCTGTTGCCGAATAAGGATTGTTGCCGGTGACTGTGGCGTTCCAACCGCTGGTGCGTGTCACACCTTCGGGAAAGAGCCAGCTTACATTCCACCCGTTCACCGCTGCGGAACCGTTGTTGGTCAAGCGGATCACCGCAACAAAGCCGGTGTTCCACTCATTCGACACCACAAAGTCACACTGCACGCCAGCAACCGGTGGCGTGACAGTGACCGATTGGATCAAGGTATCGGTATCGATACCATCACTGACGGTTAATGCCACACTGTAGGTACCTGCCGTTGCGAAGGTGTGGTTGGCGTTGACGCCGGTTTTCGTCACGCCATCGAAGCTCCAGCTGTAGGTCAACGGATCACCATCGGCATCGGACGACGCTGATGCGTTAGCCGTAGCGGTGAGACCCGCACTGGTCAGAGTGAAGCTCGCCACTGGCGGCGTATTGGCCGGTGGCGTTACCGCACTGAGCGTGACCGATGAAGTGGCACTCAGGTCATTACCCGCAGAATCCTGCGCGATAACCTCCACCAGGAAATTACCCACCGTCGCGGGCGCTACCAGTTGTGCGGTACCACCGGTAACACCGCTAGCCACTTGACCACCATTAACCAGAATGCGCACGCTGGCGGCGTTGGCCAGTGCGTAGTGCAGGGTAAATGAGCCTGAGGTGTAAACAGTTGTCCCATTGGCAGGGCTTGAGATGGCAACCGAAGGCACAACCGGCTCGCTCACACTCACGCTCACTGTGGCCGGAGCAGATACTGCGCCCAGATTGTCGGTGACTGTGTAAGTAAAGCTGTCTACGCCAAAGAAACCGTTGTTGGGTGTATAGGTGCGATTGGCGCCGGTGCCGGACAGAACACCATGCGCAGGAGCAGCGACCTGATAGCTTGCGACAGTGCCGTCGCTGTCTGAGCCTTTCAGGATGACAGCAACCGGCGTGTCCGCCGCAGTAGTCACCGTTACATTGTCCGCCACCGGCGCGCAGTTGATACTGGTACCCGCGCCGCAGGCCGGTGTGGGTTCAGCGCCCCAGATCAACGTATTGCCACTGTAAAGCGCAATTTTCGGGGCTTTTTTGTCGGCCGCGCCGTAGCTGTCCCATGACGGATCGCCTTCGTTCACCCAGTCAGGTGAATTGCCGGTGGTGGGTAAACTCAAGCGGAACTGCACTTCTTTTTTATGATCGGACTGGCCACCGGGAAAAATGTTGACGCCGGTGAAGTCCACTTCGGTGTAGTAAATATTTTTCGATGGATCTCCCCAGACCTTCAACTGGGAAACGCTGGTGGCCTGCGAATAGGCCGTGCTGACAGTAACATCGGCCGCCGTATAGCCCTTTGCCATCTCCGCGGAAAGGTCGACAAAGTATCGGAACTTCAGCTTATCGCCATTGGCCGCCGGCCACGCGGAACGGTTATACACCTTGGCCGCGATCTCAATGTGACGTGGACCGGTGGCATTGCTTTTAGCCTCCACAAAATATTCCAGGTCGCGTACTTCTTTGGCAGGAAACTGGCTTTCAGCAATCGGATTACCGCCAAAATCCAAATACAAACGCGCCAGGGCGCCGGTAAAACCCGAGTTGTAATCGGTCGCCACTTCGTTGGCAATGTAGTCACCCCGGTCGTCCACATAGGCATCACCGGTACCCGGTCCACCCACCAGCGCACCCACCAGCAAGTGTCGCGAATCTGTCGGGTTTTGCAGGCTGTCAGCCCAGGTGCCGTGTGCGCCGCGGTGATGCGGATTTTTGGGGCCATTGGCGGCCATGCCTATCTGGTAAGGAATACCCATGGGGTTGTCGCCCAGAATGTATTCCAGCTGGCCTTTGGCAAAATTGTAGTAGGTGGAAACGCGCGGGTTGGCGGGGTTTTTACTCTTCAGGTAATCGGAATAGATCAATGCAATAAACGACGTGTTTGCCGCGTACCGGGTCGCGCCCCAGGTATCCAGCTGGGCCAGACCGCCGGCGGTGTATTTTACGCGGGCGGCGTTATAGCCTGTAGTCCAATAGTCTAACCAACGCTCCGCATCCGCCTCGTATTGCGCATCGCCCGTGAGCTTTGCCATCAATACATAGGAGCCATAGCCTTTGTCATCCCAGGCATGGGTCCACTTGTAGGATTTAACGGTGGATTGCTGCTCCGTGTTGAGATTGGCGTATGCGACTTTCGCCGAATTCAAATAGCCCGCTTCACCGGTGGCTTTGTGTAACCAGATAGCAGACCACACCAGCTCGTCGTTGTAGCCGCTCCAGGAGTTATAAAAGCTTTTGGCATCGGTAATACAATCGCTGTACTTACCTTTGTAGGTATGCGCAAAGGTATAGAGCTCGCGTGCATGACTGAGCAACGTAGCGGCGTAAGCCGGGTCGTCCGCTTTAAACACCATACTGATCGCTGCCAGCGCGGCGGCCGTTTCACCCGCCAGGTCTGAACCCGGGCAGCTTGCATCAATTTTATAGGAGGGGCGCGTGCTCGCGGCGCGATCGGTCAGGTGAATTACTTCTGGCGAACCCCACCAGGCATGATCGGCACTGCCACTGCCCACCTGGCCGTAAAGTTCGTTAGGTGCGGTATGCGCACTGACAAAATAGTCAGCCACAAAACGGAGGTTGTTTTTAATATGAACCATCTGGCCGGCTTGGGTATAGGCCTCTGGATACTCCAAGACACCCCATGCGAGGAGGGTCGCAGAGGCCGCCATCGGAAAGCCGAACTTCACGTGGTCACCCGCGTCAAACCAGCCGCCGGACAGATCCACACCCACATCGCTACCATCCTGCAATACAGAATCGCCACGCCATTCGTTGCGGTTCCAGGCAGGCAGCTTGCCTGCTTGCTGCGCCTCGTAAAAGTAGATGGATTTTTGCAGCGCTTCACCATAGTTGGGTGTTGCTGCTTGCACACCGGCAGAGGCAGCAAATGCCACTGCGCTGAACAAGGCTTTTTTCAAATATTGCTTTTTCATAGACAGAATCTCCCCGCACCCGCCGCAGAATGCGGCGGATCGGATTTCATTGATTAAATAGGTCAGGTTGCAGTGGATTACAGACCGATTGGCCGAGCCCCACCGTTCAGGTAATGTTGTTTCACCGTTATGCCGTTGGCGCCCAATGGCACTTCGTGATCAAGGCCGATATAAGCGCCGGCTGCGTTTTGCCAGAGTACCGGTTCAAGCACCTTGTATTTGGCCTCATCCCAGTTGGTCCAATCGCCAGTGAGCAATCCGCCGGTGTCACCCGAGTTAGGGTTAAGGCACCAGAAGGTGTGATGGATTTTGTAGTCATTCATCAACTCCCTGAGGGCCAGCATCCATTTTTCGTTGTCGCCACCATCAAGGAAGCCGCCCCACTCACCCATCAGCAGTGGAGAAATACCCTGGGTATGAATGTAAAGCCAGTTGTCCTGCCATACGTCATTGATCAGCGTTTCCTTCGAAAAACCGGGATAAAACCAATCCTGCGCAAATACCAGCGGGCCATAGTCATGTGGCGAATACATGATTTTATTCTGGTGGCCGGGCACTAACACTGGATGATCGGCAACACCGCGCAAATTACCGCCCCACCAGTTGAAATGGTACGACTTCTCATTTTTCGAATCCCAACTCAGGCCGTCTATCGGGTACACCTCAATGCCCTCGATCATGATCAGTATTTCGGGATTCGCTGCCAGCACCGCCTTTGCCGTTTTTTCCGACACATGCTTCCAGTTATTGGCATCGGTTGAACCATCCCACTTGGCAAATACTGTATCGCTATGCGCCTTGCCATGCGGCTCGTTTTCCAGGTCAAACGCGACAATGGTGTCGTCGTTTTTATAACGTTCGGCCAACCATACCCAAGTGTTTATAAAGTCAGCCTCGGTGATATTGCCCTTGGTCCACAGGGGCTGAACGTGACCCGAGTTATCGGCTTCGGCTGAATGCGCATCCAGCAGGACCTTTACGCCATACTTTTTGCACGCGGCCAGAAACGCATCAAATACCTGCAGGCTGTTCATGCCTGTCAGCTCAGGGTTGGCATGGGTGTTGATGTTAATCGCCTTGAACTGACCCGCCATCCACTCCTTAACCAATTCGGTCGAGAATGGCACGCGCACCAGATTTATACCTCTGTCGGCCATAGCTTTAACTGTCGCGTCGAGATTAACGCTCCACAGCCCATGGAAGACACGCTCGGTGGTATTAAAGCCAAACCAATTGGCGCCGGTAAGCCAGACCGGCTGACCAGATTTATTGACAATGGTATTTCCGGACACGCTCAACCAGTCGTCACCGGGCAAACCATTTCCAGGGGTTGGGGTTGGTGTAGGCGTTGGGGTCGGTGTGGGCGTAGGTGTTGGTGTCGGGGTTGGTGTCGGGGTTGGTGTCGGGGTTGGGGTTGGCGCAGCACCTCCGTTAAAAACGATATCCACTGGCATCATCGCATTGCCCGGCGACCCGATAAAACCGAAATTGACACTCTCGCCCGGATTGATTGCACCGTTGTAATCGAGATTACCGATCACATAGGTATTCCCGGTCTTGGATATGATACGCGCGTTCCAAATCTGATCGATAGTAAAACTGGCACCAAATGTAATGGTCCAACCGTTAACGGCGCCCGCTTCATCATTGGTGATTTTGGTGTCACCCTGAAACGCGCTGCCCCAGTCGCCGGACGCAGACATTGAAACCTGAGCGGCCTCAGCGAAAGTGGCAAACAGGCCAGCCATCGCCATACCTAATATTTTTCTCTTCACTTTTTATGCTCCTGTTATTCGTGTTATTCACAGATAATTGGTCTGATCAGTTTCCACCAATTACCTGCGCACAAAGTAACAAGCACTTACGCCATTGGCGTCTCACTCCCTGCGCTGCAAAAAATCATACGTTTATATTTGCGCAAACACGTACACAATCACGCCAAGCTGAACCTTTCTTCGTTTTTCTGAACGTTGCAAAACGCGTTTCCAGTCACAATTCTCTGTAACTTTTGTGAACAGTCCCCTCAAATCTATGAGACCAATTACCGGCAAGCAACTTGCGAATCATGGAAAATTGTCATATTGTCTTTTTGACCTTTTGATGGCACGCGAGTGCTGCTTCGAGGCTGAAAAGCACAAGTTTCCCAAAGGAAACAAGAAATAATAAATGAAGTACTCGGGGTTTTATCATGGCAACAGTGTTATTCAATGGACACGATCTCGTGCTCCTCACCACCATGTTCGTCGCGGCCTTCTGTGCAGCGTGTGTGGTACCGGGAAAGTGCCGACAAAAGGCTTTCACCCTGTCCGCTGTAGGGTTTTTTCTCAGTAGCGGCGCCATAGCGCTAGACACACTGATTAACTTTGGCTCAGCCTTTCACCCCTTCGTAGTTGCACAAGCGCCCGGATTAATTTACCTGTTTGAATTTGGTGCCTGGTTACAAGCGCCCTTTGGCTTCTTGATGATTGCCAGCCTGCTGGATGCTCAATTCAAGTTTAAACCGGTCTATTGGCTGCTATTTTGTCCCTTCTTGCTCCACAGCCTCCATCAGTTGGTGCTTTATCACAGCCTGCCGGTGGAAACGAAAATCCATCTGCAACAAAGTACCGCCCTCGCCGATGTATCAACTTCATGGTTTTTCGTACAACTGGCCAGAGAAATATTCCGGCTGACACTCGCCCTGATGGCCGCGTATCTGGTATTGCAATGGTGGCAACGCACCAGTGCCAGTCGGCCTGCACGCTGGCCACTTGCCATAGCATGTTATTGGGTGAGTTTTTCGTTTATCGGCATGCTGGTCGCAGCCATGTTACTGGCCCACACAGAATGGCAACTGGCGTTGCCCGTTGGCGCTACAGGGTTATCGCAAAATTATCTGGCATTGCTGGGGCTCAGCTGTGCGCTGTTTTACTACGTGCGCGACGCATTGTTACTGCGCCCGCTGGTGGCGATTGAATTCAGCCAACAGAAAGATGTGAACCAGAACATTAATCCAGCTTATGTTGCCAAACTGGAAGAACTTATGGAGCGGCAGAAACAGTTCACCGACCCAGGCTTGTCGCTGGAATCACTGGCCCGCCAAATGCAGATTTCCACTCGCACGCTATCTTCAGTGATCAATGGCTACTATGGCTGTAGTTTTGCAGAATATATTAACCGACACCGGCTAAAAGAAGCGAAGCGTCTACTGATTGAAAAGCGCAGCACTACAGTGCTGGATATTATGTACGCCGCCGGCTTCAATTCCAAAGCCACATTTAATGGCGTATTCAAACGAACAGAAGGCGTGACTCCGAGCCAGTACCGCAAGCAGAGTCACGCCCTCTCCCATTGATCAGGACATGCCGTTGGCAAAATCGCCCTGCGTGTCACGCGCCAATTGTTGCACGGGTTTTAACGCGTGCGCATAGGCACGCAGCAAGCCCACGACAAACGCCGTGCGATTCTGCAGGTAATCATCTGACTTGGTGGGCGCATCTGCAGTCCACAGATTGGCCGCATCGCGGTAAATCAAATGTTCGGGCAAGTAGAGCAAACGGCAGTTTTTGTAACTGCTGGTACGCATTTCGTTGATAATGTAGGCACCGCCGGTTCCAGCCGACACCGCGACCAATAGCGCTGGCTTATGGGCCAGTTCGGCCGCACCGCACCACAGAAAGAAATTTTTCACGCTGGAAGGCGCCATACCATTCCATTCCGGCACCAACAGTACCAAGGCATCGGCCGCGGCCACTTTGGCTTTTACCGATTTCACATCGTCGCGGTCAAACCCGGTGCCATCCCATTCTGGCAACGGTTTATCCGCCAGGTTCAATAACTCGGCTTCGCCATCAAAAAAACGGCGATTCATTTCACCGGCCAAACGGGCCGACTGAGACTCGGCGCGCTGGCTGCCTGCAATAATCAATGTTTTCATGCTTTCCTCTTCATCATAAAAAAGCGGGGCCAGGCCCCGCTTTCAATCAACGCATTGGCGCTATCAGGCTTCTTCTGTTTTAAGCACGCCGCGACGGATCTGGTCGCGCTCCATGGATTCAAACAGTGCCTTGAAGTTACCTTCACCGAAACCTTCGTCCTTTTTGCGCTGGATAAACTCAAAGAAAATAGGACCTACCAGGTTCTCTGAGAAAATCTGCAGCAGCAAACGGGGGTCGCCCGCTTCGGTAGAACCGTCGAGCAGAATACCACGCTTTTTGAGCTCGTCTACCGGCTCACCGTGACCTGGCAGACGCTCTTCAAGCATTTCGTAGTAGGTGTCTGGCGGTGGTGTCATGAAGCGCATGCCGCGTGCCTTGAGCTTGTCCCAGGCCTTGGGCAGGTCATCACAGGAGAAGGCCACGTGCTGAATACCTTCACCATTGTAGGCCATCAGGTACTCTTCAATCTGACCATTGCCGCCCGCTTCTTCATTCAACGGAATACGGATCTTGCCGTCCGGCGCGGTCATCGCCTTGGACGTGAGACCGGTGTATTCGCCCTTGATATCGAAGAACCGGATTTCACGGAAGTTAAACAGCTTCTCATAATAGGCGGCCCAGTAAGCCATGCGACCGCGGTAAACATTGTGTGTCAGATGGTCGATCAGCTTGAAACCACATCCTTCAGGATGACGATCCACACCCTCGAGGAACTCGAAGTCGATGTCGTAAATGGATAGCTCGTCATCGTAACGATCTACCAGGTACAGAATCGCGCCACCGATTCCTTTGATCGCAGGCAGCTTCAGCTCCATAGGGCCGGTAGGCACTTCGATAGGCTGTGCACCTTTTTCCAACGCCAGCTTGTAGGCTTTGGCGGCATTTTTCACCCGGAAAGCCATGCCACAAGCGCCTGGTCCGTGCTCTTCCGTGTAAAAACCGGCCGGGTGCTTCTTCTCGTAGTTAATGATGAAGTTAATGTCGCCTTGACGCCACAAGGTCACGTCTTTGGAGCGGTGGTTGGCCACATGGGTAAAGCCCAGCATCTCAATGACTGGCTCCAGAATACCTTTCTCTTTAGACGCGAATTCAATGAACTCAAAGCCGTCGAGGCCCATGGGGTTTTCGAATAAATCTGCCATCCGGTCACTCCTTATAATCAACACTAAGCGCGGGTAGCGCGGGAATCTACCAGTATAGAGCAGCAAATGGGGTGAATTTCACCGATATGCGTCGGCTTTTAGGCAAATATAGGCAGATTATTGCCATTTTTACTTCTAATTCGCACCAATTGACCTGAATAGACTAGATATCCGGCCTATTTGTGCATTAATGGAACATGGCGGGAAGTTATCCGGCCCGGCTGAAGCGGCAATAGTGAGATACACGGGCAAGCTCTGGCTGATCTGTAAGGCACAGACAGAATCCGCCAGCGGCTATCCGCATCTGGCTCAATGGATGCCATTCAGATCGACATTTTACCAAGCGTACTGAATCAGGACGCTGCGCTTGCGTAATACCTACGCTTGGTTGTCAGCCACAATAATGTATCGACCCGGTGAGACCCGGATAGGTTCGGGGAAACCTTTCCCCAACACTTTATAGCCATCGTTGTTCAACCCATCGGGGTTGGAAAATCCTTTATTGACGACCGCCTGATAGTGCTGGAATGACTGCCAGACTACGGTATTCACGTATTTTATCGATCCGTCTGCTTCGGTATCTAACGACCGATAAAACGTGGAACTGACGAAACCATCCTGTGTTTTGAAATAAGCGATATATTGGTCCCGGATAGATTCCGCGACTGACTGCATTCCCGCGGGCACGACAATATGGTTAATAATGGACACTTCCTGCATATGCGAAACTTCCTGGTTTTCAATTCTTCAGCGCTCTGACACCTCTGCTGCATGACTACAACGTTGCGACGTGGTTTTGATAACAAAAAGAGCGAAGGCCACGATGCGCAAACGCGGACTACTTAAACCTCATGGGTGAAACGATGTTAACAATAAACATACCGATATAAGTGACAACGCCGGCCAATATGGCTATCGGAATACTCGATCCAAATAATTTCGCCATAAGCATAGAAACGCAAAGGTTGACGCCAAACCATATCCAACCCTTTTTCCTGTCTGCGATAGCAACACGATATAGGATTATGGATACAGCAAACATCATGTAGAAACCTGCCGCCATTGAGTAGCACCTCCTTACTAATTTACCCCATATTGCATATCGTCTTTGTGCAGGCCTATTGAAGCAAGATAGAAACCACCCATAAGCACGTTTTATCACTGACTGCAGTTTATTCGTGTGCGCCTTTTTTATACCTAACGCAAAGCACAGACCCAAACACGAATATAGTGAAAAATGGAAAGAATAAAAGTAGCTCAATAAAACCGCTTATCAGAAATGCCATTGGAGAACCATAACCATCGGGACCCTCCAACCCATCGTTCTCTAGCACAAACAGAACCCTTTCTGCCAAGCGATAAAACAGAGGAAGACTAATGATTGCCGCAATAAAAACAGACGTTATGACGAATTTTTGGCTTCTTTTCCCCGCAAATATCGCACCGACCCACACGACAACAAGCAGAATGAAAGCAATCATTAATTGGCCGTAGTTATGCCCAACGCCCCCAATAAACGAAAGCCACAATATTGGAATTGATATAACTGCAGCGAATATTTTATATAGAACACTGTAAATTTTCATATTTCATACAGAACGCCGACACCGATTGATGGCGTAGCTGGCGATTGGAATCAGCTGCGGGCTTTTTCCGGTAGGGCCACATGCTACTGTTCAATTGAATGTTGGAATAAAAATGAGCAATAGCAAAGATAAACCGAATAAAGCTGGTATAGATGTAACAAATCCAAGTGTACGATTTTTACAAAACCCACTAATTCCGATGCCACCAAAAAGGGATAGAATGCCAACAAAGAATGAAAACTCTGTTATCCATTTAGTTCTCAGCAAGCTAGAAGGCCAACCATTAAAATTAAAAGACAGCCCCAGCTGTTGCACGCCAATTACGAGAAGTGTTGCTCCAAGAGTAGCAACGACCAGTAACACTGCAGCGATAGCCATAATACCCACAGCTCTCACAACAACCTTTTCCGTGCCATCCAGCGCTGTTAAAAGCACACTCAAGAACGTCATAGCGAACCCCCCTTACAACGCTGCGCTAAGCGCAATTTGCCGAAACAATTCTAGTGCCATATCACTCTGATCCATTTTCGCCTCCTACAACGGTTATTCGAACTGGCTTTGCATAGCACCCACAACACCAGCGGTACGGAGGGTGCGAAGCGCCGGAGCGGAGGGTGCGAAGCGCCGGAGCGGAGGCCCAGCCCCGAAGGGGCTTTAGTGGCTGTGCTTTCTAGGGATAGGCCGTCAAACACTAAAATAGTTACTGGCACTTTTCATCAATTTGGTCTTTTTTCCAAATCGACTCCATGATTCTGGTTAATCTCTTGCACCCCTAACGCCTCAGTCAGCCACCGCGCTTTTTGCGATCGGCTGCAGTGGATTGTTATACCGAAATTTACTATAGATAATATATAAAACGCCGAAAATAAGCCCTAAAAATCCACCAATGAAACTTCCGTTGTACATAAAGCCCACACGCATAAATTGAATAGGGTCGCTTACGCCCGGATACATCCAAGGCATTATCTGAACTACGGCCTCATGATCAATACTGTAGTATCCATATCCCAGACCAAGAACGCTTGCAGAAAATACCACACCGATTACCAAACAAAGTGTTCGAGTGAGATATTTAGCCATTAACGATGGCGAGGAAAACATAAAACCAAACAAGCCAACGACAATTGACAACACGGCTCCTACCCACCAGCTAGTCACCGCACCAACCAAGGCGACTCCTAGCCTTGGATAGTCATACGCCCAGAGAATGTTCAACTGCTTAAATCTATACTGACTAAAATACTCTGTAGATAACGTATAGCTAAATTGGCCCTGAATCACCCCATAAATAGCAGCAACAAATACTGCAACCACGAGCATCACTAAATAGACACCAACTTTATGAATTATCCTCATTGCTTTTCTGAGTTTTAACGCCGTTGTTTGGGGCAGCCGAAGCAACGCGTAGGCTGTCCCGCGCAGGCCGCGAATTTTACGGCCGGAGTGTACTTGACCACTTTGTTATTCATTGTTGACTCTTGGCTGATCATTTAGAAATAGCACTAAATCCTTTACTGTTTCAACTTTGTCATAGTAAGGGTTAGCCTCTGAATTCTCTTTGCTAATGCCAAGTTTTTCTGCGACTTCAAAGTAAATGTCATCCAGATCATCGGGGTCCATGCGATATATACCATCAAAAGTATCATCTGCCTGAACTGGAAATGGAATGTCTTCATACTTACCTGCCCACTCTTGAACAAGGTTGTAGACTTCTCGCATTATCTTAGTGTCCACATTGCGGAAATCGAACGAACGTGCATAAGAGCATATATTCGGTTCACCCCTTTCCAATGCCAGGACCTTCATACGCCGACGATTAATAGCTGTAAGTACTACTATAAATACGATTATCCCCAAGATGACATAGATATAGGTCATAGTGATTTATGCATAACGCCCGCAGCACACGCGAGCGTAGCGAGTCAAGGCCGATAGGCCGGGTTGGTTGCGTTTGTTATGCGCTCTTTGCAAGCTGCTCATATACAATACCAGAAACTGTTACCTTTCCTGTAACGTAAAACTGATTTTCGCCAATTAGAGTTACAAACCTAAAAATCAAATACTTGCGAGACACTTGAAAATTTGATGCCTCAAAATATGGGTATTGTAAAAAGTACCAGGCTTCTTTAAGGGCCCGCTTTATATCAAGCAGCTCTTTTACTGATGGAGAAGCTAACAACTTGATATCGAACATGCAGGACTAGTCCAAAGTCTGAACTATCTCTTGCACCTCAAATGTTTCGCTTGATTCAAAAGCATGGAAAACATCGTAGTCCATGCCCAACAAATCATCTCCATCACTTGCTCTAAGATCAGGGCGATTCAATATTTCTCTGATTACATCTTCAATCATGATTTACGCATAACGCCCGCGACAAAGGCGAGCGTAGCGAGTCCGCCAGCAGGGGCACGAAAACCAGAGCGAAGCGGCGGTTTTTGTGTCCCTCTGGCTGGCCTTGTTAGATGATTTGCTCGACATTAAACTGACCAACATCGATAGTAAGACGATACTGTATTGGGTTTGCTTCATCGATTTTCTTTTCCTTTTGTATTATAAAAGGATAGCTTTTTGATAACGAAGCCATGAGCGTATGAATAAATGTTATTTCTATTAGCTCCAGTAGAAAATTTGTAGCCGCCCTCATTTCTTCATGGATAGGACTTTTTGCTTCTCCTGAGAGATGCCAGGTTGGAATCTCAATCGAAGAATTTGGAGTCAGGGTAAAGTTATTGATAATTGTCCTAATTTTCTTTGGATGCTCATGGAAATTCCTAAGCTCAGCCAAATACTTTACGCCTTTTGCATTATCTTTTATGAATTCTAAAAGTCTTGGTGCATCGACAGCCTCACTTTCAATTCTTTTTGCTAAATAATCAAAGTTACTATCTTCCTTTGAAAGGGGTAAAAGAAGGCTAGGCAAGCCGCTTAACATCTTTATGACTCGATTAGCTTGAACCAAAAAGGTGCCGCAATCAGTATCGAGCTGCTCGACTTGAGGAAAAGGATTGAGACCTCTGCCACGATTATCTCTTTCAACTCCACTGCCTTCTATAACCTTGCAGATATCCAAGACAGATTTAGTCACCTTCCTGCATATTTTGTCGCATGTGATTAGAGCTTCCTTGCAGCTATGCAAAGTCATTATGACTTCATCTTTGTCAATTTCTTGGTCGAATATAGCTGAATTCAGCATTTGGCAATTTTGTAGAAATGCCCTTGCAACAATAGGGTTCCCTGTCCCAACGTCATCAGTTGGTGATGTTACCCACATAGCATTTGGATTGGTTTCTTCTGGGTCGATACTTTCGGGGGATTTGACTCGAAAAGTTTTATCAACCTTATAAATTTCAAGAAATTCACCACATGATTGCATTCCTGTGATGGGTCCAGTTCCCTCTTTCAACTCAAAAGAGCCTGCGGCATGTCTTGGTAACATGGTGTCCCTTGGTTTCATCTAACGTCCGCAGCACACGCGAGCGGAGCGAGTCGAGGCCGATAGGCCAGTGTGCCTGCGTTTGTTAGATTTCAATGATTACTTCCTGCGTATGGATACATTGCAGACCAGATACCGTCCCATCTTCATTTACTACTGGATCAGGAGTATATGAGACCGTAAGTTTTGCCCCGTCAAAGAAGTCCGAGGTGCCTGTAATCTGAAATGCAGCCTTACCAGGGAACCTAGACTCATCAATATATTGCATTACTGAAATGGAATTCTTCCCTTTGGCATATTGAAGACTATTAATACTCCACCCTTCATACTTTAAAGGCGCAAGGATTAATAGATATCCTTCATTACTATCCGTTGGCTTTTTTCCAAACTCAAACATTGACTCTACTGGTACATTTAGACCACAAGCGATAGCGATACTTGGAAATACAAGAAGCAAAATCAATAGTAGTTTCAATATGTCTCCATAAATCTAACGCCAGCCTCAACGCGCAAAATACAAGTGGCGGCTTTTTTGCCGCGCAGCGCGAAAAAGCCGCCACTTGTATTTTGTCCGTTGCAGGCTCTTGTTAAGTTCTATTCGTACCATGATGATGTATCCACATCCAGCTCTTCGGCCTCGACGGTAAAGTCTTCTGGGTTTTCTACATGAGATTTCATGCTCAAAGTAAAAGGGTAGCATTCGCTAATTTCACATAAGTCATTCTTGGGACCATATTCCTGCGTGACGTATACATTTCCTTGAGCTGTCACATAAATAAACTGATCATCTATTCCAGTGCACTCGATCTCTTCCACTTCTGTGTACTCGATGTATACGTGATTTGCGAGAATAGACAAGCTATCGGGTATTGCACTTACAGCCGTTGAGATAACAGCATCTCTTACCTTTTCTTCAAGAGCATCTATAACTATCCCTTCAATATCTTCTAGTTGATTTAAAGAATCTTTCGCTATTTCAATAACTGCCTTAGCATCCTGAAAAAAGGATTTTGGCGATACATCAAAATACTTCTCGGTAATGTGTGTGTACTTATTGAAGAAGCGAAATTCATCAAGGAACTCTGAAATGCATTCATTCAGATGCTCTAGAACAGCCTCACCGAGATAAGCATCTGATATATTTGATTGTGCGCAATATTTTAGCTGCTGCCTCCTTGTAACTTCATGCTCATCACTCTCGCGCTCATACCAAGTAACATTTTTTACTTTCTTAGGCGGAGCTTTTCTTTGTATTACATGGAGCACCAACTCTCTCATCGAGAACGCGAAGTTGTGAAATCTCAGTGGATTACCATGTGACGCATAATTTCTTAAACTGGCCACAAACAATCGGTTCTCAAAGTCTGTCTCCAATAGAGTTTGAAAACCTTGCATAAAATCCAGCGACAGTAGCTTTTTGAGCTTCATGCTTCCCCTAGAACTTAACGCCTCAAACAGGGGCGCGCGTTAGCGCGTCCCGGCCGCAGGCCCTTGCTGCTTTGACTTGTTACGTTGCATTGGCACGGGCCTGATGATTGAAAAATAACACCAAGTTTCCTGCCGTTGTCACCTTGCCGTAATAGGGATTACTTTCGTAGCCCTCAACACTTCGGCCAGTTCGCTGCGCTATTTCCTCAATTAATTCCAGGTCGAGATCATCTTCGTCAAGCATCAATGTGTCGAAGAGGCCATCAGAGGCCTTTATAGGAACACTTTGCTTTGTTGGAAGCGCAGCTTGCAGCTGCTCATAGACTGCTCGGATAATCCAAGTATCTACTACCTTTGAATCAAATTCTCTGGCAAATTCACAGATAGATGAACCGCTACGCTCCTTGCACAAATTCTGGAAATGGCGCTCTACATTAGGCTGGTCAATTGCACTCCAAACAATTACTACCAAGGCTATTCCTGCAATCACTAGCAGATACCAAGGCTGATAAATAACGATTGCAACCGCTATCGCAAAAAAAGCAAATACCACGGGCTTGCTTGCCTTTTTGGGTTCGTACTTGGGCATAAACCGTGATGCTTGCTTCATACCTTACCTTGCAACGTAACGCCTGTAACAGCCGAGAGCGTAGCGAGTCGGCTGCTTGCACTTGTTATTGGCCTTTTACACTGCACAACCTACAGCGTTCGTTTAACGGCTTAAGGCCACCAATGGGACAAGAATACCGTACTTGACCCAGCATTGTACTTACTTAAGGGCACGCCACAATCCAAGGTGCTGTACGGCCCGGCTATTGGATTTACCTACTGGCACAAAGAACGAAACTGCGATACTTATGACAGCACGATTCCTAATGCTGGCGCGCCGAACAATGGCACGCATTTGAATCCAATCCTTTCTTGATTGAACCTAAATTAATAAAGGCTCAATAACGCCTAAAGCAACCGCGCGCGCTGTTTGCGCGTCGGTTTGCCTTTACTTGTTATTGGCCTTTTGCACCACCCAACCTACAGAGTACGTTTAACGGCTTAAGACCACCAATGGGGCAAGAATACCGTACTTGACCCAGCTTTGTACTTGCTTAGTGGCACCCCAAAATGCGAAGTGCCGTATGGCCCGGCTATTGGGCCTACCTAGTGGCACAAGGAACGAAACTGCAATGCTGATGACAGCACATTCCTTGATGCCGGCGCGCCGAACACTGGCACGCTCCTGAACCCAATCCTTTCTTGCCAAGCCCTAAATTAATTAAGGCTCAATAACGCCCGCTTCAGCCGCTTGTCGGCTGCAAGCGTTTGTTAGGATTTTTCGTACGTTGACTCATAAACATATTCACTGAGTGAACCAACATACCCTTTTACATCTACCCAGACTCCCTTATTTATATCTACTACGCAAACAGGAAAGCTCCTTCGTAGATCGGTGTTTGTTCGATCATTGAGGCGCTGCACCGACCTGTACACAAACTGGGTATTGTTGAGCCAATGAAGGGCGGGCCTTCCAAGCAGATCAACCATAAGACCGGGCGGATTGCCCAAAATTTTTGCCTCATCTCCTTGCAAAACACCGTACGCTAGAATTCCTGCTGGCGCACCCATCCTCCACTCATCTATCGAATATGCTAGTGCAAAAGCCTTGCTATCAGGACTCATATAAATTCGATCACGGTCAGTCATTCCGCTTGGGCCAGACTCACGACCAGATAGCTTTTTTAAATCGATATTCAATGTAGGTAAATCCTAACATTTAATTACTGAGCCAACTCGCTTTGCCATTTGGCGCGCAAATCAACGGCTGTAATTTATTGATTTATCTATTGTTTTTAATAGTGGTTGAACTATACGCCAAAAAAGCGTGCGCGCACTATAAAACCTTTTCGAGCCACCCCCATAACTACCCGTCGGATTTTATAACACTCTGATTTTTCAGAAGATTTGTTTTTCTGCTAGGCGCAAAACGAGCCAAATGGAAAAGCAAAACGAGCCATATAATCTGGCTTTTTCAATTACACTGTATAAACGTTCAGACTTCGTCCCCCTTTGGCCAACCCACAAAAAACACGTGTGGCAGGCAATGGCAAGTTCATCTGGCGGAGCTCAACTATCAATTGGGGCAGTTGCAGGGCGAAACATACACTTCTAGCGCAGTATGCTTGCCGCCGCTTTTGGCCCGGAGGTTTTTGTAATCAGGGGGTGAGTTGGTCTGGCCTTTGCGCCCCAACGGCGCGCAAAGACTTTGACTGCTGGCTCGGTAAAACCGGCGGGTGAGATTAAGCTTTTATGAACGTTTTGCGGTAATGATGCAGCTCGGCGATGGAATCTTTGATATCGTCCATCGCCAGGTGGGTTGATGATTTTTTCACGCCGTTAAGTACCTCTGGCGCCCAGCGGCGGGCCAGCTCTTTAACGGTGCTGACATCCAGGTTGCGGTAATGGAAGTAGCGCTCAAGTGCCGGCATACCGCGCACTAAAAAGCGACGGTCCTGGCAGATGGAGTTACCGCAGATCGGCGATTTGCCCTTGGGCACCCACTTTTCTAAAAAGGCGATGGTGTCCGCCTCTGCTTGCTGAAGCGTTACCTTGGAATCCAGTACCCGCTGGGTTAAGCCCGACTTTCCGTGCTGATTGGTATTCCAATCATCCATGGCGTCCATGACGGCCTTGGGTTGCTGAATGGCGTATACGGGGCCTTCGGCCAGTATGTTGAGCTGGGCGTCGGTGACGATGGTGGCGATTTCGATGATGACATCGGTATCCGGGTCCAGGCCGGTCATTTCCAGGTCAATCCAGATGAGGTTGTCGTCAGCCAATTGGGTCATGGGTGTGTATTCCTTGTTTTGATTTGGGGCAATGGCGGGTCATAGGCATTTGGCCGACCGGGCATTACAATGCGGCAAGTTTAGCAATTTGTGCAGCCAACACCCATGAGCAAACGCAAGCTCACCCGTCGCCAGGCCTGGCGCATTGAAAAAATCCAGTCTGAACGTGCCGAGCGCGCAGCCCGGCGGGACGCGCAGGTGGATGACAAGCTCAGCGATGACAGCCTGGGGCCGGAGGAATTCGGGCTGGTGGTGGCACACTATGGCAAGCGCATTATGGTAGAGGCGATTGCTGATGAGGCCGATGCCGGCCACACCGATGGCGAGGTGGTGAGCTGCCATTTCCGGGCCAACCTGGGCTCACTGGTCACCGGCGATCGGGTGATCTGGCGCCGTGGCAAAGACGCCGGCGTGATTGTAGCGGTTCAACCCAGGCACTCCCATTTGCAACGCCCCGACCCTTACGGCGACATGAAAACAGTGGCCGCCAATATCGACCGCATTATCATCGTGTCTGCCCCCTACCCCGAGCCCCACGCGAATCTGATCGACCGCTATCTGGTCGCTACCGAGGCGCTGGACATCACGCCGCTGGTGCTGTTCAACAAGGCCGACCGTATAGACGACAACAATCGGGCAAAAATCGACCGCTTGCGCGACCGCTACGAGCAGCTGGGCTACGAAGTGCTCACGGTGTCTACGCGCACGGGTGAAAACATCGAGGCACTGAAGGGGTTTTTGGCAAACTATACCAGTGTGTTTGTGGGGCAGTCAGGCGTGGGTAAGTCTTCACTTATCAATGCCCTGCTGCCGGGCTATGAGATCAAGGTGGGCGAGCTGTCGGAGGCCACCCAGAAAGGCACCCACACCACCACCACCGCACACCTTTACCATTTCCCCTCGGGCGGGCACCTGATCGATTCGCCCGGTATCCGCGAGTTCGGGCTCTGGCACATGGCGCCAGAACAGGTATTAGAAGGCTTTATCGAGATCCGGCCGCACCTGGGCCACTGTAAATTCCGCGACTGCCGGCACCAGTCGGAACCGGGCTGCGCGCTTCACCGCGCCATCGACGCCGGCGACATCAGCCAGTCGCGCTACGACAGCTGCCAGATGATCCTGGAAAGTCTGACGCCCAACCGCTGACGCTCTATGCTTAAGGGATGACACATCCCATTGAAACCCTGCAATTACCGCCACCCAAGGGGCTGGACCACTGGCGCGCACAGCTGGTGTGTAAAAAGCTGACCCTGTTACCGGGCAGTTACGACCGTATCAAACGCGCTCTGCAGGGCATCAACAGCAATGCCGACAAGGTCGCCCTGGCCATTGCCGCCGATCCGGCTGCCTGCCTGCATTTTTTCCTGCGCGCCAATCAACTGGTATCGCGCACTGGCAACGAGATCCACAACCTGGCGCACCTGGTCAGCCTGCTGGGGTACCCGCAATGCAATCAGCTGCTCGCCGCGCTGCCGGTGGCCGAACGGCCGCTGCCGTTTTACTGGCGCCAACTGCAGGAAGGCCTGCTGAGAACGACACTTTTACACAAGCTGCCACTGGGCCAGTCGGGGATCGATGCGCAACAGCTACACTTTTCGGTGCTCTTTTCCGGCTTGCCGCATTGGCTCTGCTGGCACAGCGCCGCGCGCGAAGAGCTCAATCGCGCTGGCCTTGCCCGCAATCCGCGCATCGGCCCCGCCAAGGCCACGCAATTGGTGTACGGCCAGCCCTTGCCCTGGAGCCAGTGGCTTGGCCGTGAAGCCCTGCCCAAACCGCTGCTGGAAACCCTGGCCATTAAACCCGCTGAATGGCGCGCGCAGGCCAGGGCTTTACTGCGCGCCGCGAAGGGCCTGGCATTTGACCCTATTGCTCACCGGCGCCACGCGCTGGTGTTTCTGCTGGACCAGCTGGGCCGGCAGTTCATGCAAGCGCCGATGCACCCCAGGGTTAACCGATTGGTGCGCATGCTGGCACAACTGCTGCAAACCAGCGCAGATAAAGTATCGGGCTGCCTGCACCAGGCTGCGGGCGAACTGGATGCCGTCCATCACAGCCTGGTGGACCAGCACCCGGCACGTGCGCTGTTAGCCGGTGCCCGCCATCGACCCGCGGGCCCGGTGTATGCGTTGCCCAAGGCGCCACAAAGCCGCGATGCCAAACCAGCGCCAATCGCCCCGAAAGACACGCCAACCGCTGCCGGCACCGCGCGCTTGTTGGACAACCGTTTTCGCAACGCCGACATTGTCAAACGCGAGCTCGCCGATCTGGCGCGTGGCCATGAGCGCTTACAATCGCTCAATCATCTACTCAACAGCTGGCTCAGCGGCTGTGCCGACGGTATGGGTATGGCGGTGTGTGCCGTGCTGATTCCCGACAAAAACCGCCAGCATTGGCTGGCCCGGTTCCAGAATCCGGCGGGCGACCTTGCCACCCTGAAAACCAGCGCACTGCTCGATAAGCTGTGCGAAAAAACCGCCAGCGTGTTTATTAACGACGACAACCGCGATGCCATGCGCCCACACCTGCCAGCAGAATTGGCCGTGCTCAGCCAGACCAATCATCTGCTGCTGCACTCACTGGTGATGCAGCGCAAACCCGTTGCCTTACTGTTGTGCGCCGAGCCCGACCTAAGCCCGCCAAGGCTGCGTGCGCTCAAACAGCTCAATCTGGCTTTGCAGACCGCCACGGAACGCCTGGCCATGAAGCTGCGCCGACAGGTGGCCTCGGGCTAGAAACGCGTGGTTTTATGGCCACGCGATTCCATTGGTGCCAACAGCCCTGAGTTGTTTACAATGCGGGTTTGATTCACCCGATCTGCACAGGACGCGATCCCATGCTACCGCTCGTTATTGAACCCCAGGCGCTTCAGGACAAACTGAACGACCCACACCTGCTGATCATCGACTTGTGTAACGAACAATCCTTCGCCACCGGCCACATACCCGGCGCACAAAGCGTGCTGCCGCAAGAGACGGCCGCCGGCACTCCACCGGGCGTTGGTAAGCTGCCATCGGATGAACACCTGAAGGCCTTGTTCAGCCGGCTGGGACTGACCGAAGCCTCCCATGTGGTGGTCTACGACGATGAGGGCGGCGGCTGGGCCGGGCGCATGATCTGGATTCTGGACGTGATCGGTCACCACAAGTATTCCTACCTCAACGGGGGCTTACTGGCCTGGAAAGCCGAAGGCCTGCCGCTGGAACAAATGACCCGTCCGGTCAAAGCATCTGACGCCAAGTTGTTTAAAAGTGCCCAGTTTACTGTCGACATCCCGGACATTCTCGCGCGCATTGGCGACGACAATTTTCTGGTATGGGACGCGCGCAGCCCGGCCGAATACCGGGGCGAAAAAGTGTTTGCCCAGAAAGGCGGGCATATTCCCGGTGCAATCAACTGTGAATGGACCAACCTCATGGACCAGAAGCGCCAGCTGCGCATTCGCGAGGATGCACGCGAGTATCTGGCCAGTCTGGGCATTACCCGCGACAAACACATCATCACCCATTGCCAGACCCATCACCGCTCCGGTTTTACCTACCTGGTAGGCAAAACTCTGGGCTTTGACATCCGCGCCTACCACGGCTCATGGAGCGAGTGGGGCAACCACCCCGATACGCCCGTTGAAATTTAATTTTCCGACCAACACGACAACAGACTCATGAATCCGAAATTTTTTGCCTTGCTCCAGTACCTTATTCCCCAGCACGCGCTGTCACGTGCCGCAGGCTGGTTGGCCGAAACCTCCATCAGCTGGATCAAAGACCCGTTTACCCGTTGGTTTGCCAACCGCTACCAGGTCAATATGGATGAGGCACTGGAACAGGACCCTTGCGCCTACAAAAGCTTCAATGCGTTTTTTACCCGCGCACTCAAGCCCGGCATGCGCCCGATTGATGACTCGCCGAACAGCATCGTCTGCCCCGCCGACGGCGCGATTTCCCAGCTCGGCAATATCGAAATGGGCCGCGTATTCCAGGCCAAAGGCCAGGATTACAGCCTGACCGAATTACTCGGCGGCAACGCTGACCATGCCACGCCCTTTCAGGGCGGCAAATTCGCCACTGTGTATTTATCGCCCAAAGACTACCACCGGGTCCACATGCCGCTGGCGGGCAAGCTCACGCGCATGGTGCACGTACCGGGCGACCTGTTTTCGGTGAATGAAGCCACCGCCGACAATGTACCGCGGCTGTTTGCCCGCAACGAGCGCGTGGTGTGTTTTTTTGAAACCGACGCCGGTCCCATGGCATTGGTGTTGGTGGGCGCGATGATCGTGGCCTCCATCGAAACCGTGTGGGCCGGCCAGGTGACACCCTACAAGCGTCAGATTGTCAGCACCGATTACCTCGACCAGAAACCGGTATTTCTGGACAAGGGCGATGAAATGGGCCGCTTTAAACTTGGCTCCACGGCCATCGTGGTATTCGGTAAAGATGTCATTGAATGGGATGCCCAATACGCCGCCGGCACTCCCACCGTGATGGGTGAGAAAATTGGCACCCTCGTCAAGTCTGCCTGATGCAGGGAAAACACCAACTCATCCTCACCTATGGCATCGTAGCGGTCATCACCGCAGCCTGCCTGATGATGGCAGGCCCCATGCGCGGCGGCTTCCCGGTGGGCAATGAACTGGGCGAACGCATGCAGTTCATTGTGGACAATCTGGGTCTGTGGCGCGCCGGCTGGTATCTCTGGATGCTGTCCGCACTGGGGCTGTTAACTTTCTGTACCTTGCTGGCCCAACAGGTGAACCCGGGCCCCTTGCGCACGCTGGGACTGACACTGGTGGCCATTGGCATCGCGCCCGATCTGATGGCCGAGGTGATTTACAGTTTTATTCTGCCCCAAGCCATCGCGGTGGGCGCAAGCCAGCTGGCCTTGATCGAGCAGCTCGCCATGTTCCTCACGGGTTTTCTCGGCAATGGCTTATACAATCTGGGCGGCATGCTGTTGACCTTGCTGCTGATCCGACAGCGGACGCTCGCGCGCTGGATCGCGGTGAGCGGCCTGATCAGCTGGAGCCTCGGCCTGGGACTCAGTGCGGCCGTTGCCGTGGGCAATATGGCGCTCACGGAATTTTTCACCGCCACCGCCATGGTATGCAGCACACTCTGGATGCTGATCATCGCCCACACCTTATTTAATCGTGCTGACTTACAGCCTGCTTAAAGTCATTCATCTGGGTGCACTGATCCTGTGGATTGGTCCGGCACTGGGCGCCTGGTTAGTACTGCGCAAAGCCCGTATCGCGTTCCCGGCACACTCAAGCGAATACCGTTTGGTGGAGCGGGTATTTTTGGGTACGCTGATCGTTGAACACCTGGCCTTTTTTACATTGATTACCACAGGCATTCTGATGGCCTCCCTGCTCAACTGGTGGCAGGCACCATGGTTGCAACAAAAGCTCTGGCTGGTAAGTGCCATCGTGGTATTGGAAGTGATTGATATCTGGCTGGGAAATTTTCTGTTAGTGCGCCTGCATCGGCGTCGCAACGCCGCGCAACCAACCCCGCTCACCCGCGCGGAAACCTTTTATCATGGCCCTTTCACCCGCGTGGCGACCTTCACCCTACCGCCCGTAACCCTGGCAATTTTCTGGCTGGCGGTCAGCAAGCAAGCGCTGTAACGCAGCTTGCATCAGACACGGTTTTTAATTCGTCTCGAATGGCTTGCTGCTCCGAAATCAATTTGTAGGCCAGATAATACTTGGCAATATTCGCTACGTAACTCACTGTTTCACGGCCGATATACCGCGCCGCCATGTGCTCTGCATTGCCGGACCACGCCACTCTCAAGCATTTCAAACAAGTCATCCTGATGACTCACCGGCATTAACGCTTCGATGGCCAGGTCACCATCAAACGGTGACTGCTCTTCGAATGCATGCTCTGGCTCAATGGCATTTTGCGCGGCAGTCAGGCTCGACGTGCAAAATAAAAAAGTACTGCACACCACGTCAACCGCAGAAAGAAGTCCGCCATCACCCGCTCCTTCGCAGCTCCCACACGCACATATTGAGTGCGGACGCCAGATTCAGCGATTCAATGGCGCCACTGCCGGGAATGGTAAATGCCTCGGCACCCAGCGCCTGCACCAATTCCGCTGGCAGACCCCGGGCCTCATTGCCAAACACTAAACAACTGCCGCCGCTTGCCCGCAATTCGGTCAGCGGTTGCCCGGCCATATCCAGACAGGCGAAGTGGGAAAACCGGGATGGCAGGGTATCGGGAGCCACATCCAATTGCATGGGCAAGTGAAATACAGCCCCCATGCTTGCCCGCACCACTTTCGGGTTGTAAGGGTCCACCGAATCCGGACTCAGCAGTAATTGAAAACGCCCGAACCAGGCCAATGTACGCATGATGGTGCCGAGGTTACCCGGATCCTGACATTGCCACAGATAAATGGCCTGCTCCTGCCCCTGCGCGGAGACGGGCAGCTGCGGTACCACCGCCACAATCCCCTGCGGAGACTTGGTATCAGACATCTGCGCCATCTGCCTGGCAGAAACAACCGTTTGCGGCAATTGCTGCTGAAAATCGCGGTATTCTTCGGTCACATACACGTGGCTTTGCGCCAGCGCCGTTCGTTGTGCCAAGGCGCGCAGCAGCTCCAATACCAAATGCTCGCCTTCCACCAGATAGCATCCGCTTAACTGACGGTATTTCTTCTGATGCAATTTTTTTGCGTCATCCAATTTCATCAGTGCTTCCTCAGGCGTTCTCAGCCTGCCAGTCGGCGCGCATTGCCTGCGCCACGGCTTCGGCCACGCGAATGCCGTCTACGCCGGCAGAAAGAATTCCACCCGCATAACCGGCACCCTCACCGGCGGGAAAGAGTCCGCGGGTATTCAGGCTCTGGTAGGTTTCGCGATCGCGGGTAATGCGCACCGGCGAGGAGGTGCGGGTTTCAATACCGGTGAGCACGGCGTCGGCGCGGTCAAAGCCTTTAATTTGTTTGCCGAATTCGGGCAACGCCTCGCGAATGGCCTCAATTGCGTAAGCGGGCAGTGACGGCGTCAGATCGCCCAGTTTTACGCCCGGCTTATAGGATGGCTCCACCTCCCCCCATGCCGTGGACGGACGATTGGCAATGAAATCGCCCACCAGTTGCCCTGGCGCGCAGTAGTCGCTGCCCCCTAGCGTGTAAGCCGCCGATTCGAGCTCTTCCTGCAAGGCAACGCCCGCCAATGCATCGCCCGGGAAATCGTCTGCGGGGTTGATACCCACCACGATGCCGGCGTTGGCATTGCGCTCGTTGCGTGAATATTGGCTCATGCCATTGGTAACTACCCGCTCGGGCTCGCTGGTGGCTGCCACCACGGTGCCACCGGGGCACATGCAAAAGCTGTACACCGGCCGCCCGTTGCTGGCGTGATACACCAACTTGTAATCGGCCGCACCCAACTCCGGGTGACCGGCGTATTTCCCCAAACGTGCCTGATCCACCATCGATTGCGGGTGCTCAATGCGAAACCCGATGGCGAAAGGTTTGGGTTCAATGAACACTCCCTGCTTGTGTAACTGCCGGAAACTGTCGCGTGCGCTGTGACCCAACGCCAACACCACGTAGCGGCTGGCGATGTGGGAACCGTCGGCCAGTGTCACCCCGGCAATGCGACCATCCTGAATGTCAAATTCGGTAACACGGCTTTCAAACCGGACGTCGCCACCCAGGCGGATGATTTCTTCACGCATGCGCGAGACCACACCGGTGAGGCGGAAGGTGCCAATGTGCGGTTTACTCACGTACAGAATTTCTTCCGGTGCGCCGGCCTTGACGAACTCCTGCATGACCTTGCGGCCGTAAAACTTCGGGTCTTTGATCTGGCTGTAGAGTTTGCCGTCGGAAAACAGCCCCGCGCCGCCCTCGCCAAACTGAACATTGGATTCGGGCGTCAGCACTTTATTGCGCCACAATGCCCAGGTGTCCTTGGTGCGCTTGCGCACATCGCGGCCCCGTTCCAACACAATGGGCTTGAAGCCGGCCTGCGCCAATATTAACGCGGCAAACAGGCCGCAGGGACCAAAGCCCACCACCAGCGGGCGCTCGGTCAACGCCGCGGGTGCCGGCTCGACCGGGTAATAACGGGTATCGGGCGCCGGGCCGACCTTGTTGTCTTTCCCCAACCGGGCCAGCACTGAAGCCTCGTCAGCCACGGCGACATCCACGATATAGATAAACTTGATTTCCGAGTTTTTCTTGCGTGCATCGTAGCTGCGCTTGAACACCTCAAAGCCCTGCAGCTCGCCCGGCGTGAGCTTCAGGCGCTTGGCAATCGCCTGCACCAACGCGTCCTCCGGGTGATCTAAGGGCAGGGAAAGCTCGTTAATTCGCAACATAGGTAACTCCGGCCGGGGGCTATCCGGCAGTGGGTAATAAGTTTAGGCCTGATACCGCCATTTTAACTGTGTTTTAACCTGACCGGGGCCTCCGACCGTGAATTTGCCCCGGCCACCGCTTACAATAGGCGTTTTTTTGCGAGAGAGAGTCCCATGGCCCGCTCCAAAAGCAGTAATCGCTGGCTGGAAGAACACGTGAATGACCCCTATGTGAAGCGGGCCCAGGTGGACGGTTATCGCTCGCGCGCCAGCTACAAACTGCTGGAATTGAATGAAAAAGACAAACTCTTCCGCCCGCACCAGGTGGTTATGGATCTGGGCTCGGCGCCCGGCGGCTGGTCGCAGGTCGCGATGAAGCTGGTGGGCGAGCATGGGCGGGTGATTGCCTCCGACATACTGCCCATGGATGCCATTGCCCAGGTGGAGTTTATCCAGGGCGACTTCACCGAGGACAAGGTGTTCGACCAGATCATGGCCACCATCAACAGCGATGCGGTAGATGTGGTGATTTCTGACATGGCGCCCAACATCAGCGGGGTCAATGCCGCCGACCAGGCCAGCTCCATGTATCTGGTAGAACTGGCACTCGACATGGCCCGCCAGGTACTGCGCAAAAAAGGCAGCTTTGTGGCCAAAGTATTCATGGGCGAAGGTTATGACGACTATCTTAAAGACGTTCGCGAAAGCTTCGACAAAGTGGTCATCCGCAAACCGGCCGCATCGCGCGCACGCTCGCGGGAAGTCTACGTGGTGGCGAAAGGGTTTAAAGGGGGATAAGTCACTGGTCTCAATTCTCCAGCAAGAGAATCCGCCTGACTAGCAACTTGTTTTAATCCTTACCGAAGATAGTAGAAAGCCAACCCTTTTTCTCGGGCTTAAACAAATACTGATCGCGGATAAAGGCAATATCCACATCGTAGCTGCCCGGTTCCAGATCCTGCGCGATTTCGATTTTTTCCACTTCCGAAATGCGCTTTTTACCGGAATCAATCAGCGCCTGTTTTTGCCGGTCATCCTCTGCCAGATCCAGCAGCAAAGGCTTTCGCATCTGATGCTTGCACGAATCCAGCACCAGCATCACTTTCGGCTTTAACCGGCGCTCAAAATTCTGCTCTACCACGACACCCACTTCGCCCGTGGATAGCTCCACCAGCGTACCGGTGGGGTAGAGGCCGATGGCGCGGATAAATTCCACCACCAGCTCTTCCTGAAACTGCACATCGCGCAACTCATACAACTTGGCAACCGCCTTTGAAGGAGCCAAGGGGTAAGTCTCACCACGCGGGTTGGTGGTGTCATCGTAATAGGTCACGATGCCGGCAATCTTGCCTAACATCGGTATTTTGTCGCCGCGTAAATGCTGAGGGAAGCCACTGCCATTCAGACGCTCGCAGTGGGTTTTCACCACGGCAATTACCCGCGGCTCTATGCCGGGCATTTGCCGGAGAATATCGCAGCCATTGAGGACAAACTTTTCGTACTCCAGCTCCTCGGCCGGGGTTCTGTCTTTTTTGGCAATGAGCTTTTTATCGATGTTAACCTTGCCCACATCCTTGAGCAGAATGCCGAGCGCCAGCGTATCCAGGTCAGTTTTGCTCAAGCCGATATGCCGACCAAACAGAATGCCCCACACGGCGGAGCGCATGGCGTGGGTATAGGTGTGTTCGTCAATTTCTTTCACCCGCGCCAACCAGGAAAACGCATCCGGGTTGCGGATCACCGAATCCACCATGGCACTGGCCGCGCGCTTGGTATCTTTGACCGGAATATCACGGCCAGCTTCTAACTGCTGGAGCACCTGCCCCATGGCAGTGTGAACCTGCTGGTGCAGCTCTTTGGCTACCGCCACTTCTTTCTTGAGCGCAGCCTTTTGCTGGTACACATTGCGCTTGATTTTGAGCGGGGCGACAGGAATGTTTACGCTGGCATTTTTGGCCGTGCGCTGGCCATTTACCGGTTGCGAAACGCCTGGCCTGGCCAGGGTTTTGAGCTTGGTCGCCACGGGCGCCTTGCCTTTGGCCACATCGATATAAACGTGCTTGCAGTGTGCTTTGAGCTGTTTGATTTCATCCAGTTCGCGGATGTAAAAACCCTGTAAAGGAAACGGTGTTTGCGACCACGGGCGATCCAGACCCGACACGAACATGCCGAGGGTCAACTCATTTACATCAACTTTTAGCTGTTTTATCGCCAAGGCAACTTCCTCGTTGCGGCTATACCGGTCTTCCGTTCTGGCAGACCATACTCATGCCTGACGGGCCAATGGGCCCCCGCTATATACAATCGCGCGGGGCACATACCCCCGCGCTGGCGGCCAGCACCTCAGACGACGTATGAGGTACAGGCGCTAAGCTTTTGACTTAAGTATGGATTTTAGCGCCTTAGAGGCGCATTTGGCGAGTTTATCGCAGGAATCGGATCACAATCCCATCATTCATTGATGATACTTGCCAGAAAGCTGATGAACGGCGTCGATAAATGCGCCCGCGTGGGCAGGATCCACTTCCGGCGTGATGCCATGCCCCAGATTGAACACATGGCCGGGGCCATTACCATAAGATGCCAGAATACTGCCCACTTCAGCCTCGATCCTTGCCGGGCTGGCGTACAGCATGGTGGGATCCATATTGCCCTGCAGCGCCACGCGATCACCCACGCGCGCGCGCGCCTGGCCAATATCGGTGGTCCAGTCCAGCCCAAGCGCATCCGCGCCCGTATCCGCCAGCAGCTCAAGCCATTGACCGCCACCTTTGGTAAACAGGATCACCGGTACCTGGCGACCTTCCCGTTCGCGGATCAGGCCTGCCACGATGCGTTTCATATAGGCCAGAGAAAACTCCTGATAGGCCGCGTGGCTGAGCGCACCACCCCAGGTATCAAAGATCTGCACCGCTTGGGCGCCGGCTTCAATCTGCGCATTCAGGTAAACGGTGACCGAGTCTGCCAGTACAGTCAGCAGCTGATGCATCAACGCCGGCTGATTGAACGCCATGGTCTTGGCGCGACGGAAATCTTTGCTGGAACCGCCCTCTACCATGTAGGTAGCCAGCGTCCAGGGGCTGCCGGAGAAGCCAATTAAGGGTACCCGGCCATTCAGTTCGCGCCGGATAGTGCTGACCGCGTTCACCACGTAGGGCAGGTCTTTGTGAGGATCGACCACCTTCAGCGCCTGAATGTCGGCCTCGGTGCGCACCGGTTTTTTGAAGCGGGGCCCCTCGCCGGTTTCGAAATACAGGCCCAGGCCCATGGCATCGGGTATGGTCAGGATATCGGAGAACAGAATGGCAGCATCCAGCGGGTAGCGCTCCAGCGGTTGTAACGTCACTTCACAGGCGGCCTCGGGATTGGTGCACAAACCCATGAAATCGCCGGCTTTGGCACGGCTGGCGCGGTATTCGGGCAGGTAACGACCCGCCTGACGCATCATCCATACAGGGGTTACATCAACGGGTTGGCGCAAAAGCGCACGCAGGAAGCGGTCGTTCTTTAACTCGGTCATGGCCATTCACATTCATTCTGGAGGGCGCATTGTACGGGAAAAGCGAGGGCTTGGCAGGTCATTCGCCGTGGGGTGGGTATGGCCTTAAAGGTGGAATGCGACGGTGGAATGCGCGTTGCTTATTCCACCCTACGGATCAAAGTGATTTAGCGGAGGCTGGCACGGAGGTGGAGCCCCCGACGCCGGGTGATGCTTGCAAGGACAAGGATGCCCGCGAGCGAATCGGGGCAGGACGCCCCGTTGAGCGGCAGGCGTCACCCGGCGTCGGGGCCGGGTAGCGGATCAGACTTCCAGGTAATCCAGAATGCCCTGAGCGGCTTCGCGGCCTTCCCAGATGGCGGTGACCACCAGATCGGAGCCACGCACCATGTCACCACCGGCAAACACCTTGGGGTTGCTGGTCTGGAATTTGAATTCCTGATGCTCCGGCGCTTCTACGCCGCCCCAACTGTTAGTGTTGATGCCGTTCTGCTCGAACCAGGGCGCCGGGCTGGTCTGGAAACCGAAGGCCACCAGTACCGTATCGGCCGGGATGATTTCCTCGGAACCGGGCACCACCTCGGGACGACGGCGACCATTTTCGTCGGGCGCACCCAGTTGCGTGGTGACGACTTTCACACCTTCCACTTTACCGTCGCCAACAATTTCCACCGGCTGGCGGTTGAACTTGAATTTCACGCCTTCCTGCTTGGCGTTGGCCACCTCGCGCTTGGAGCCGGGCATGTTGGCTTCGTCGCGACGGTATGCACAGGTCACACTCGCCGCCTGCTGGCGGATGGAGGTACGGTTACAGTCCATGGCGGTGTCGCCACCACCCAGCACAACCACGCGCTTACCTTCCACGCTGATGAAATCGGCAGGGTCTTTTTCAAAACCCAGGTTGCGGTTTACGTTCGCCACCAGGAATGGCAGAGCATCGAACACGCCGGGCAGATCTTCGCCGGGGAAACCACCTTTCATGTACTTGTAGGTGCCCATGCCCATGAATACCGCATCGTAATCGCGCAGCAGTTCTTCCATGGTGATGTCTTTACCCACTTCAGTATTGAGACGGAATTCCACGCCCATCTCGGTGAAGATTTCGCGCCGGCGCACCAACACGGATTTCTCCAGCTTGAATTCGGGAATACCAAACGTCAGCAAACCGCCGATTTCCGGGTAGCGATCAAACACCACGGGCTTTACGCCATTGCGCACAAGAATATCGGCACAGCCAATACCGGCAGGGCCGGCGCCGATGATGGCGACTTTTTTGTCGGTCCACACTACGTTGGACATGTCCGGCTTCCAGCCCATGGCAAACGCAGTATCGGTAATGTACTTCTCCGCGTTGCCAATGGTCACCGCGCCAAAACCGTCGTTGAGCGTACAGGCGCCTTCACACAAGCGATCCTGCGGGCACACGCGACCACACACTTCAGGCAGTGAGTTGGTCTGGTGGCTCAGCTCGGCGGCTTCAAAAATATTGCCTTCGCTGATCAGCTTCAACCAATTGGGAATGAAATTGTGCACCGGGCACTTCCATTCGCAATAGGGGTTGCCGCATTCCAGGCAGCGGTGGGTCTGCTCTTTGACTTCCTCCTCGGAGAAAGGCTCGTAGATTTCCACAAACTGGTGTTTGCGGACTTTTAACGGCTTCTTCTTGGGATCTTCACGACCCACGTCGAGAAACTGAAAACTGTTGTTCAAGCGTGTGGACATAATCTTTCCTCTGAACCGTTACTGCGGGCTGGCCACGGTTTGCTTGAGCAAACCTTCAAGGTTGGCGGCTTTGGGTTTTACCAGCCAGAATTTGCCGATCAGATCGGTCAGGTTTTCCAGCAGATAGCGACCCCACTCGCTGTCCGTTTCAGCGACGTACTCTTCAATAATCTGTTGCAGGTGCGTTTGGTGTTGCTCCAACTCTTCGTTGTTGATGCGGGTGATTTCCACCAACTCGCGGTTGTAGCGATCGGAAAAAGTCCGCTCCATATCGAGCACATAGGCAAAACCACCGGTCATACCCGCACCGAAGTTCACCCCCACTTTGCCCAACACGGTGACCACACCGCCAGTCATGTATTCACAGCAGTGATCGCCAGCACCTTCCACTACGGCATGGGCACCGGAATTACGCACGGCAAAACGCTCACCGGCCGTGCCCGATGCAAACAGTTTGCCGCCGGTCGCACCGTACAGACAGGTGTTGCCGATGATTGAGGTCTCCTGTGATTTAAAGCCGGAATTTTTCGGCGGGCGAATCACAATCTTGCCGCCGGCCATGCCTTTGCCTACGTAATCGTTGGCATCACCTTCCAGATACAACTCCAGACCGCCGGCGTTCCACACGCCAAAGCTTTGGCCTGCCACACCAGTGAGATTCAGTTTAACCGGCGCGTCATTCATGCCCAGGTTGCCGTGGCGCTTGGCAATTTCGCCGGACAAACGCGCGCCGATGGAACGGTCGCAGTTAGTCACAGTAAAACTGAACTCGCCACCGGATTTTGCTTCGATGGCGGGTAACAGGGTTTTCACCATGGTTTCCGCCAACTGACCTTCATCAAATGGCACATTGCGCGGCTGCTGACAGGTTTGCGGTTTGCTGGCCAGGAAATCATCGGTGTATATCACCGGGCTCAGATCCAATTGACCCTGACGCTTAGTGCGTCCTTCAATGCGCTCCAGCAAATCCACACGGCCCACCAGTTCGTCCAGGCTACGCACACCCAGTCGAGCCATCCATTCGCGGGTTTCTTCCGCCATAAACTTGAAGAAGTTCATGGCCATATCCACGGTGCCGATATAGTGGTCTTTGCGCAGCTTGTCATTCTGGGTCGCCACACCGGTGGCGCAGTTGTTCAGGTGACAAATGCGCAGGTACTTACAGCCCAACGCCACCATAGGCGCGGTACCAAAACCGAAGCTTTCGGCGCCGAGCATAGCCGCTTTCACCACATCCAGACCGGACTTCAGACCGCCATCGGTCTGTACCCGCACCTTGCCGCGCAGATTGTTCGCGCGCAGCATCTGATGAGTTTCAGACAGACCCAGCTCCCAGGGTGAACCGGCGTAGCGGATAGACGTGATAGGACTCGCCGCAGTACCACCGTCGTAACCGGAAATGGTGATCAGGTCGGCATAAGCTTTTGCCACACCCGCAGCAATGGTGCCCACGCCCGGACGCGATACCAGCTTCACGGAAACCAACGCATCCGGATTCACCTGCTTCAGGTCGAAAATCAGTTGCGCCAAGTCTTCGATAGAATAAATATCGTGATGGGGCGGCGGCGAAATCAACGTCACACCCGGCACGGAATAGCGCAGGCGGGCAATCAGTTTATTCACTTTACCACCGGGCAGCTGCCCCCCTTCGCCAGGTTTGGCACCTTGCGCCACTTTAATCTGCAGCACCTCGCCATTCACCAGATACTCCGGCGTCACACCGAAGCGACCCGAGGCCACCTGTTTGATTTTAGAGGTTTTAATGGTGCCGTGACGCGCGGGATCTTCACCGCCTTCACCGGAGTTTGAACGACCACCCAACCGGTTCATGGCTTCCGCAAGCGCCTCGTGCGCTTCCGGTGACAGGGCACCGAGTGACATGGCAGCGGAGTCAAAGCGCTTGACGATCGCCTCCACCGGCTCCACTTCTTCCAGCGGCACCGGCGTGATGCCGTCTTTGATTTTCAGCAAATCGCGCAGCGTCGCTGTAGGCCGGTGATTGACCAGCCCCGCGTAATCGCGCCACACAGAATAATCGCCGGTTTGTACTGCACGCTGCAGGGTTTGCACCACATCCGGGTTAAAGGCGTGATATTCCTGACCGTGCATGTACTTCAACAAGCCGCCGGGCTGGATGGGTTTGCGCGTGGTATTGGCATACTTCAATACCGTGGCGGAATCCGACTGCAGATCATCAAAACCTGCACCAGCAATCCGGCTTGGGGTTTCGGGGAAGCACAGCGCCACCACGTCGGCATCCAATCCGATAATTTCGAACAGAGCCGCACCGCGATAAGACGCGACGGTTGAAATGCCCATCTTGGACAAAATTTTCAGCAAGCCCTTACAAATCGCATTCACATAACGCTTTTGCGCGGCGGCTGCGTCGTCCAGCATTTCACCGGTCTGAATCAGGTGATTGATGATGGAGTAGCTCAGGTAGGGGTGTACCGCTGTTGCCCCGTAACCAATCAAACAGGCAATCTGATGCGAGTCGCGCGCAGTGGCGGTATCCGCCACAATATTGGAGTTACAACGCAAACCGGTTTCCACCAAGCGAGCATGAACCGCGCCCACCGCGAGCAAGGCATGCACTGGCAATTTTTCCGGCTCCACATCGCGATCGGACAGCACGGCAATCACCGTGCCTTCACGCACGGCGGCTTCCACTTCATCACACAGATCCACAATGGCCTGACGCAGGCTCTTTTCGGCTGGATCGTAGTAAAGAGAGAACTTGCGGACGCGGTAGCCCGGCTTGTCGAATTTCAGAATGTAATCGCACTTGGCCCAGGTCAGTACCGGCGAGGACAGAATCAAACGGTCCGCATGATCCTCAACATGTTCGAACACCGATTTTTCGGCACCCAAACAGGTTTCCAGCGACATCACGATGGCTTCGCGCAGGGGATCGATGGGTGGATTAGTCACCTGAGCAAATTGCTGACGGAAAAAGTCGTACAGGCAACGCTGTTTTTCCGACAACACGGCCATTGGCGTGTCATCTCCCATAGAACCAACCGCTTCCTGACCACCCTCGGCCAATGGGCGGATCACCTGATCGCGCTCTTCAAACGTCACCTGGAACAGCTTCTGGTGACGCAGGAACTCGTCCATGGTGAACTGGTTGTCAATGGCCGGGCCATTATAGTCGGCGCGCAAACGGGTGGCGCGCTTGGACAACCATTGCTTGTAGGGCTGCGCATCCTTCAGCATCTTGTCGATGTCGTGGCTGAAATACAGTTTGCCTTCCTGGGTATCAATGGACAGCATCTGGCCCGGACCCAAACGGCCTTTCGCCACCACATCTTCAGGCTTGTAGCCGTGCACACCCACCTCGGACGCCACCGTGATGAAATCATCCTTGGTGATCACGTAACGGGAAGGACGCAAACCGTTGCGGTCGAGCGTACATACGGCGTAGCGGCCGTCGGTAATCACTAGGCCGGCGGGACCATCCCAGGGCTCCATGTGCATGGAATTGTATTCGTAAAAAGCCCGCAGATCCGGGTCCATGTCTTCCACGTTCTGCCAGGCAGGCGGCACCAGCATGCGGATGGCACGGTGCAATTCCATACCCCCGGCCAACAGCACTTCGAGCATGTTATCCAGACTGGATGAATCTGAGCCGGTGCGGTTTACCAGCGGGGTGATGTCTTCCAGATTGGGCAGCAAATCGGTTTTGAATTTGGGCGTGCGCGCCACTGACCAATTACGGTTGCCGGTAATGGTGTTGATTTCGCCGTTGTGTGCCAGCAGGCGGAACGGCTGCGCCAATGGCCAGCGCGGCATGGTGTTAGTGGAAAAACGCTGGTGGAATACACAAATGGCGGTTTCGAGACGCTGGTCGGCCAGGTCAAGAAAATAACGCGGCAGGTCCACCGGCATCATCAGGCCTTTGAAAGACATGACTTTGGCATTCAGGCTGGCTACGTAAAAGGTTGCATCGGCCGCCAGGCGCTTTTCGGCCTTACGGCGCGCCATAAACAGGCGGGCGTTCAGCTGCTCATCGGTCAGCCCTTTGCAATTCACGAAGACATTATAAAAGGACGGTACCGACTCCAGTGCAATGGGGCCCAAGCAGGCATTATCCGTGGGCATCGCCCGCCAGCCGGCAACCGTCAGCCCCTGCGCTTCAATCTCTTCGTTCACCTGTTGCTGCTGGGATTGCGCCACCACCGCATCAGTAGATAGCATCATCACGCCCACGCCATAGACGTCGGTGAGCGCAGCACAGCCGGCTTCAGCGGCCACTGCACGCAGGAAGCTGTCGGGCTTTTGCAATAACAAGCCGCAGCCGTCACCGGTCTTGCCATCCGCTGCAATACCACCGCGGTGGGTCATACAGGTGAGGGCCTCAATGGCGGTGGTCAGCAGGCGATGGCTGGGTTCCCCTTTCAGATGGGCGATCAGACCAAAGCCGCAGTTGTCTTTGAACTCGTCTAATCGATACAGGCCTGTGCTCATAAGCAATCCTTCAACTTCGTGATGTCTCAGTGGCTGCGGCTCACTCAACCCATCCACAAACTTCAGGGCGCACTTGGCACCGCAAGGTATACCCTGCAGGTGCTGGAAACACGCGTTGAAAGCAGTGGTGCCGGGACACACTGTGTCACCCGGCGGGGAGTTGTTGCGCAATATTTTTTATTCGCAACCGCACATAAAGAGGATATAACTTTCGAAAAAAGGTTCCTCTAACCTCACTCGTCCCCTTCGCGCAGTATTTTCTGCGGTTTTGTGGGCAAATGGGCGCAGAATATTACCTGCAATAGCAGGTTCACGCAAGCAAGGCTGCGCAACAAATAACGCAACAAATTCGGTTAAGTTTATATTTATTGCGCACGCTAGGATTCGGACCGGATTTGCTGCTGTACCTCTGCCACGGCGCGGGGCCAAGGACCACTATCGCGGATTTTTTTTGGCAATTTCTGGATTGCGGCGCGGGCGGCCGGCAGACTGGCAAAATCTGGCTGGACCACCACAAACCAGGGCTTACCTGCCCGCTCACTGCGATACACCCGTAAACCAAGACCGCGGTTTTCCGTTACAAATTGCGCCACGCCCGATTCAGACGCAGCACCCAGAACCTGTATCACGTAGCGATCCGGCGCCAACGCCAACAAGGCCCGCTCATCAGCGGTATGTTCGACTGTTGAAGACAATGCAGGTGTAGCCTTTTCTGCAACGGGGGTGGCTTCCGGCGCTGGTTCCGCGTGCGGCATACCGCCAGTGCGACTCAACGGGTCCCTGATAGTTTCGGGTGCTGGCTCCGGGGTGTCTGACTGCACCGGGTCCGGTGCCAAGCTCACCAAAGAGGGCTGATCGGGAGCGGCGGCGACAGCTGGCGTGGGCACTGCGGCTGGTTCCGCGTGGACGAGTGCTCGATCTGGTTCAACCTCCACCACATTGGCCGCTGGCGGTAATGTGAGAGTAACGGGCGCGGGTGCTTCTGCATTGCCTTGCCACAGCCAAGCACCGGCCAACACCGACAGCAATAGGGCCAGAGCACCCAAGTGCAGCCACGGCAGAGCCGACTCCGTGCCGGATTCCTGCTGGGATATTTTTTCCGCCATTCGCTGCTCAGCCAACCGGTGCAGCTGATGCAAGTCGCCACCACTATCCAGCCACAATTGCTCTTCTTCGCTCTCTTCAAACAAAGGCGCGTCGTCGTAGCCAACTTCCGACAGGCGGAACGCCAGATAGTCGCTGACAAATGATGCGGTGATCGCAGGCAACTTAAACACTTGCATAGACTGCAACAGACTGGCGTCCCATTGACTGATACGAGCCTCCCACCCCTCGTCAGCCACCATCAGCAAGTGCCAACAGTTAGTCTCACTGTCTGCGCTCACCAAACGGATAATCTGCTGCGCAGCATCCGGCGCCAGCTCGTGCGCGTCGTCCAGCAGTATAAATACCTGCAAATTGCCTTCGCTGAACTCTGCCCATTCGTTGAGCTTGGTCCACAGCACAGGTAAAGGCATGGCTTTATCAACAGCCAATCCAATGTGCTGCGCCAGCTGGAATAATAAACCGGAAGCGCTGGTGTAACAGGATACCGACGGTACGAAGCAGTGATCTTCGCCGGCCAGGTCAGTGGCCAAGGTAGTAATGAGAGACGTTTTACCACACCCGATCGGACCGGTGGCCAAGGTAGGGGCATCAGAAAAATGGAGTAAATGAAGGAGTTGATCCTTGAGATTCTGTCGACCATGCCCCGGATAAAACCGATTGACCTGATCACTGAATGGCAAACCGCTGAGGCCAAAACGGTCCTCATAATCCGGCAACACCGGAGCTCCGATGGTCGGCTCGCGAGCAAAGCCCCTGTCTACCCCTTCCCCCATGTTGCGCATCCCTGTAGCGGTTTAGATCAGACTACCGCCTTTAACCGGGACCAACAAGCCCCTTGGCAATCGACTTTACCAGCACGTCCTGCACCAATGCTACGGGCACGTCACTGGTAGTGAACGCTTGCCCCAAACGGCGGAGCAGAACAAAGCGCAAGCGGCCATCCAACACTTTTTTATCAACCGCCATATGCTCCAGAAACTGATCGACGGTCATACTGGCTGGTGCGGCAGTAGGCAGTGACGCCGCAGCTAACAGCCTGTGGACACGAGCTAAGTCAGTGTCGGAAATCCAGCCCGACCGGTGCGATACTTCAGCCGCAATTGCCATACCCGCGCCCACAGCCTCGCCATGCAACCATTGACCGTAACCCATCTGCGTTTCAATGGCATGACCAAAGGTGTGCCCCAGATTCAGCAGAGCGCGCACATCGCCTTCCCGCTCATCCTGTGCGACGATCCTGGCCTTATTCTCACAGGAGCGGTAAATCGCATAGGCCAAAGCCGATGGTTCAAGGGCCATTAACGCAGCCATGTTGGACTCGAGCCAATCGATAAAAGGCGCATCGCCCAGCAAGCCGTATTTAATGACCTCTGCCATGCCGGCGGAGATTTCGCGCGCGGGCAAAGTTGAAAGCACCTGGGTATCAATAACCACGGCTTTGGGCTGGTAAAAGGCGCCAATCATATTCTTGCCAAGCGGATGATTGATACCGGTTTTGCCACCTACCGATGAATCCACCTGCGACAGCAATGTGGTGGGCACCTGAATAAAATCCACGCCGCGTTGATAACACGCGGCGGCGAAACCGGTCATGTCGCCAATAACACCACCACCCAAGGCAATCAGGGTGGTTTTGCGATTGTGCTTCTTTGCCAGTAAATGATCGAAAATCAGATTCAGCGTGCCGAAATGCTTGTGAGCTTCACCATCAGGCAGAATTACAGCCGTAACCTTCTTGCCTTCGAGCACCTTTTGTACGCGGGATAGGTAAAGCGGCGCCAGGGTATCATTGGTCACAATGCATACCTGCTCGCCGGCTATGTAGGGAAGATAGGACGGAGTGGCGTCCAGGCAGCCTTCACCAATAAAGATCGGATAGCTTCGATCGCCCAGGTCTACCGTTAACTGCTGCATAGCCGCTCCGCACCGTTTGTTGTTCGGGCCGGAAAGATAGCAGATTTACGCCACAAAAATCAGCTATTACGCACCAATTCAGCCATTTCTTGCGCGACTTGCCGCGGCGGCCTGCGATTGGTATCGATCACATGGGTCGCCACTTCTCGGTACAAGGGCTCTCGCAGTGCGATCAATTCCCGGATACGTGCTTCCGGATCTGCCACCTGGAGCAGGGGGCGCCGCTTGTCCTTGGCTGTTCGTTCAAGCAGCTGCTCTATCGACGCGGTAAGGAAAAATACAATGCCCGAGACTTTCAGACACTCGCGATTTTCCTCACGCATAATAATGCCGCCGCCGGTGGCAATCACCTGCTGTCCCTGCGTTGCAATATCAGCCAGAATCGCCACTTCCCGATCGCGAAACCCCGCCTCGCCTTCAACGTCAAATATCCATGGGATATCGGCACCTGTGCGATCTTCGATTTCTCGGTCAGTGTCTTTGAAGGGATAACCCAGTTGCTGGGCGAGAAGCTTACCTATAGTGGTCTTGCCGGCCCCCATGGGGCCGACAAGAAAAACGGGACGACTCATTGAGTGAAACTGTCAGACATAATTCTCGGCGTAATGAAGATCAGCAACTCGGTTTTGCTGTCGCGTGTCACGTCCTGGCGGAAAGCGCGGCCAAGGTAGGGAATATCACCCAGGAACGGCACCTTGGTTTCGCCCTTGATCTGTTCAGTTTCAAATATGCCGCCCAGCACAATGGTTTCACCGTCTGCAGCCAGCACCTTGGTTTCCAATTGGGTCACATCAATTGACGGGATACCAGTCGGGGTGATTTCACCCACGTTATCTTTGTGAATAGCCAGTTCCATAATAATGCGGTTATCCGGTGTGATCTGGGGTGTCACGTCCAGTTTCAGCACAGCTTCCTTAAAAGCAGTCGTCGTCGCACCAGATGATGACGCTTCCTGATAGGGGATTTCAGTACCCGACAAGATCGTCGCTTTCTGTTTGTCACCGGTAATCACTTTTGGTTGGGACACTACCTCAGCGTGACCTGAATCTTCCAGAGCGGACAACTCCAGCGCGAGATAAGTATTGTCATCAACGAAGGCTGCAGTGATAGCGCCGGCTGGATTTTGCACACCCAGATCGACCATCATCGAGCGAGATAGGTCAAACTCGATCCTTCCGTTTTCATCTTCATCGTAATCCAGCGTTTCGAGCTCACCAGTCAAGCGTGACTGCCCGTCACCTGCGGCTCCAAATTTGAGACCACCCCAGCGAACACCAATTTCTTCGCGGAAATCCGAATTGGCAATCACGATCCTGGCTTCGATCAGAACCTGACGAATTGGAATGTCAATTTCTGCAATTACGCGTTTGAATTCAGAAATTTTTTCTTCGGTGTCGGTCAATATAATAGAGTTTGTGCGCTCATCGACAATTGCCCGACCCCGCTCCGACAACAAAGAGCCTGTTGAATTCCGATCATCGTTGGTAAAACCACCAAAATCACGCCCATTATTGCCGCTATCTCTACGCCCTTTGAAGAGCTCAAACAATTCTGCCGCGTTGGCGTAACGAACGCGGATATATTCAGTTCTCAGTGGGGCCAGTTCTTCCAGCTGCTTCTTGGTCTCAAGCTCCTGGCGCTCCCGTTCAGCGATCTCAGCCGCAGGAGCCACCATTAACACATTACCAACCTGGCGCTTATCCAAGCCCTTGGTCTTCAATACCAGATCCAATGCCTGATCCCATGGCACATTATCCAGACGCAAAGTAATACGACCACTAACCGTATCGGAAGCAACCAGGTTTAATTCGGTAAAGTCGGCAATCAACTGCAGCACCGACCGCACTTCAATATCCTGGAAATTCAAAGACAGCTTATCGCCCACAAACGCAAACCGCGCATTCTTCTCTTCTTTCTCTGCAGCCGTCAGAGGCTTAAGGCTGACTACATAATTGTTGTCCGCTTGGTACGCGATATAGTCAAACTGCCCGGGTGCAGCCACATCTACCACGGTGTTTTTACCATCGAAGTCCATGTTGACAGTGGAAACCGGAGTGGCAAAGTCGGTGACATCCAAACGGCGACGCAGGTCCTGCTCAAGGAATGTGTTGATAAATGTGACGCGTACGCCACTACTGGTTTCATCCACATCCACTTCCAAATGCGAATCCGACAGGGTGAACATCAATTCGCCCGCACCCTGTGGGTTGCGCTTGAAATCCACGTCTGCGACTTGTACGCGATTATTGGTTGCACTGGCCGTTTTACTACCGGTTGCAGCTTGGGCTGCTACCGCAGAGCCACGAGTCGCACTGCTTTTCGCCAGGTAATCATCAACGTTGGTGCCACCCACCTCAATCACATAGGACGAGCCATCTACTCTCGTGCTATAGGGTTGCAGCTCATCGAGGGACAAAATCAGCCGGGTGCGACCACCAGCGCTGACAACCGCAGCATTGTTAGCGTTTTCAAAAGACAGGGCGTACTTCTTCTCTTTCAGCGTATTCGCCGTGTCCGGAAAATCCAGCACGATACGCGCTGGCTTATCGATGGTATAGCCATCCGGCTTTTCCGGTGCTGAGTCGAATTTAAGATGTACTTCAAAGCGCTGACCAGGCAACTCAGCGAATTTAATATCCTGCAGGGTCGCAGCCAAGGAAGCAAAGGGTGCAGCAACAAGCGTAGCCGCTGCAACCATCTTGCTCATCGACAAGGCAAGTGATTTTCTTATGCTGTTCATGGTTGCTATTCCTTTTCCTCAATGCGTAAGCTACGGGGTCTTTCAACCCAACCATCTAAACCGTCTGAAATTATTTCGATAAACTCTAATTGGGTCTGTGCCACAGTGATCACCTTGCCATGATTACGGCCCAGATAATTACCCTGACGAACGCGGTGAACGCCACCTTGACCATCTGAGACAAGCCCCCACAGTACGCCATCCTTTTTAATGGTACCGACCATCGAAAGCGCCCCAACAGGAAAGTTTTCCAAATGCTCACGCTCACGATTGAAGTCTGGCTGAATAGTCTTTCCGGCAGCTCTCAACAGTTGTTGAAGTTCAACAACAGGCCGGTCAAAAGGACTCCGTTTCAGCATGGCGCTGTAGCTGAAAGATTCGTACGGGCGGAATGCGGGCACGGGGTCAATTGGCCCGGCGGGACGCTGTTTCACTGACTGAACATATGCCGTCAAATCGGAATCAGGAGCCCCGTAATTACACCCGGTGGCCATTAAGCCAAACAGGCTGGCTGCAATAAGTTTTTTCATGCCTATTGCGCCTCCGTTGATTTATAACGATAGGTTTTGGCTGAAATCACCATATCCAGCTGCGTTCCCTCTTTATTGGGTGCGATCGAATAATCGTGCAAAGTCACAATTCGCGGCATACTGGCGATACCAGATACAAAAGTACCAAAATCGTGATAGCCGCCCTGCACCTCAATCTTGATCGGCAACTCGATATAAAATTCAGCAGCTTTTTCTGGCTCCAGCTTTATACTGCCAATCGACAGACCGCTTCCCGCACCCTTGTCATCGATATCTTCCAACAGACCAGGCACCTCTGTGTCACTAGGCAACTGAGCCACCAAAGCAGCCATCAACTGCTCCATCTCAACCATCTGTTGACGATAAGCCTCCAAATTTGCCGCCTGCTCACTTTTATCCTCAAAGGATTTCTTCAGTGAGGTCTCTTGCTGAACCACCGATTGCAGCTGAACTTCGAGATCACTCACCATCAGAAAATAAGTAGCAACCAAAATCGCGATCGCCAACAACAAAGATAAAAATACTTTAACCCAGACAGGCCAAACACCAACCTTATCCCAATCCACCTCGGACAGGTCAAAGTTCTGGATTTGTTCTAACGTATCTGCAAAAGCCATTACTTGTTGCCCTCTGCCTTATGGGATTCAGGCACCGTTGACACCACACTCATACTGAATTTATTTGCGAGCTCCCCATAGTCGGCAGCGGCCTCCACAGAGGTCAGATTTGGTGAAGTAAACCAATCCGATTCATCCAAATTACGCATGAGTGAAGACACCCGGTTATTGGACTCAGCAATGCCCGTCAAACTGATACGGTCGCCCTCGCGCTTAAGCTCCAGCAAAAACACGCCATCAGGAATCGCCCGCGCCATTTCGTCAAAGTAGCGCACAATAACCGGGCGAGTGCCCTGCAAGCCTTGGATAATCCGCATACGATCCAAAAGCTCGGTTTTACGTTTCCGAAGCTCGCGAATTTCGGCCACTTGTTTTTCCAGCTGCTGAATTTCACGCTGCAATAAAGCATTTCGTTGATTCTGGTGCTCGATCGCGTTTTGGACCGACGTCACCCATAGGTAGGCCACCGCCGCGGTAATGACAAAAACACCGCCTAAAACGGTGAAGAATTCTTGTTTTTTCTCCTGGCGGTATTGATCGCGCCAGGGCAATAGGTTTATGCGTGCCATCAGTCGTCAAAGCTCCTCATAGCCAATCCGGTGGCAATCATGAGCGACGGCGCATCAGAGGCCAGCGCTACTGCATTCACTCGGGGCGAGACAGACATGCTCGCAAAGGGGTTGGCAATACTGGTTTGCGTGCCCAGTTTTTCTTCAATCAGATCCGCAAGGCCTTCCATTGCGGCGACACCACCGGCGAGGACAATGTGGTCCACATCGTTGTATTGACTGGAAGAAAAGAAGAACTGCAAAGAACGGGTTACTTGCTGCACCACACTTTCTTTGAACTGCAACAAGACGTCGGTTTCGTAGTCATCGGGCAGACCGCCCTGCTTCTTGGCAAGACCAGCCTCTTCAGCCGACAAACCATAACGGCGCTGGATTTCCTCGGTCAGCTGCTTGCCGCCGAATAGTTGCTCGCGGGTGTAAATGGTTTTGCCTTCCAACAGCACGCTGAGCGTGGTCATGGTGGCGCCAATATCCACGATCGCTACCACCTGATCGGAATCGTCTTCGAGCTGGCGCGCTACCAACGAGAAGGCCCGCTCCATGGTATAGGCTTCAACGTCAACCACCTTGGGTGTCAAACCGGCCTGCTCCAGCACTTCTGTCCGAAGATCTACGTTCTCACGTCGACAGGCCGCCAACAGCACCTCCACCTGGTCGGGGTTGCGGGGCGATGGGCCCTGAACCTCGAAATCGATGGCGACTTCTTCCAATGGATACGGAATATACTGATCCGCTTCCAGCGAGATCTGGGATTCCATGGCATCGTCTGACAATCCACCCGGCATTTCGATCAACTTGGTGATCACTGCAGAGCCCGCCACGGCTACAGCCGCGTTCTGGGTCTTGCATTTCGCCTGCTGGACGACCTTCTTGACCACGTCGGCCACCACTTCCACATCGGCAATATTCTTCTCCGATACGGCGTTTGGCGGCAGGGCCCGGACGGCGTAACTTTCAACACGGTAGCGCTCGCCCTGGCGGGACAACTCAAGCAGCTTGACGGACGTGGAGCTGATATCCAGTCCGATCACCGGTTTTGTCTTTTTCTCGAGAAATCCCAAAATCCCCATTTTTCTATCTATTTCCGTAACTTACAGTCAAGTTATGTTATAGCACTTTAAGTTAAGCCTGCAACAATAGTCGCAATATGTAAAGCCCGGAAAAGCCCGTATAATGGCCGCCTCACAGTTGGAACCACCTAAGCTACTAATTCCTATGGAAAAATTACCTAAGAAGTACCGCTGGTTGCGGGTTATGGGCTGGCTCACGCTGACCGGAATCAGCGCTGTTGCCCTATCTGCCGGGGGGCTCTACCTGTATCTCAACCCTAAATTGCCCTCTGTGGAGACGCTTAAACAGGTGCGTCTCCAAACCCCACTGCGCGTGTATTCGGCCGATGGAAAGCTGATTGGCGAGTTCGGAGAGAAACGACGCAGCCCTATCCGCTACGACCAGATCCCTCAGGCATACATTGACGCCATACTTGCGGCTGAGGACGACCAATTCTACAAACATCACGGCGTCTCCATTAAAGGACTTTTGCGAGCAGCTTCACAAATATTGCAAACAGGCCAGATTCAGGGCGGCGGCAGCACCATCACCATGCAGGTGGCGCGCAATTTTTTCCTGACTTTTGATCAGACCTTTTTGCGCAAAGCCAACGAAATTCTGTTGGCGATCAAAATTGAGACTGAACTCACAAAAGAAGAAATTTTAGAACTCTACGTCAATAAAATTTACCAAGGCAATCGCGCCTACGGCATCGAGGCGGCTGCACAGGTCTACTACGGCAAAAGCATAGACCAATTAACCTTGCCGCAACTGGCAATGATTGCCGGTTTGCCAAAAGCACCTTCGCGCTATAACCCCATTGCCAACCCCCCGCGCGCCACCACCCGCCGCAATTGGATTCTTGGGCGGATGCTGGAACTGGGCAAAATAACTCAGTCTCAATACGACGAAGCCGTAGCCGCTCCCTTGACCGCCCGCTTTCACGAGTTCGCGCTGGACCTGAGTTCACCCTATGTGGCAGAAATGGCGCGCCAGCAAGTATTGGAATTCTATGGTGAAGACGCCTACAACGATGGTTTGCGCGTATACACCACCATTGATACCCGCCTGCAAGCCACCGCCCAGCAAGCAGTGATCAATGGTCTGCTGACCTATGACCGCCGCCACGGCTATCGCGGTCCGGAAAAAAACCTGCGCCAATCGGGCCTGCCTGAAGATGAACAACGCTCCCGCTATCTGGACGAGCTGGTGCGGCAGCCCGATCTGGGCGGATTGGAGCCTGCGGTGGTGATTCAGATAAACGAACAAAGCGTGGATGTGCTGCGCGACAACAACCAGACCGTCACTATCGCATGGGAGCAGGGGCTGGCCGATGCCAAGCGATACATCAATGAAGACCGCGTAGGCAGCCCGCCGCAAACTGCCGGGGAAGTACTTAAAGAAGGCGATTTAATTCGCATTCAATCTAAAGACAACCAGTGGTGGCTCGCCCAGATCCCCGTTGCCCAGGCATCATTAGTGGCACTGGATCCAGAAGATGGCGCCATCCGGTCGCTGGTCGGCGGATTTGATTTCCGCCAAAGCCATTTTAATCGCGTGGTGCAAGCCGAGCGGCAGCCCGGCTCCAGTTTCAAACCCTTTATTTATACGGCAGCGCTCGAAAACGGCTTTACGCCCGCATCGCTCATTAACGATGCGCCGATCGTATTCGAAGACGCCAGTCTCGAAGGCACCTGGCGTCCGGAAAACGACGGCGGCCAGTTTCTTGGCCCGATCCGCATGCGACAAGCGCTGTACCAATCGCGCAACCTGGTCTCCATCCGTATTCTGCGCTCCATGGGCATCAATAACACCATTGAGCAGCTGAGTCGCTTTGGCTTCGACACCAGCAAGCTGCCCAGGGACCTATCCCTTGCGCTGGGCAGCCATGCATTGACGCCGCTGCAGATTGCCACCGGTTACGCGGTATTTGCCAACGGCGGCTTCCGCGTTTCGCCCTATCTGGTGAGCCACATCACCGATGTCAATGGTGAGCTGCTGTTCGAGGAAAACCCGTTGCGCGCCTGCCGTCAGTGCCCGGAGCGGCTGGCACAAGAGCAGCCAAAAATAGAACAACCGCTCGCCGACACTCCTTTGGATGAAGCCGATAACCTCGAGGCGCTGCTGGCCCAGACGCCGGAGCCCGCACCCGAAGAAACCGACGCTGGTGAAGCACCGATCCGGCTGGCCGATCGCGTCCTGAATGAACGCGACGCCTACCTGATCGACTCGATGCTGCGCGACGTGGTGAAAAAAGGCACCGGCCGCAAAGCCATGGCGCTGGGCCGGGATGACCTGGCCGGCAAGACCGGCACCACCAACGGGCCGCGCGATGCCTGGTTCTCAGGTTACAACCATAAGCTGGTGGCCACTGCCTGGCTTGGCTTTGATCAGAATTACCTGCTCGGCCGGCGCGAATTCGGCGGCACGGCCGCACTGCCCATCTGGATCGATTTCATGGCGGAAGCCTTGAAGGGCATTCCGGAGCAACACCGGCGCCAGCCCGACGGCATCATTACAGTGCGCATCGACCCCAAAACCGGCAAGCGCGCGCAACCCGGCAGCCAGGGTGCCCTGTTCGAAATTTTCAAAGCAGAAAATGCGCCGCAGGAAACCGATACCATTCACGGCCTGCAGCAATCGTCAGAAGACAGCGAAGAAACCCTGCCGGAAGAGTTGTTCTGAGTGGAAACCCCCTGCGCCATAGCGCAGGGGCATCACTCACAGTTTTATATCCGCCAACCCCGCCAACGGGTAGTGATCGGGGAATGGCAGATGCGCCACTCCGGTGTCCACTGCCGCCTGCGCAACCGCCGCGGCGACCCGGCCGAGCAACCGCTCGTCAGTGGGTTTAGGCAGGATATAGTCGCGCCCGAATTGTAAATCCACACCGCCGTAGGCACGCCGTACGGCGTCGGTCACCGGCTCCTTCGCAATCGCGCGAATCGCCTCCACCGCGGCCAGCTTCATGTCCTCGTTGATGATGGTGGCACGCACATCCAGTGCACCACGGAACAAGAACGGGAAACACAGCACATTGTTCACCTGGTTCGGAAAATCCGAGCGGCCGGTGGCCATGATCAGATCATCCCGCACACTGTGCGCCAGCGCAGGATCGATTTCCGGATCGGGATTCGAACAGGCAAACACCACCGGGTTGACCGCCATCCGGGAAAGCTGCGCCGCGTTTAACAGATTAGGTCCCGACACCCCCAAAAACGCATCGGCGCCCTCGATTGCATCATCCAGCGTGCGCGCCGACGTGGGCGTGGCGAACAAGGCCTTGTATTGGTTGAGATCGGTGCGACCACTGTGGATCACGCCTTTGCTGTCGAGCATGGTGATGTGTTCCGGCTGGGCGCCGGCCGCCATCATCAATTTACAGCAGGCCGTGGCGGCAGCACCGGCTCCCAGGCACACAATACGTGCATCCTCGATGGATTTACCCTGAATTTCCAGCGCATTCAACATACCGGCCACTGTCACAATCGCCGTGCCGTGCTGATCATCATGGAATACCGGAATATCGCAGCGCGCTTTCAACTGGTTTTCAATCTCAAAACATTCGGGCGCTTTAATGTCTTCCAGATTGATACCACCAAAGGTAATCGCGATGCTGGCAACCGTTTCAATAAACTGCGCCGGCGATTCCGATTCAACCTCAATATCAATGGAGTTAATGCCAGCAAAGCGCTTGAACAAAAGCCCCTTGCCCTCCATCACGGGTTTTGACGCCAATGGCCCGAGGTTACCCAACCCCAGGATGGCGCTGCCATCGGAAATCACTGCCACTAAATTGCCTTTGCCGGTATAGCGATAGGCCAGTTCCGGATCGCGCGCGATTTCGCGCACGGGCTCTGCCACACCGGGGCTGTAGGCGAGGGATAAATCTTCCTGCGTTTCAGCAGGGGTGGATAACTCGATGCTCAGCTTTCCGGGTACCGGAAAAGCGTGATAATCGAGCGCCGCTTTCTTGCGTGACTCGGACATATAAACGCAACCGCTCTCGTAGTGTTCGGGGATTCTCTGCGGGAATCTCTTTTATTCGTTGGATTAATTCTTATGGTTATGGCCGGGAGCATAGCGCCAGCTACTGTTCCACGACAACCGCGTAATCGCCACTATCCACAGCGAGAATAGTCACTTTTCGGCCAGTTCGCCCATCAGCGGGTGACGCCATTGCAACCGGAACGGTGCGTAACCCTTGGCGGCCAATCGCTTGTCACCGCGCCGGTCCACCACCCAACCCAACAAGGTGAGCTCACGGTTAAGCCAATCACTGTCGGGCAAATCATCAAAATAGCCCTGATCCTGAACGCGGATCTGCACCGCCAGATTCGCCCCCAGATCCAGCCACAGATCGCCATTGCGCGCGCGGTCAACCCGGCTCACCACGCCCGTAACCCGGGCGAATCCGCCCTTGCTCAGACTTTTGGCTTTTATAGGATCAGCAGACCAAACGCCCAGTCCGCGGGCGGCGGCGTGTTTCGCGGCCGCAAATTCGCAGCTTGCCATCCGGGTATTGGGCGGCACCGCTACCGGCCAGGCGAGCCCCGCTTCCAGCAACGCTACACTGAGGCTTGCGCCGTCGGCGTCGGTGATATGGCCCAGGGTGCGGCGGTAGCGATCCTTGTGTTCGGTATCCAATGACAGATACAACGCACGGTCTTTAGACCAGCGCCGGGCAAAATCCGTGGCTGCACGCGCATGCGGTTCATCCGGTTTACCGTCGCGTCCCATTTCGGGCGCATTCACGCCAATTAAACGCAAACGCTGGCCATTGCCAAGCTTGAAGGTATCGGCGTCGTAAACATGGGTCACGGAAACCGGGTTTCGTTCGAGCGCCTTAAACGTATAGGTGCAGGCCTCGGCCCAGAGCGGTGACGCTAAACAAACGAGAACAACAAAAATGAAAAGACGGCAGCAAAAATTCGACACGATCGCTTAACTCACCAAATCCTGCTGCCAATGTGCCCGAAACTCAAACGCAATAAAAGATGGGGTCTGGCCCCTTGGTGCTTTAGCACCAAGGGGCCAGACCCCGATTGTCGAGATTAATCGTGAGTGGCTAACAGTTTTACGCCGGTGAAGGGCTCATAGGCTTTCAGCATGATGTAGTAGTAGCCGCCGGTTTGTGGCGCCGCGATGGAGACGGTTTCCGCATTGCCGGTCTGATAGGGGCGGTAATCCCAGGTACTTTCCGTTGGCCATTGACCAAAGCGAACATAGAGATCGGCATCACCCGTGCCGCCACTGGTGGCAATTTTCAGATTGCTCGCGCCCGCCGGTATCCAGATGGCGTAGTAGCGTGCATCGGTGCCATCAATGCCTTGCTTGGCCCACCCGTTGTAGAGATTTTGCTGAGCGGGGTCAGTAGCGCCCTCAGGCTCGGTGGGATCGGGCGTGGGCGTGCCGGCATCCACATTGAACTCGGCCAGCAGATTAACACCGGCAAAGGTTTCCGTGGCATAGACCGTGATGTAGTACCAACCGGCCTGCGGGCTTTCGACACGCAGCTTTTCCGCATTGCCGGCCACCGCACCTTTAACGTCGTAATTGGTGCGCGATGGATAGCCGCCTGCGCGCAGGTACACATCGGCATCGCCAGTGCCGCCCGAACTGGTCAGCTGCAGACTCTGCGTACCGGCAGGCACCCAGATGGCGTAGTAAGCCGCATAGCTGGACGCAACACCCACCTTGGCGATGCCCGCCTGCATGCGCGATACCGTGGGATCACAGGCTTCAGTGGTGCAATTGCCGCTGCCGGTATCTGGCTCCAGCGGATTCGGATCGGACACATCGGGAATGCCGTCATTGTCGTCGTCGGTGTCGGCATTGTTGCCTATGCCGTCGCCATCGGTATCCAGCCACTCGGTGGGATCGAGCGGGAAGGCATCGCTGGCATCCGGCACGCCGTCGTTGTCGTCATCGGTATCGGCATTGTTGCCAATGCCATCGCCATCGGTATCCAACCATTCGGTGGGATCATTCGGGAAGGCATCGGTGGCGTCGGGGTAGCCGTCACCATCCGCATCACCGCTGGGGTTACCGCCGGTGTCCACGCTGGCGAGCCAGCTGGCAAACTCACTGTCGTAGCTTGTGCCGATGGACGCCATGAAACTGGCATAACCGGTGTAATTGCCGGCGCGGAAATAGCCGAGAATGGTGTCCACTTCAGACCGGTGCCGCTCAAACATAAAACGCACCGCCATGTAGCCGCCGCGATAGATGCGATCGGTGCCGCTGTCGTAAGTGTTGGCGAACAAGCTGCTCAGGCTGTAGCCATTGGCACGAGTGACATCGATGGCCTGTTGGTTGTTGTTGCCCTGCGATACGTATTCCGCGAGGCCCTCAATCCACCAGATGGTGGCTTCGCTGATGGAATCACCGAAGTCGCCGTGCAGATTAAAACGGCCATCCAGGTAATGCACATATTCATGACGCAGATTCCACACCTCGAATTCGGGCCGTTTCCAGCTCGCCTCGTGGGCGATAAACCGGGCCTGGTTGCCGGCCTGAGCGGGATTACCCTCCAGATACATACCGCCGTTGTTGGTATTGATACCAAAGAAGGTGCCGGCGTAGCTGTTGTAGTTGTTGTAATCGTCGAAGATCACCACTTCCAGATCGGTGTTCAGGTCATTCGCCACCGGTTGGTAGTTGGTGGTGAGCATCTGGTGGAACGTCACCTCCTGCTGGGCCATCTGGTTACAGGAATCGGCCAGCTCGGTGCCATTCATTTCCTGCGCCCGGATTTTGATGGTGGATGAGCAGGTGTGATGGATCGACAGAATCTGCGCTTCCAGCTGCTCCTGATAACCGCAAATGCCATAGTCGGCACAATTGTCGTAGTAGTCCGCCATATTGGCCGCCGCCAGCCACACCACGCTGCCGTAACCATCCATGCTGTAACGACTGAAAATGCCCTGCACATAGGGCTTGGCGCGGTCTTTCACCGGGCCGGTAAACAACAGCATCCGGCCCAGTTCAGACGCCACATCTTTCAGCATGTAGTCATCGTCGGTGCCGAGCAGGGATTCGTTATTGCGGATAAAACTGTCCAGGCTATCCACTAACGAGAGCCGGTTGGCCAGCGCCTCGGCATATCCATCGGCCCACTGGCCGCGGTACAGATTGGTGAGCACCGAGGTCATGGCCGCCATCATGGAATAGATACCGGTATGGCCCTGGTCAAAGCGGTTCAGCAGTGACTCGAACAGGCCCAGAAAGCGCGCGTTGTGGCCGGCGCTGTCAATAAGCGTGAGCGCTTCGCGCAACACATCCCCGTGCGCCGCGGTGACGCTCAGGGTATGGGTTGATGCGAAATACACATCCAGTGCCGCGCGGGAGGCGTTGCTCAGTGCCACGCCGTAATCGCCCACGTCAGCCGGGTGATACCACTGCACATAGTAACCGGCGCGCAGGTACATGATCAGGTTCAGGATGTTGCTGTTATTGGTGCCGTCGTAGCTGGCCGCGAGGCTTTGCAACCGGGCCGCCACTGACACCATGTCCGTTTCATTGAACAAGGCGTTCGCGGTTGTGCCGGTGATGGAAAACAGGCCGTTGATGCAACTGAAATCCGCCGCCAGGATCGCATCGGTCAGTGCCTGCCCCGACAGCGGCGCTAACTCCGCCGCTGTACACAAGCTGGCCTGCACTGCCTGCGCCGACGTCAGGCTTCGCATGACGGTATTTCGGGACGCCAGCTGCAAAGGGCTGGCGCCATCGAGTACACGGCTGTTCTGGTGGCGGGAATCCAGCTCGGGATGCCCATGTTCAAGGCCGCTGGCCGCGACCGGTAAAGCGCACAACGCAGACAACAGCGCCGCCGCCAGGGGGGTTGTGGTTAGTTTCTTCATCTTGTTTTGCCCAATTATTGTTATGGATTGGCAGGCGCGATACCCCAGCACCTGAAACAAGATTAGCATACTGTATACAATATATTTAATAACAATTTCACATAAGTGTGATACGGCTGGCGGTTTCTGAATAAGCGGGGTCAGACTCCCTCACTCAAAAGCATCAAGTGAATAAGCGGGGTCAGACTCCCTCACTCAAAAGCATCAAGGGGTCTGACCCCTTGGTACTTTGGTGAATGGGTGAGGGCTCAAACGGCAGGCATAAAAAAAGCCGCGACTGGCGCGGCTTTTTTGGCAGGGGCTGAGCAATTACTTGCTGGTGCGGCCCGCGAAGCGCTTCTTGAAGCGGTCGATACGACCACCGGAAGCCACTTCTTTCTGCTTACCCGTGTAGAAAGGGTGGCACTCGGAACATACGTCCACGTGGAAGTCCTGGCCCAGAGTAGAACGGGTTTCGATTTTGTTACCACAGCTGCAGTTAGCAACTACGGCCACGTAATTTGGATGGATATCAGCTTTCATGTTGGCTTTCCCAGTGTGTGCCGCCACCCGATCTTGTGCCGGGCACCGCACAAAGGTTAATGTTAGCGGTTTCAAGGATCGCGCATACTACCAGAATCCGCCCCCCACACAAGCATTACTGAGTAAAATTTCGGCAGCCCCACCCGCCCATGGATCAGCATTATCTCGTCGCCGTCGCCGTGCCCTGCCCGTTGCGCCGGTCGTTTCACTACAAGGTCGAAAGCACCGAGCCACCCCAGCCCGGGCAGCGGGTGCGGGTGGAATTCCGGCATCAACAGCTCACCGGCGTCATCACAGACTTACCCAAAACTGCCGACGTAGCCCACGACAAGCTCAAACCGGCCGAACTGCTGGACACGGAACCCCTGCTGGATGCCGCCCTGCTGCACCTGTGCCAATGGGCCGCCAACTATTACCAGCACCCCATCGGAGAGGTGCTGGCCGCCGCCATGCCCACCAACCTGCGCGGTGACAGCCAGGCCGGTCTGCCCACCGAAACCCGCTGGCAGCTCACCATTGAAGGCCTGGGTCTGCCCGAAGGTGCTCCCAAAGGGGCGCGCAAGCAAGCCGATCTGCTCACCTTTCTGCGCGCGGGCAGTCGCCGGGCCGAAGACATCAGCGCCGCCGGCTTCAGCAAATCGGTGCTCAACGGCCTGCACGACAAGGGTCTGGTGGAAAGCGTGGACATCGCCGAGCGGCAGACCTTTGATGCCCCGCTGGGCGAACCGCCTTTGACGCTGAACAGCGAACAAACCGCCGCACTCAACGCCGTGCCAGCCACCGGCTTCTGGGTCGGTCTGCTGGAAGGCGTGACCGGCTCGGGCAAAACCGAGGTCTACCTGCAGGCAATCGAAAAACAACTGGCAGCGGGCCGGCAGGCGCTGGTGCTGGTACCGGAAATCGGCCTCACCCCACAAACCGTGCAGCGCTTTGCCAACCGCTTTAAGGTGCCGGTGGGGATGCTGCACTCGGGCGTGGCCGATGGCGGGCGCAGCGAAACCTGGCAACGCGCCCGCGCCGGCCTGGACCGGATCATCATCGGCACCCGCTCGGCCATTTTCACCCCGCTTAAGCACCCCGGCATCATCATCGTGGATGAAGAACACGACGGCTCCTATAAACAGCAGGAAGGCTTCCGCTACTCCGCCCGGGATTTGGCCGTGTACCGCGCGCACCAATTACACATTCCGCTGCTGTTGGGCAGCGCCACGCCGTCGCTGGAAAGCCTGAACAATGCCATCGCCGGCCGCTATCAGCATCTGCACCTGACCCAACGCCCGGCCGGCCGCCAGGCCGCGAACCTGAGTACCCTCGACATCCGCGCCAAGCAATTGCGCGATGGCCTGGCCGAGGCCTCTATCCAGGCCCTGCGCGGCGCCCTGCAGCGGGGCGAACAAGCCATGGTGTTTATCAACCGGCGCGGTTTTGCGCCGGTGCTTATGTGTCACTTCTGCGGCTGGCAATCCAAGTGCCCGCGCTGCGATGCGCGCATGACCCTGCACCGCCAACCCCGCCACCTGCACTGCCACCACTGCGACCTGCAACGGCGGGTGCCAAGCCAGTGCCCCGATTGCAAGGCCCCGGAGCTCACCCCCATGGGCGCCGGCACCGAGCGCACCGAAGAATTCTTAAGCCGGCAATTCCCCGACTACCCGGTGATCCGTATCGACCGCGATGCCACCCGCTCCCAGCGCCAGTTCACTGAAGCCCTGAACGAAATCCACTCCGGCCGGCCCTGCCTGCTGGTGGGCACCCAGATGCTGGCCAAGGGCCACCATTTCCCGCGCGTGTCCACGGTGATTATTGTGGATGCCGATGGCGGTCTGTTTTCGGCCGACTTCCGCGGCACCGAACGCATGGCCCAATTGATTACCCAGGTCGCCGGGCGCGCCGGACGCGAACAATTGCGCGGCCAGGTATTGCTGCAAACCCACAACGGCGACCACCCCTACCTGCAAACCCTGATCCAGCAAGGCTATGCGCCCCTCGCCCGCCTGCTATTAAGTGAGCGCCAACTTACCGGATTACCGCCCAATAGCAGCATGACGTTGCTCAGAGCCGAGTCCAAACGGCCGGAAAACGCCTTGCAATTCCTGCAACAGGCACGGCAATTGGCCGAGCAACTGATGCCCCCCAGCCCGCAGTTCCGCTACCTGGGCCCACTGCCCGCCGCCATGGAAAAACGCCAGGACCGCTTCCGCTTCCTGCTCCAGCTCCAGGCCGACCGCCGCCCCGCCATGCAGCAATTCCTGCCGCGCTGGATTGCTGAACTGGAACAACTGGCCCTGGCCAAACGGGTGCGCTGGTCATTGGATGTGGACCCGCAAGAGACGCAGTAGACAGAACCAGACATGGCTACCGTTCTATGGGTGGTAGGCGATGGGGTAAATTCGGCGGGGTGTCGCCGGCAGGGGTTTTGGCGATTGTCAGCAAAGCGTGCTTTGCAATCGACAAAACGCCCTCAACCTATGGTTGAGGGCTGGTCCCGAAGGGCCGGCGTCAAGCTACAGGGGTGAAGCCAGCGTTGGCAATACACTGTATTGCGCGCAGCTGAACGCCATCAAGCTGGGCTTGATGGCAGGCCCCGGAGGGTATTCACGCGTCCCCGACGAGTTTACCCCATCGCCTGCCGCGGGCACGGTGCTGAGCATGAAACCGGCAATATATCCCACCTATTCGTAATCCGCCCCCATTGCATTACAATGCCCGCTCACTTCAGAACGCCGTACCCATGACTCAAGATTTCGCCAACCGCAAACGCCGCAAGCAACCCAGCAAGAAAAAATCCGATGTACCCGGATGGGTCTGGCTGTTCACCGGCGCTGTGCTGGGCGCCTTTGTCATGTTTCTGGTGTACCTGTCCGACCAGCCACCGGCCAAGCAAGTGGCGGTCGCCGAAGCGCCCAAAGCCGAGACCAAAGCGCCCGAAAAAACCGTACCCAAACCCCGGTTCGACTTCTACAAACTGCTGGAAGAAAGCGAAGTGGTGGTGGAAACACCGGAAGAAACCCGCAAACAGCTGGCCGAGCAGAAAACCGAACAAGTGGAATACCTGCTGCAGGTGGGCTCGTTCAAGAAAGCCGAAGATGCCGACAGCGTACGCGCCAAGCTGATCCTGCTGAACATGGATGCCAAGGTAGAAAAGGTCACCGTGAAAAGCGGCGAGACCTGGCACCGCGTCATCGTGGGCCCCTTCGACAACACCTCGGCCATGGCCAACGCCCGCTCCACGCTCGTATCCAATCGCTTCGATACCCTGTTGCTGAAACGCAAACCGGGTTGAATTAAGTCAGCCCCACCCCCATTACGGAAGTTCACCTACAGTCAGGAACTTCCCGTGACCACCATATTATCTGTACGCCGGGGCAACACGGTTGTCCTCGGCGGCGATGGCCAGGTTTCCCTGGGCAACACCGTCATGAAAGGCAATGCGCGCAAGGTGCGCCGCCTGTACAACAATCAGGTACTGGCAGGATTTGCCGGCGGTACCGCCGATGCTTTCACCCTGTTCGAACGCTTTGAAGCCAAGCTGGAAGCACACAACGGCCAACTCACCCGCGCCGCGGTGGAACTGGCCAAAGACTGGCGCAGCGACCGCGCCCTTCGCAAACTTGAAGCCCTGTTGGCCGTGGCCGACAGTACCGCGTCGCTGATCATTACCGGCAATGGCGATGTGATCCAGCCGGAAGACGACCTGATCGCCATCGGCTCCGGCGGCCCCTTCGCCCAGGCCGCCGCCCGCGCGCTGCTGGACAATACCGAGCTCGGCGCACGCGACATAGTGGAAAAGGGCCTGAACATTGCGGGCTCCATCTGCGTATTCACCAACAACCACCTCACCATTGAAGAGTTGAGCAGCTGATGTCCAATATGACCCCCAGTGAAATCGTGCATGAACTGGACCGCCACATTGTCGGGCAGGCCGATGCCAAGCGCGCCGTGGCCATTGCCCTGCGCAACCGCTGGCGCCGCATGCAACTGGCGCCCGAGCTGCGCGCTGAAGTCACACCCAAGAATATTCTGATGATCGGCCCCACCGGCGTGGGCAAAACCGAAATCGCCCGCCGCTTGGCCAAGCTCGCCAACGCGCCCTTTGTGAAGGTGGAAGCCACCAAGTTCACCGAAGTGGGCTATGTAGGCCGCGACGTGGACTCCATCGTGCGCGATCTGGTGGACGTGTCCATCAAAATGCATCGAGAACAGGCCCAGGAGCGGGTCAAATACCGCGCCGAAGAGGCCGCCGAAGAGCGCATTCTGGACGTGCTGCTGCCACCTGCGCGCGGCGCCGATGGCGAAGCCGCCAGCACCGATTCCAGCACCCGCCAGCTGTTCCGCAAAAAACTGCGCGAAGGCCAGCTGGATGACAAGGAAATTGAAATCGATGTAGCGGCAGTGAGTGTGGGCGTAGAAATCATGGCCCCACCGGGCATGGAAGAAATGACCAGCCAGCTGCAGAACATGTTCTCGTCCATGGGCAAGGACAAAAAGAAAAAAACCAAGATGACCGTGAAGCAGGCGTTCAAGCAATTGTGCGAAGAAGAAGCTGCAAAAATGGTCAACGAAGAAGAAATCAAATCCACCGCCATCGAAGCCGCCGAACAAAACGGCATTGTGTTTATCGATGAAATCGACAAGGTGGCCAAGCGCTCCGGCGCCAGCGGGGCGGATGTGTCGCGCGAAGGCGTGCAGCGCGATCTGCTGCCGTTAATTGAAGGCTGCACCGTGTCCACCAAGCACGGCATGATTAAAACCGACCACATTTTGTTTGTGGCTTCCGGCGCCTTTCACTTTGCAAAACCCTCGGACCTGATTCCCGAATTGCAGGGCCGCCTGCCAATCCGGGTGGAACTGAAAGCCCTCACGCCGGAAGACTTTGAACGCATTCTGACAGAGCCGAAAGCGTCGCTGACAGAGCAACAAAAAGCGCTGATGGCCACCGAAGGCGTGGAAGTGAGCTTCACCCCCGACGGTATCCGCCGCATTGCCGAAACCGCCTACCAGGTCAACGAGTCCACCGAGAACATCGGTGCACGCCGGTTGCACACGGTCATTGAACGACTGATGGAACAGGCCTCGTTTGAGTCCGGCAATGGCAACAAAGCGTTCACTATCGATGCCGCCTTTGTGGACCAGCAACTGGGCCAGCTTGCTAAAGACGAAGACCTGAGTCGCTATATCCTCTAACCGAACTATCGAAAAACCCCGGGGCGCTGCGGCGCCTCAAGCTTCCCCGGTTGCTGCCGCTAACCTTTGACTACACTGAAAGAAATAAAACGCAGCACCGGGGCCCCCAATGACGCACCGCAGCCAGGCTGGCGCGAGCCTGACCCAATTTCTCATCCTCATCAGCGCTGTGGCGCTTGTATTGGCCGGCGGCATCGCCGCGCTTATCGGTGGCACAGCCAGCCTGTGGCCAACGCTGGCAGGCGGCCTGGTCGTGGCGTTAACGCTTGTCGCTGGCATCCAGATGCGCGTGATTGCCCGCTGCCAGAAGGTCAATGAGTACCTGACGCTGGTGGCGGACCCCAAGCGCGCCCCCAACAATGCCCTTACCGACGACTACGACGATGAAATCAGCCAACTCAACCGGCAACTCAACGATTTTGTCGAGAACTTGCGCGGAGTGCTGGTTGAAGCCCGCCACGCATCCGCCCAAATGCGCACACTGTCCCACACCATTAATCAGGCAACGAATGAAGCGCATGCGGAAATTGATCAGGAATCCCGCGACATCGAGCAAATGACCCACATGATCGAACAGGTATCGAGCGCATCACGCAGCCTGTCCGAACAGGGCCAGGCCATCAGCAGCGCCGCCGACAACACCCGCTCACTGCTAGACAGCGGTGTGCATGCCTACAGCGCCAGCCGCGCCTCGGTACAAAATCTGGGGGACAATATTCAGGCCATTGCCAATGATATCGAACACCTGAAACAGCGCAGCGCCCAGATCGGCAGCGTGCTGGATGTAATTGGCGGCATCGCCGAGCAGACCAATTTACTCGCGCTCAACGCCGCTATCGAGGCTGCCCGTGCTGGCGAGCAAGGGCGGGGATTCGCGGTAGTGGCCGATGAAGTGCGTGCCCTGGCCCATCGCACACAGGAATCCACCATCGAAATCCAGCAGACAGTGTCCGACCTGCAAAGCAGCGCCAGCCATGCGGTATCGGCGATCAGTGAATGCCTCAGCCTCAGCCACACCAGTCTTGAGCAAAGCATGTCCATGGAATCGGTCATCCAGCAGGCACGCGACGCCACCGCGCACGTCAACAAACTCACCCACGAAGTGGCACGCGCCACCCAGGCACAACAGGACGCCACCCAATCCATCAACCAGAAAATGCTGCACATCAATCAGGTCAGCCATCAATTGAGCCAGCAGCTCAGCGGCAATGCCAATCTGGCAAAAAGCCTGGATAAGGAAGCCAATCAGGTGGATTCGTCCCTGAACCGTATTTGCGTGTGAAGCACAAATCTCCTTTGCACTGGTATACTCCGCTTTTTTCTAGCGGAATTACCCATGATTCCCGAAAAGATAAAGCTTCATCGAGGCGCTAACCTGCTATTACTGCGTTTTGCGGGCCAGGACTATGAACTGCCCGCAGAGTACCTGCGGGTGCATTCGCCCTCGGCGGAAGTGCAGGGCCACGGCCCGGGCCAAGCCGTGCTGCAATACGGCAAACGCCATGTAAAGCTGGACAAGGTGGAAATGGTGGGCAATTACGCGCTCAAGCTCATCTTCAATGACGGTCACGACTCCGGCATTTACACCTGGGCCTACCTTTACCAGCTGGCAACGGAACGCGAAGCCCGTTGGCAGGTCTATCTGGATACCCTGCACGCACAACAAAAAACCCGCGACCCTGAGACCAGTGTCGTGCGCTTCATCAACTAACGTCACGCTTACACAAGGACGCGTTATGAAAACTATCCGCACATCTTCCCTCCTTCTTTCACTGGTCAGCACCGCGCTACTCATTGGCTGCAGCGGTGACGCCACACCGCCCCCCACACCACCGGCGGCGGTCAGCGTCATTGAAGTGGCCACTCAGGATATCGGCGGCAGCCGCGAGTTCGTGGCGCGAACAGAAGCGTTTTCCGAAGTACAGCTGGTGGCGCGCGTAGAAGGCACGCTGCTGAAGAAGAACTTTTCTGAGGGCCGCATGGTCGAAAAAGACCAGCTGCTGTTCGAAATCAACCCGGACACCTACAAAGCGCAATTGGCGCAGGCGCAGGCCGAGCTGGCCGCGCGCACTGCCGAGCGCGACCGGGCCGCCCGCGACTACAAGCGCGGCGAGGAGCTGGCACCTCAGGGCTTCATTTCCCAATCGGATCTGGACAAGCTGATCACCAACAAGCAGCAATCCGAAGCGGCGGTACTGGCCGCAGAGGCGGCGGTCGAAGCCGCCAAAATCAACCTGAGTTACACCCAGATCCGCGCTCCCTTTGCCGGCCAGATCGGCAAATCGGTCTACTCCGAAGGCAACACCGTGGGGCCGACCACCGGCGCCCTCGCCACCTTGGTGGATCTTTCCAAAATCAAGGTGAATTTCCAGCTGGAAGAAGCCAGCTACACCGCCTATTTGCAGGAGCGCGCCCGTTCCGCGGAGGCAGAAAAGCTCTACACGCTGAGCCTGCTGTTGCCGAATAAAACCGAGCATCCCTACCCCGGTGAGCTGGATTTTGCCGATACCAAAGTGGACGCTACCACTGGTACGGTCAACCTGCGTGCGCTGTTCCCGAATCCCGACGCCACTATCTTACCGGGCTTGTATACCACCCTGCGGGTCGAAAGCCAGATCAAGGAACAGCGGGCATTGATTCCACAAGCCGCCGTTCAGGAAAACCAACAAGGCAAATTTGTGCTGGTCGTAGGCGACGACAATACCGTATCCCAACGGTTCACCAAACTCGGCCAGCGTTACGGCGCTATGTGGGTAGTTGAGGAAGGCATTGACGCCGGTGAAAAAGTGATTGTGGAAGGTCTGCAAAAAGTACGCACAGGCAGCCAGGTCGCACCCACGGTGAAAACTGTGGACCCAATCACCGGTGCTGTCAGCGCCATTGGTGAAAAGACCGAGGGCTAATCCATGATCAGCCAATTTTTTATTCACCGTCCGAAATTCGCCTTTGTCATTTCCATCGTGATCACTCTGGCGGGCATGTTATCGCTGGTAACCCTGCCCGTTAACCTCTATCCCGAAATCGCACCGGTGCAGATCCAGGTGACGGCGAGCTACCCCGGTGCGTCGGCCGCGGTGGTGGAAGAAACCGTGCTGCGCCCGCTGGAGGAACAGATCAACGGCGTGGAAGGCATGGAGTACATGGAATCCACCGCCAGCAACAGCGGCCAGGCCACCATCACCGTCACGTTTGAAAACGGCGTCGACGGGGACATGGCGCAGGTCAATGTCAAAAACCGCGCCTCGCTGGCCGAGTCTTCACTGCCACCGGAAGTGATGCGCAACGGCGTACAGACCCTCAAACAATCCACCAGCATGCTGTTGGGTATCAACCTGATTGGTGAGCAGGCCCAGTTCGACACCACTTTTTTGTCCAACTACGCCATCAGTAATCTGAAGGAACCGCTGGCGCGGATTCCGGGCGTAGCCAAAGCCGAGGTGATGGGCGACTTCCAGTACGCCATGCGGATCTGGCTGGACCCCAACAAAATGAACGCATTGGGCGTCACCGTCACCGATATCCAAACCGCCATTTCCGAACAGAATACGGTGGTGGCGGCCGGTAAACTCGGTGACGGTCCGGTGGTGCCCGGCCAGCAATTTGAATACACCATTCAGACCCAAGGCCGGTTGCAGAACGAAGAACAATTCGCCGATACCATTATCCGCGCCCGCGCCGATGGCAGCTACCTGCGCCTGAAGGATGTGGCCCGCGTCGAGATGGGTTCGAGCAGCTACCGCAATGCGGTCAAGCTCGACGGTAAAGACACCGCCTTCCTGGTGATTTATCAGTTGAGCGACGCCAACGCCACACTGGTGGCGGAAGCCGTGCACGCAGAAATGCAGCGTCTGGGCACCATGCTACCCGATGGCGTCAGCTATCAGATTCTGTACGACACCACCGATTTCATTAACGAATCCATTGCCGAAGTGTACGAGACTTTGTTTGTCGCGGTGGCATTGGTGATTCTGGTGGTGTTCCTGTTCTTGCAGAACTGGCGCGCGACCCTGATTCCCGCCATCGCCATTCCGGTATCACTGATCGGTACCTTTGCCCTGATGAACGCGCTCGGCTACACCATCAACGTCATCACGCTGTTCGGTTTGGTGCTGGCCATCGGTGTGGTAGTGGATGACGCCATCGTGGTGATCGAAAACGTTGAGCGATTAATGAAAGAAGAAGGTCTGGATGGCGTGCAAGCCACGCTCAAGGCCATGGAGCAGGTTACCGGCCCCATCGTTGCAACCACACTGGTGCTGATGGCGGTGTTCGTCCCTGTGGGCTTTATGCCCGGCATTACCGGTGAAATTTACAAGCAGTTCTCCGTCACTATTTCTTCGGCCGTGTTTATTTCATCCATCAACGCCCTGACACTCAGCCCCGCGCTGTGCGCGGTATTGTTGAAACCGGAATACATGAAGCCCATCGGCTGGCTGGCGCCGGTGGAAAAACTGATTCATTTTTCCACCGCCCGTTACACCGGACTGGTGGGCTGGCTGTTGAAGCGCGGCGGCCGGGTCGCCGTATTTTCGGTGCTGCTGCTCGCGGGCACCGGCTGGCTGGTGAAGTCCACACCCACCGGCTTCGTGCCCAACGAAGACCAGGGTTTCCTGTTCATTGACGTCCAGCTGCCCGACGCGGCCAGTGCCAACCGCACCGAAGCTGTTATGCAGAAAGTGACAGCCATGGCCCGGCAGGAAGCCGGGGTGAAAAACGTCATTACCGTGTCCGGCTTCTCGCTGTTGAGCGGGGGCGCCACCAATGGCGGTCTGGGCATTGTGATTCTGGACCACTGGTCCGAGCGCCGCGACCCGATGCTGTTTGCCGATACCCTGCAGAAAAAACTGCAAGGCAAATTGTGGGCTATGCCCGACGCCCAGGTGATGGTGATCAACCCGCCGCCGGTGCCGGGGCTTGGCAGCTCATCCGGTTTTGACTTCCGACTGCAGGATACTCAGGGCCGCGATCCGAAAGAATTGGCCGCGGTAATGGGCGGCATGATCTTCGCCGCCAACGAACGCAGTGATCTGGCCTACGCCTTTTCCACCTTCCGCGCCAATGTGCCGCAGTACTATCTGGATGTGGATCGCAACAAAGCCAAAGCCATGGGCATTCAGCTGTCGGATATTTTCCTGACACTGCAGGCGCAATTGGGCTCGTTCTACATCAACGACTTCTCCAAGTTTGGCCGCAATTACCGGGTCATCATTCAGGCCGAAAGCGAGTTCCGTCAGGAACCCGACGATTTATTGCATTTCTTCGTGCGCAACAAAGATGGTGACATGGTGCCTTTGTCGACGCTGGCGACCCTGACCCCAACCCAGGGCCCCACCGCCATCAATCGCTTCAATCTGTTCCGCTCTGCCACCATCAGCGGTGAAGCGGCACCCGGTTACAGTTCGGGCGATGCGCTGGCGGCCATGCAAAACCTGTCGACGCAATTGCCCGATGGCTACAGCTTTGAGTGGGCCGGCCAGTCCCGCCAGGAAATCCAGGCCGGCAACCTGGCGCCGGTACTGTTCGGATTGGCGTTGCTGTTCGTGTACCTGTTCCTGGTGGCCCAGTACGAAAGCTGGAACATTCCGTTTGCAGTGATGGCGGCCGTACCCATTGCCATTTTCGGGGCCATGGCCGGTCTGTTTTTGGCCGGCATGGTCAATGATGTGTACGCCCAGGTAGGCATGGTCTTATTGATCGGGTTAGCGGCAAAAACCGCAATTCTGATTGTGGAATTCGCCATGGAACAACGGGCCGATGGTCACTCGATCACCGACGCTGCCGCCAACGCTGCCCGCCTGCGCTTCCGCGCCGTGCTCATGACCGCCTTGTCTTTTGTGCTGGGCGTGATTCCGCTTGTCGTCGCCACCGGCGCCGGCGCCGCGTCGCGGGTCTCGCTCGGCACCACGGTGCTTTGTGGCATGTTGGCCGCCACGCTTATTGGCACCGTATTGCTGCCCTCGTTTTATCAGGGCATCCAGACGATGCGGGAAAAGTTTAAGGCCAAGGCCTGACCCACACCTCAACGTTGGCGGCGCCACTGCGTCGCTAACGTTTGTTCCCCCATACGTTGGCCGCAAGGACAAAGCCCCGCTAACAGGGTAGAATCCGCTCTATTCATGCAGTAGCCAGGCACACAGCGATGACCGACGACAACTCCACCCACTTTGGCTTCGAAACCGTCCGCAAGGAAGACAAGGCCGGGCGGGTAGCCGGTGTATTTCACTCGGTAGCCGCCAAATACGACCTGATGAACGATGTGATGTCGGGCGGTATCCACCGGCTCTGGAAGCGGTTCACCATTGAACTGTCCGGTGTTCGCAGTGGCCACAAGGTGCTGGACATTGCCGGCGGGACCGGTGACCTGAGCCATAAATTCGCCCGCCTGGTGGGCCCCGAAGGCCAGGTTATCCTGGCGGATATCAATGAATCCATGCTGCGGGTGGGACGCGACAAGCTCACCGACCTGGGCCACGCCGGCAACCTGCACTACGCCCAGGCCGATGCCCAGTATCTGCCGTTTCCCGACAACACCTTTGACTGCATCACCATCGCTTTCGGCCTGCGCAATGTGACCGACAAAGATCTGGCCCTGCGCTCTATGCTTCGGGTGCTGAAGCCCGGCGGGCGGCTGCTGGTGCTGGAGTTTTCCAAACCCACCAGCGGCTTGCTGGAAAAAGTTTACGACACCTATTCCTTTCGTCTGCTGCCGTTCATGGGCAAGGTTATCGCCAACGATGCCGATTCCTACCGCTATCTGGCGGAGAGCATCCGTATGCACCCGGATCAGGAAACACTCAAGTCCATGATGGACGACGCCGGCTTCGTAGAAACCCGTTTTTACAATATGACCGGCGGTATTGTGGCGCTGCACAAGGGCATCAAACCTTGATCAACGAAGGCCTGATGCTCGCGGTTGCCAGTGCAGAAACACTGCTCAACAAAGCGCTCGAATATGATCCCGCCAGCCAGGCCGCCGTGCGCAAGCTCTGCGGCAAAGTTCTGCGGGTGGAAATGACCGAGCCCAACCTGTCCCTGTGGGTCTGCTTTCTGGACCACGGCGTCGATTTGCGCACCCATTGCGAGCTGCCGGCGCATTGCACGGTGTCCGGTAAACTCGCCGACCTGCTGGCACTGGCCCGGGAGGAGCGCTTTAATCTGGCGGGCTCGGGCGTTAACGTCAAAGGCGAGACGTCGCTGTTGCAGACACTCAAGCAAATCGCCGCCCAACTCGACATCGACTGGGAAGATTGGCTGGCAGGCTTGCTTGGTGACGAACTGGCGCACCCTTTGGCACAGGGCGCCCGCACCTTTCATCGTTATGGCTGCCGGCAACTGGCGCAAACCCGCGCACAGGTAGAACCCTGGCTTTCCGAAGAACTGGCGCTGCTGGCCACCAAGCCCTCGCTCAATCAATTCAGCCGCGATGTCCAGGCGCTGGCCCAGGCCGCCGACCGGCTCGAAGCCCGGCTGCAGGCGCTGCTGAATACCCGATCCGGACACTGACGTGAACACCCTGATTGCCACCATCCACCTGCTCCGCATTTACCTGACCGTTCTGCGCTTCAGATTAGATGAGCTGATCCCGGCCCAGGCGCCCTGGTGGGTCCGACTGCCCCTGCTGCCCGCGTACCTGATTCCGCGCGGCGCACACTCCCGGGGAGAGCGTCTGCGGGCCGCATTGGAATCGCGCGGCCCGATTTTCATTAAATTCGGCCAGCTGTTATCCACCCGCCCCGACCTGATTCCCGCCGACCTGGTGCTGTCGCTGAGCAAGCTTCAGGATGAAGTCACACCCTTTGCCCCGGCGCGCTTCCGCGCACTGGTCGAACAGGCGCTGGGACAAGGCGTAGATGATGTCTTCGCCCGCTTCGACGCCGAGCCGCTGGCCAGTGCATCGATCGCGCAAGTGCATGCGGCACAGCTCAAGTCCGGCCAGGAGGTCATCGTCAAAGTGGTGCGGCCGGGCTTAGCGCCCACCATCGAACGCGACATTACCCTGTTACTCAAACTCGCCAAACTGGTGGCCCAGCTGTCCGACGACGGTCGCCGTTTGCGCCCGGTGGATGTGGTGAGAGACTACCGCCACACCATCCTGGATGAACTCAACCTGCAACGGGAAGCCGCCAATTGCGCGCAGTTGCGACGTAACTTCAGTGACTCACCGCTGCTGTATGTGCCGGACGTCTATTGGGACTATTGCCGCGAAAATTTACTGGTGCAGGAACGCATTTATGGCATTGGCGTCAGCGACGTGGATGCCCTGCAGGCACAGGGCACCGACATGAAGCTGCTGGCCGAGCGCGGGGTAGAAATCTTTTTTACCCAGGTGTTCAAGCACAATTTCTTCCATGCCGACATGCACCCGGGCAACATTTTTGTCGCGCGCGAACACCCGGACCAACCCCAGTACATCGCCATCGACACCGCCATCATGGGCAGCCTGACCCAGGACGATCAGTATTATCTGGCCGCCAATCTGGTGGCCATGTTCCGGCGCGATTACCGGCGCGTAGCCCAGTTGCATGTGGACAGCGGCTGGGTGCCGGCCGGAACAGTGGTGACCGAGTTTGAATCCGCCATCCGCACCGTGTGCGAACCGATATTCCAGAAGCCATTGGCGGAAATTGAGTTCAGCCAACTGCTGGTGCAATTATTCCGCACTGCCCGCCGGTTCAACATGGAAGTGCAGCCGCAATTGGTGTTACTGGAAAAAACCCTGCTCAATATCGAAGGCCTGGGGCGACAACTCTATCCCCAGCTGGACCTGTGGAGCACGGCCCACCCGTTCCTGGAAGCCTGGCTGAAAGACCGCTATCACCCGCGCACACTGTGGGCCGATATCAAGCGCTTTGGCCCCGAGTGGCTGGAAAAATTGCCACACATGCCGCAAAAACTCTACGGTGCCCTGTCCAGCCTGGAAGCCAGCAGTGCTAAGCTTGCACGCCTGGAACAACTGGCAGAGAACCTGAGTGTATCCGGCGCACGCCGGCGCCGCAGCCAGCACAAGCGATGGCTGGCCACCGCTGCCGCGTTGACGGCCGTCGCCCTGGCAATACCCACTGTGGGCGCCAGCCTCGCTGCCGTGCCGCCGATCAGCTGGGGGCTGGCGAGCCTTGCCGGCGTCCTCTGGATAAGTGCCTGACCCGAGCCATGGCCTAGTTCATCCGGAGGATTGGCGAGCGATGAGAATGCGATAAACTGGATCTATTGAAGGATTGTATGTCTGACACATACCTCAAAGACGTGAATTTTAATAGCGATGGCTTAGTCGCTGCGATTGCCCAGGATGCGGCGACCGGCAGAATACTGATGATGGCCTGGATGAACCGGGAGGCGCTGACGCGCACCATTGCGCTCGGCGAGGCCGTCTATTTCAGTCGCTCGCGCCAGAAACTCTGGCACAAGGGTGAAAGCTCCGGCCACACCCAGAAAGTGAGCGAAATCCGGTTGGATTGCGACGGCGACCTCCTTTGCCTGCAGGTCGACCAGGCCGGCGGCATCGCCTGCCACACCGGGCGCGAGTCCTGTCTTTACCGGGTATTCAAGGACGGGCAATGGCAAACCGTCGACCCGGTACTGAAGAACCCCGAGGACATTTACTCATGAGTGACCTACTCACAGCCCTGACGCAGGTGCTGGAAGCGCGCAAATCGGCCAGCGCCGACAGTTCCTATGTAGCATCGTTACACGCCAAGGGCCTGAATAAGATCCTGGAAAAAGTGGGCGAGGAATCCGTCGAGACCATTCTCGCCGCGAAAGATGCCGCCAATGGCGGCGACAAGCGCGACCTGGTGTATGAAACCGCCGATCTCTGGTTTCACTCGCTGGTGATGCTGTCGCATTTAGATTTAACCGCACAGGATGTGCTGGACGAACTGGCGCGCCGGTTCGACCTGTCGGGCCTGGAAGAAAAGGCCAACCGAAATAAATCCTAACCACCCCCAAAGGAGACGACCATGGGACTCGGCGGTATCAGTATTTGGCAATTACTCATTATTCTTCTGATTGTGGTTCTGCTGTTCGGGACCAAACGACTCAGAGGCCTGGGCAGCGACATTGGCGATGCCATCAAAGGCTTTCGCAAATCGGTGAGCGACGACAAACCGGCGCCCGAGCAGGAAGATAAAAAACTGGAGGCCGACAAGCCTGCAGACAGCGCTGCCACAAAGTCCGACATCAAGTCAGAACAGAAGTAACGCAGGAGCCGGCCGGTGTTTGATATTGGCTTTTTTGAGCTTTTGCTGGTGGCCATTGTAGGGCTGCTGGTCATTGGTCCCGAGCGACTGCCCGAGACCATCCGCACCATCAGCCTGTGGATAGGCCGGATCAAACGCAGCCTGAGCAATACCAAAGCGGAGCTGGAGCAACAGCTGGGTGCGGACGATATCCGGCGACAGCTGCACAATGAATCCATCATGCGCGAGCTCAATGCCAGCCGGGAAGAAATCGAACGGGTGCTGCGCGACAACTATGTGGAGCACGTAGAGCTGCCCGATCACGCCCACGGCGACGACCCCGAGCACAACACCAAAAAAGAAGGCCCCGACAGCGACGCGAAGGACAAGCCCGAAAAATGACCGACCAACCGCTGCCGCTGGTACAACACCTTATTGAATTGCGTGATCGCCTGTTGCGCATGCTGCTCGCGGTATTGCTGGTATTTGCCGGCCTGTTTTATTTCGCCAATGACATCTATGCGTTTGTGGCCGCGCCGCTGCAGAAATTTCTGCCTGCAGGCGCCAGCATGATCGCCACCGATGTCACGTCGCCGTTCTTCACGCCGTTTAAACTCACACTGTTCACCTCGGTTGTGATCGCAATTCCCTATTTGCTCTACCAGATCTGGGCCTTCGTGGCGCCGGCGCTGTACAAACATGAAAAGCGTTACGCTGCGCCCTTGCTGGTGGCCAGTGTCAGCCTGTTTTACGCGGGCATGGCCTTCGCATATTTTATTGTGTTCCCGCTGGTGTTCGGCTTTTTCACCAGTGTCGGTCCGGCCGGGGTCACAGTGATGACCGACATCAGCCTGTACCTGAACTTTGTGCTGAAACTGTTTTTTGCATTTGGCATGGCATTCCAGATTCCTGTCGCCACCGTACTGATGATCAGCGCCGGCATGACCAGCGTGGATTCGCTAATCGCAAAAAGACCCTACATTGTCGTGGGTTGTTTCGTGATCGGGATGCTACTCACGCCGCCCGACATCATTTCACAGTCACTGCTCGCGGTGCCCATGTGGTTGTTGTTTGAAAGCGGGATACTGGTGGGACGCCTGATCCAAAAGTCTGAGAAAACAGACGCCAAAAAAGAACACTCAAAAGACACATCCTCTGAACCCTGATTTTTCGTTGGATTTTTTCTGCACAAAGCGTGATTCGCCCCTAACAAATTCATTCTAAATGTGTAGAATCGGGTTGACTGTGCCGGATGTGAGAGTGCACAGAGAGGTGTTCGACCAACTGATCACACACGCGCAAGATCATCGGAGTTGGCACGGACGGGCTAAACGGCCCCAAAATGGGGCAGCATTAAAAGATGGAAGGACTATGTCTGATTTGATCCAAGGCACTGTGAAGTGGTTTAACGACGAAAAGGGTTTCGGTTTTATTGAGCAAGAAGGCGGCAAAGATGTTTTTGTTCACTTCAGCGCTATCAATGGCAATGGACGCAAGTCCCTGCGCGACGGTCAGAAAGTTACCATGAACGTCACACAGGGCCAGAAGGGTCTGCAGGCAGAGAACGTTACCCCGCTGTAATACCTCGCCAAGCGATAAAAAAGGGCCTTCAGGCCCTTTTTTTATTGCACTGCGGCAGTACGGATCAATGCTGCCCAGCCGATTGACTGTCCGGGTATTGCTGACGAATTTCCAGCACCTGGTCAATAATGGCGATGAATTCGTTCACCACTTGCGGATCAAACTGGCTGCCACTGTTTTCCTTCAGATAACCCAATGCCTTGGACACAGGCCAGGCGACTTTGTAAGGCCGGGTGGAGGTCAGGGCATCAAACACATCGCAGACACTGACGATGCGTGTGTACAGGGGAATTTCTTCTCCCTGCAAGCCTTCCGGATAACCTTTTCCATCCCAGCGTTCGTGGTGGGTCCGGGCGATAATAGAGGCCACTTCCATCAGTTTGGAATCGTAGCTGGCAAGGATCTGGGCACCGACTTCCGCATGGGACTGCATGGTCCGCCACTCTTTGCCCTCCAGCTTTCCGGGCTTCAGCAACACGCTATCGGGAATGGCGATCTTGCCAATATCGTGCATGGGGCTGGCGTGCAGGATAATTTCACACTCTTCCGCCGAAAGCCCCATTTGCCGCGCCAACAATGCGGACGACTGGCTCATGCGCACCACGTGCATGCCGGTCTCATTGTCCCGGTACTCCGCCGCCTTACCCAGGCATTCAATCAGTTTTATCTGGGCCTCGTACAACTGTTGAGTGCGCTCGCGCACCTTGTCCTCCAACACCTCGTTGGCGTTCAATACTTCTTTGTGCAACATGCGCACTTCCACAATGTTGCGCACGCGGAACAGCACCTCCACCCGCTCAAACGGCTTGCTGATAAAATCCTTGGCGCCCGAACTGAGGGAGAGATGACGTGTTTCAGGGGTGTGGTCTGCGGTCAGCATTAAAATAGGCAGGTAATCATCCGGGTTATCGGCTTGTAACTCGGCCATGACATCAAAGCCGTTCATTTCCGGCATATGCACGTCGAGTAAAATGGCGTCGAAATCATGCTCCCGATAAAGATCCCGGACGGACTTGGCGTCGGTGGTGGAATAAATATTATTGAATCCGTCCTGGCGCAGAATTTTTTCCACGATGACGATATTGACGGCATTGTCGTCAACAATCAGCACCTTGCCCTGATGCACTTTCACTGCTCTCGCCTCCCGACTGTGATTAACTTCCCTGTGCGTCGATAGATAGTCATTCTAATAAAAAAGTCACCGGCCCGTCATTGATCAGGCTCACTTGCATGTTGGCCCCGAAACAACCACTGCTGACCCTGGCCAGGCGTGTACGCAATTGATCCAGCATATAGTTGTACAGGGATTCTGCCAACGCCGGTTCGGCCGCACCGGAAAACCCCGGACGCAGGCCCTTGCGGGTATCGGCTGCCAGCGTAAATTGCGACACCAGCAATAAGCCACCCTCAATGTCGGACACGCTCAGGTTCATCTTCCCGTCCGCATCGGAAAACACCCGGTAGCGTAATAAGCGGTCCAGCAAACGATCCGCCATGGCCTGGTCGTCGCCACGCTCCACGCCCAGCAAGACCAACAGTCCCTGATCAATTGCGCCCACCGTGTCACCGTCCACCGTCACTGCAGCCTGCGACACCCGCTGGATTAATGCCTTCACTGAATTTCCACCCAAAAGGAGGAATTTAACCGCAGGCAGGCGGGGTTGCGCCACAGATATCGGCCAGACGGGCCTGCGCTTTGACAATTGCATCAACCATGCTGGCTTCGCGCACCGAATGGCCTGCCTCGCGCACTATGTTCAGCTGTAATTGCGGTTGGTGGCGCTGTAGTGCCAATACGCCAGACAGGGGCGCAACCATGTCGAAACGACCGTGTACCGCAATCATCGGCAGGCCTTCGGGCAATGACAAAAATGGCAACAGGCCTTCGGCCTGCTTATAGCCCCATTGGCGGGCCATATAATGTGACGCCAGGGTGGCGTGCGCCAATACCACCGCAGGTTCAAGGTATTCCTGCTGCAACTCCTGTTGGGGTTTGACGCCGGCACATCGCCACATCCAATTGCCCCACTGCCGCGCCAACGCCATGCGCTCGATTTCATTGCCGCGGGCAAAGACATCGCACACCTTTTGCAGTATTGCGTCGGCGGTCAGCGCCGTCGGTTTGATCGATTCCACAAACTGCTGAAACGCATCGGGGAACACCTGCGGCGCCCCCTGTTCGAACAGCCACGCCAGCTCCGCCCTGCGCCCCAAACTGGTCGACATCAGCAGCAAGGCCCGCACCCGCTCGGGATGCTGATGGGCAAACCACAACGCCAGTTGAGCGCCCCAGCCCACCCCGGCAATCACCCAGTGGTCTATGCCCAAGGCGTCTTGCATCTGCCTCAGGTCGTCGCACAAGCTATCCCGGTGATTCGCCTCTACCACCAGATGCGGCGTCGAGCGTCCGCAGCCGCGCTGGTCCGGCAGCAGCATGTGAAAATGCTGGGGATCAAATAAACAGCGATCCGCGCGATGGCAGCCCAGGCCCGGGCCGTCGTGCAGAAACAGCAGTGGAATACCGGATTCCGTGCCCGCCTGCTCCAGATAAATCTGTTGATGCTGAAGCGATAGATGACGACGCGCAAAGGGTTTGATGGCAGGAAAGGCCTGTTGCATCAATCGGCACTCTCGGGGTTATTCACCGCGCTCTGGAACACGCCACCGCGCATGATAATCTGGCCATAGCGCTGGTCCGGGTTAAACACCACATGCACCCAGGTGGCATCGCCGGCCGCGTGCCAGAAGATTGGGCGCGGGGTCTCGCGCAGTGCCCGGTAGGCCGCCTGCGGAATAATAATGATGTCATTGGTTTTCTCGTAATAGGATTCCACCGGCTCCCACGCCGGCAGATCCCGGGTGGTCCGGATAAAACCGTCGCGAATCACCTTTTCAGCAAAGTAGGTAACCAAAGGCTGCAGGTCCGGCTCGTAAACCACGAACGGCAGATGATCGAGCAACAGACCTTCGTAGAGGTATAGCTCCCGGCCTTTGGCGTCATCTATTTTTATGGTCAGTTGCGCCTCGCTGCAGGGTTCGCCCGCCACCGTGACGGTCAACCGGTCTTTAGACCCGGGCGATTGAAAACCCACCTGAGCCGAGCGTTCCACTTTACAGCCGGTGTCTGCACTTACCCAGGGTGCCAGCGCCAACAGCACCCCCAAACCCCACACATACCGCATGTCAGCCCCTTGATCAGATCGTGTGGCCCACCCGGGCCAGCTATGGGCTAAGTGTAGACGACGGCCAGCACCAGACAGCCTGAATAAGACGCCCGCCTCAACTGCCTTTGACCTGTCGGGAATTTTAACAAGTCAGTCACTAGCACCAGCCGGAAAACCTCTGTCTGCCACTTTTAACCCGTCGGAATATTTAACACCTAGGTCATTAATGCTGATAAAAGCCCATAATTTTCAATCAGTTACGAATTGGCACACAAAATGCTAAAAGGGCAAAGAGCTTTGGCGCTTAATGCCACGCGCAATCTGAAACTCAGGAAGGGTTTAACAATGTCTTTTTTCAGCAAAACACTCGCAGCGGCAGTATTGCTTTCACTGGCAACAACCGCTTCTGCTACCAAGCTTTCATTCTGGGACACGGACGGTTGGACCCAGATGAGCCAAACCGCCGGTCACGGTGACGGCATCGTCGGCCCGGGTGGCGGCGGTCAGGCCTTCGACGTGGAATTTCTGTTTTACAAATTCGATTCAGCCACCAACACGCTGAGCGTTGGCCTGCAAACCGGTTTTGATATTATCGATGGTCATCACTACACCGGCGGCCGCGATTACTACAACGGTGATCTGGCGCTGTCGTTCGATGGCGATAAATCCACGTACGAATACGCCGTGGATTTCGGCAACCTGACCAAAGGTTACTACGGTACCAATCTGGGCACCGATGCCGCCGGCCTCTACTCGGTAAGCAGCTGGTCCAATGAAGTGTACAACGGCCACGCCGCCGCACACCCCTTCGCCATGGCCTCGGGCACCTTCCTGACGGCCGGCAGCATGACCGAAGGTTCCGGCTGGGGCTTTGCCGCAGGCCCGCATGACGGCGCTGTGGGCAGCAACAAGAAGTCCTACTTCAACACCTTCAGCTTCAACCTTGGCGCTTTGGGTCTGTCCGGTTCAGTACTGAATATGGACGCACACTGGACCATGTCCTGTGGCAATGACTTCCTCGATGCCACCGCAGACATCACCGTGCCTGAGCCAGGCTCTATCGCACTGCTGGGTCTGGGATTGATCGGCCTGGTCGCCTGTCGCCGCCGCCAGAAAGCCTGATCGTTACACAGGTCAGCAAAAAGCCCCGGTCACCGGGGCTTTTTTATTTCAGCGGGCCATAAAAGCCTGCAACGCGTCGTTCCATTTGTGCTCCTGCCAATGCTGCGCCACGCAACTCGCCAATCGGTCCAACTCGGCCTCCAGCAACGCCTCATAGTCGGCCGCCACTGAATCGGTCAACCCCGCCCAGTTAAGCACTGCCACTAACGCGTCGGGCTGATTGAACACACCGTGCCAGTAGCAGCCAACAATATTGCCATCGGCAGAACGGAAACCATCGACAACACCGTCCTCACCCACAATCAACCCATCACAGGCTTGCAGCGGCTCGGTCACACCGGCGTGGATTTCATAGCCGGTCACCGGCACTGGCTGCGCCTGTCCGGGTAAGCGCAATTGGCCCTGACAATTTGTTAATGTTTTTACCTGCCCCATGCGGGTTGTGATCGGCAAATAAGCGAGGCCCCGGGTGCTGCCCGGTGCACCCTCCACGCCGATCGGATCATCCACCTGCTCGCCCAACATCTGCATACCACCACAGATGCCCATGAGTTTGCCGCCGTATCGCAAATGGGTTTGCAATGCCGTGTCCCAACCCTGCGCGCGCAGAAAATCCAGATCCGCGCGGGTATTTTTGGTACCGGGCAAAATTATCAGATCGGCCCCCGCCAGCGAACCGCCTGGCCCGACAAATTCAAAATCCACCTGGGGATGCAATCGCAGCGGATCAAAATCCGTGTGATTGCTGATGCGGGAAAACACCGGCACTTTCACTTTTAACGCCCGATCACTCTGCGCCGCCGTATTGGCCGTCAATGCATCTTCAGCCTCTGTGTGCAGCCCCTGGATAAAAGGCACCACCGCCAGCACCGGTTTGCCGGTGCGCGCTTCAAGCCAGTCCAGACCGGACTGCAATAAACCGATATCGCCCCGGAAGCGATTGATCACAAAGCCAATCACCCGCGCCCGCTCGGTCTCGGACAATAATTCCAGCGTCCCGACCAAATGCGCAAACACACCGCCGCGGTCTATGTCGGCCACCAGGATGACCGGGCAATCCACCGCTTCGGCAAACCCCATGTTGGCAATGTCGCCTGCGCGTAGGTTGATCTCCGCCGGGCTGCCGGCACCTTCCACCACCAGAGTCTGGTATTGCGACTGCAACCGCCGGAAACTTGCCAGCACGGCCTGCATCGCCACTTGCTTGTAATCGTGAAAGCCGGCCGCCTCCATATTAGTCAGGGCTTGCCCCTGCAATATGACTTGCGCGCCGGTATCGGAGTTGGGTTTCAACAACACCGGATTCATATCCGAATGCGGTGCAACGCCACAGGCACGCGCCTGTACCGCCTGCCCCCGGCCGATTTCACCCCCGTCCACCGTAACCGCCGAGTTGAGTGCCATATTCTGCGGTTTGAAGGGCGCCACCCTTACACCCTGCCGATAAAAAATCCGGCACAAGGCGGCCACCAAGGTGGTTTTACCGGCATCTGAGGTGGTGCCCTGCACCATGATACATGTGGGGTTTTTCACTGCACTTTCCAAACTACCGGGGCTCACCCCATCACTGACTTTGACCGCTGGTGTAAAACAGCAACACCGTTCGTGTGGTCATTCTATCCTGCCAGCATCGCAAAAAGGGAAAGGCCGATATGACATTATTACGATTACTGTTGATGGGTGCGCTGTTGGTGAATCACACCGGTGTGTTCGCTGAAGAGGCTGCGCCAACGGACTATCAAGCGCTGGAACAGCAACTGCTGACTACCCTGCTGGAGGAGAATATACCCGGTGCCCAGGTGGCCCTGTTTGATAGTCATGGGGTGCGCTGGCTTCGCAGTCTGGGACAGAGCCACCGCGACACCCAATCCTCAATGAGCGATGCGCACCTGCTGCGTGCCGGTTCCACGTCAAAAATACTGGTGTCGCTGGCCGTCCAGAAAATGATTCAGGCTGGCCACTTCAGTCTCGCGTCACCCGTTCAGGAACTGGCACCGGAAATCGCCATCAGCAATCCGTATCCCGCATCACCCGTGCGCGTCATTCATTTACTGGAGCACACCGCCGGGCTGGATGACATGCACTTTAAAAATATGTTTGATCACACGTATTCGGGCATTGCCCTGCTGGAGGCGATCAACCGCGATGCGGAGGCCTTAACGGTGCGTTGGCCTCCCGGCCAATGGCACAGCTATTCCAATCCGGGTTACGCCATATTGGGTTACCTGGTTGAAAAGTTCAGCGGTCAGCCGTTTGAGCACTATGTGCAGAATGAAGTCATCGCACCGCTGGGAATGTCTGCCAGCCGCTTCTACAAGAGCGGGCAAGCTATCGACGCTCTGGCCGGCGGGCATGACGACACAGGCCCGGTGCCTTTTACGCCTATTTACCTGCGTCCGGCCGGTGCCTTGCTCAGCAACGCACAGGATCTGGCAACGCTCGGCAGCGCCCTGCTGTCCACCCGGGTTGAATCGGAACTTGCGCTGGCCCGGGGCACTGTATCGGACATGGAATCCCCCACCAGCAGTTCAGCTGCGCGCGCAGGCCTGAGCTTTGGCTATGGTCAGGGCATCTACCAGGCCAGCGCGAACAACCACCGCTGGTACGGCCACGATGGCGGCATTACCGGCTTTGTGACCTCGCTGTTGTATTCGCGCGAATTGGACCGGGGCTTTGTGATCATGCTGAACAGCCATACCGGCAGCATGCGCCGCGTGCAATCCGTATTGACAGACTATCTGCTGGCCGCCACACCCGCCACGCCAGTCATAGCCCGGGACGCTATTTCGCCAGATATCGACGGCTACTACCGATTAGTGAACCACCGGAATGAGATCATGGCCGGACTGATGTACTTTGCCGCCGTAATCAAAGCGGAGGCTGCAGGCAGCGAGCTTGTCTTCAACCCGTTGATTGGCTCGGAGGAGCACACCACCCATATAGGTCAACAGCTGTTCGTTGAAGGCAAGCGAGCGCATGCCACGGTGGTATTCGGGCAAGAAAACGGCCAGGAATTTATTCATATCGACGGCCAACAATTTGAAAAAATCAGCGTAGTGTCCGCCTGGTGGTTTTTGCTGACGGTAGGGTTCAGTGCCTTACTCCTGCCCCTGTGCGTGCTGTATGCACCCATCTGGCTGATCAACTACTGGCGCGGAAAGATCAGGGGCTATCAACGCGTGCTGCTGCGCGTGCTGCCCTTGTGCGCCAGTTTTGGCTTGCTTGGCGCCCTATTGGCTGCCACCCAGCTGACACTCGACAGCGTGGGTCTGGTCAATGCCAAAACCCTCGCGATTGCTATCGGCAGTTTGCTGTTTGGTTTATTGAGTGCGGTTAACCTGCTATGCGTGTGGCGTTGGCACCGTCTGGAAGCCGGGCGCCTGGCACGGGGCTTGAGCGGGTTATTCGCGCTCGGCTTCGCTTACCTCAGCATCTATCTATTGGCATTTGACTACATTGGCATTGCTTTGTGGGCTTGGTAATCTGGCCGCACAATCCATGAGCCCTGACCCTATGGCAAATGCAAACCAACGCATCTTCTGGCTCTGCCATCTTGGCGGCTGGGGTGCATTGACGCTGCTGAATCTGATCGTGCGCACGGCGTCACTGGGCGCCTTTCACCTGGCCGAGTTGGTGGGTTCCCTTGCGATTTTCAGCAGTGGCGCATTTTTCACCTGGTTATGCCGGCGCGTCATCAAACACTATCGCTGGCTGGACTGGCATCCGGCCTTGTTGGTGGCGGCCGGGCTCGCCACCACCGCATTGGCCGGGCTGGCAACCGTGATCACCGGTCTGCTGCTGACTGATCTTGCGCTGGCGCTCTTTCTGGGTCTTGCCCCGGAATTTTCGCCGGCACTGGTGGCCGGAAACTTTGCCGCCATTACGCCGTTCGTGTTCATCTGGTTTTGCCTGTACTTTACCATCGGCTATTTACGCCGCTGGCAGCAAAAGACCCTGTATGCCTTGCAGCTGGAAAATTCACTCAAAGACGCTCAACTCAACGCGCTTTATGGCCAGATTAATCCGCACTTCATGTTTAACTGCCTGAATAATATCCGCGCACTGATGTTGGAAGATGTGGATCGCGCCCGCGACATGCTGACACAATTGTCACTCCTGCTGCGGCACGGATTGACCGACGCTTCACAGTGGGTCAGCCTCACAGATGAGCTGAAGATAGTGAATGCCACGATTCAATTGGCCGAAATCCAATTCGAAGAAAGATTGCGTTTTCAAAGCCAGATAAACATCACATCCGACAAGATCATTGTGCCCCGTATGATGCTGCAGTTATTGATTGAAAATGCGCTCAAGCATGGCATCGGTGAAACACCAAGTGGCGGCGAATTACTACTGCTGATTGAAGAACACGACAACCAGTTGCACATTAAGGTGCGCAACCCGGGTAGACTCAATGCCAGCCAGACCCAGCGCGGGTTCGGCACTGGTGCTGGCACCAGTACTCGCACAGGTACTGGCATAGGCATCAGAAATATTGAACAGCGACTTAAATTGCTCTATGACGACCAAGCCTTTTTTTCGCTGACCGAATCCCAGGGCGTGGTGACCGCCGAGTTACATCTGCCCACCGGGACCGAGGCCAAGTTCCCATGAAAACAGCGATAGTGGAAGACTCCCGTCTGGCACGACTGGAATTACAAAACCTGCTTAAAAAGGAAACGCGCATTGACATAGTGGGAGAGTTTGGCGACCCGCAGGTTGCTATCAAAGCATTAAACCAGCTTCAACCCGAGCTGTTGTTTTTGGACATTCAAATGCCCGGACTCAACGGCTTCGAATTGCTGGACGCACTCACCTACGCACCCAAGGTTATTTTTACCACTGCCTATGATCAATACGCACTGCGTTCATTTGAACACCGGGTAGTGGATTACCTGCTAAAGCCGGTAGAGCCGGTGCGCCTGTCTCAGGCACTGCAAAAAGCACTGGGAGAGGATGAGCCGGCAGACGCTAACGCCGAACCACTGACACCGGAATGCTCGGTATTCATCAAGCAGGATGACGCGTGTTTTTTTGTAGAGCTGAAAAGCATCCACGGCTTTGAAAGCGCTGGCAACTACAGCCAGGTCATCATGGAAAACTCGAAACCCATGATACACCGCTCACTCAACCAGCTGGAGCAACGGTTACCCGCTGCAGTTTTTCTGCGGGCCAACCGGCAAACCATTATTAATCTGAAAAGCATTGAACGGCTGGAAGTCTGGGTCAGCGGCAACCTGAGGGTCTGGCTCAAAAATGGAATGGAGGTGGATCTGTCGCGCCGTGCGTCACAAACGCTACGCCAATCCATGAGCCTGTAGAATATTGAACGAAAACAGCGGAGTCAGACTCGACCGAGTCTGACCCCGGTAGGTTACTTCACCGGTTTGCCATCGGCATCCAGTACCTGGACTTTCCCGAGTTTGAGCGATTCCACGCCGGCGCGGATTTTTTCCAGATCGCCGACAATCACCCACACCAGATTTTCCGGTGTCATTTCTGCCCTGGCCACATCGCGCACCTGCTCGACCGTGAGTGACTGGACCCGCTTGGCAAACGTCACCACATCGTCATCGGGGCGATCAAAGCGCACCTGCTCCGCCATCGCGCCGAGCACGGCGTTCATGGTTTCATAGCTGCCGGGCAGTTTTGCCACTTTGTTCATTTGGTAGCGCTTCAGCTCTTCCTGGGTCGCGGGACGCTTGCCCAGGTAGTCGCGCAATTCTTTCTGCACTTCGGCCAGCGCTTCCTTGGTTTTGTCGGTTTGCACCGGTGCATAGGCCATCAGCGGCTGCTGCGCCTGCGCATCCAACATGAAGGTATAGGCACCATAAGCCCAGTGTTTGTCTTCGCGCAGGTTCATGTTCAGGCGCGCGGTGAAAGCACCGCCCAGAATGGTATTGGCCATATCCAGAGCGAGATTGCTTTCGTCTTTTGCACTCGGCACCAATTGACCGGCCAGAATCACCGATTGCTGTGCACCGGGCTTATCGATCAGATAGACACTTGCACTGTCCTGCGCTGCCACCGCATGCAGTTTTTTCTCGCCTTTGGCGGACTTGGGCGCATCCCATTTGCCCAGCGTGCGCTCGAGCTCCGGCTTCAGTTCTTCCAGCGCCATCGCGCCCACCACAATCAGGGTGCCGTTATCGGGCCGTATCCACTGCTGATGGAAATTTTTCATGTCCTCAATGGTGATGGCCTTAACGCTCTCTTCCGTGCCGGAGCCCGTAAGCGGAATACCGTAGGCGTGATCACTACCGTACAAAAGTGGTGGCAAAGTGCGCAGTGCCATCGACACCGGCTGGGATTTTTCCTGCGCGATGCCGGCAATGGCGAGTGAACGCTTGCGTTCAACATCCGCTTCCCGGAACGCAGGATTCCCCAGGATATCGGCATAAATCTCCAGCGTGGGACGCAGATTGGTTTTCAACGCAGACAAACCAAAGGTGGTTTGATCCACGTTATTGTTGACAGTCCACTCGGCGCCCAAGGATTCCAGCTGTTCGGCAATTTCCAGCGCGTCGCGCTTCTTGGTGCCTTCCAACATGGTGCCGGAGGCCAGCTTGGCCAGACCGAGCTTGCTGCCGAAATCGGCCGCGTAACCGGCATCAAATTGCAGCGACATGTTCACCTGCGGCACGGTATCGCGACGGGCAAACACCACCTTCAGGCCATTGGACAATTCGGTGCGTTCAATTGCCGGAAAGGACAATTGGGGTACGGCACCGGTATCGGGCACCTGGCTGCGGTCCGCATCCTGACCAGACGCGGCCATTTTCGGGAAGGGTGTGACTTCCAACACCAGATCGCCTTCGGACAACCAGCGCTTGGCAACCGATTGAACGGTTTTCGTACTGGCTTCTTCCATGGTCAGCAGGCTTTTCTTGTAGGCACCCGGATCGCCCATGTACACCGCATTGCTGGCCAGAATATCGGACTTACCGCCCCAGCCGCCGACTTTTTCCACGCCGCGGACAAAGCCCGCAAACAAGCTGGTGCGCACGCGTTCCAGTTCTTTTTTGCTCGGACCTTTTTTCAGGAACAAGGCGATTTCTTCGTCGATCACGCGCTCAATCTCAGCAAGACTGACGCCGGGCTTGGCATCGGCAATGATGGTGAACAAGCTGGCGAGCTCAAACGGGAAATACGCCACATTCACACTGGTGGCAATCTGGTCTTCATGCACCAACCGCTTGTACAGGCGCGAGTTTTTGCCACCGGCCAGCAGTTCGCCCACCATCTGCATGACGTCGGCGTCGGTGCTGGCAAGCTCTGCGGTGTTCCAGCTTTTATACAAACGGGCCTGGGGTACGCGGTCCTGGGTTTTTACGCGCTTGGTATCTGTGCGCTTGGCGACCCAGGCTTTCTGCCGGTCGATGGGCTCACCCGGCTGCACAAAGCCGAAATACTTTTCCATTTTGGCTTTGGCAGTCGCCACATCGATATCACCCGCCAACACCACCACGGCATTGCTCGCGCCGTAGTACTCATTGAACCACTGTTTGACATCCTCAAGCGAGGCGGCATTCAGATCCTCCATTGAGCCAATAGTACTCCAGGAGTAAGGGTGCCCCTCTGGGAATGCCGCTTTTTGCAGAATATCCCAACTGCGGCCATAGGGCTGGTTTTCGCCCTGACGCTTTTCGTTTTGCACCACGCCGCGCTGCTCATCCAGTTTGGCCTGGTCGATGGCGCCCAGCATGTGGCCCATCCGGTCGGATTCCATCCACAAGGCCATGTCCAGCGCCGGCGTGGGTACGGTTTCAAAATAGTTGGTGCGGTCCAGCCAGGTGGTGCCGTTCATGTTGGTGGCGCCGGCTTTTTCAAACGGCTCAAAAAATTCGCCCGGATAGTTTTCGCTGCCATTGAACATCAGGTGCTCAAACAAATGCGCAAAGCCGGTCTTGCCGGGCTTTTCATCCTTGGAACCTACGTGATACCAGACATTCACCGCCACCACGGGCGCCTTGCGGTCGGTGTGTACCACCACGCGCAGGCCATTATCGAGGGTAAAACTCTCGTAGGGGATTTCAACCGAGTCGGTGAGGGGTCCGGCAAAGGTCTGACCGGCATACAGCAGGGCCGCGAGGGCCAGCGGCTTTTTCAACATAGCAAGCTCCGTTTGAAAGTATGAGGGCGCAGTGCACCCGCTAACCCTAGCACACTACGGCATCCCCACCGAAGCTCAAGCTCACTGGTCGTAACTGTGGCTCAGGCCATCGCAACTACCATTCAATGCCCTTTTGCGCGGCCACGCCCGACTGAAACGCATGCTTGATGGCTTTTACTTCACTGAAGGTATCGGCCAGGTCTTCCAGATATTTTTTTGCGCCGCGGCCGGTGATGATGACGGTCTGATCCCGTGGGCGGCGGCGGATGGCATCCAGCACCCGGTCTTTGTCGAGGTATTTGTAATTGAGGATATAGGTGAGCTCATCGAGTACCACCAGCTTGATTTCAGGGTCCCGCAACAGGTGTTCACTTTCTGTCCAGCAGGCTTCAGCAGCGGCCTTATCCTTTTCGGCATCCTGGGTTTCCCAGGTAAAGCCCGTGCCCATCACATGGTATTCCACACCGGGCAGGGTTTGCAGAATGTTTCGCTCACCGCACTCCCAGGTACCCTTGATGAATTGCACTATGCCCACCTTATAACCGTGACCCAGTGCGCGAACCGCCGTGCCGAAGGCAGAAGAACTTTTGCCTTTGCCGTCACCGGTGAGCACGATCACCACGCCGCGCACTTCGGTGGCGCGCGCAATGCCCGCATCCACCAGTGCCTTGCGCTGTTGCATGCGGGATTTATGGCGTTCGGCTTTATCGTCGGTCATGGTGTGCTCCGATTAAAAACGCACACTATACCAAATTGCGCGGAACACTATGGGTGCAGGACTTCCAGCGTCAGGTAGTAGCTGAAAAACGTCTCTGCAAACTGACCTTCGCTGTGTTGAATAGCGTGTTCTGCTTCCACGAGGAATCGACCCGCGCCCGGCCAATGCAGCGTCACATAGCCCTCGGCATCGGTGCTGAATTGCTGATCGCCCTGCATATCGCGATAGCGGGTGCCTTCAGGTGTCACCGTTACCGTGAGATTGGCCGCCGCCTCGCCGTTGAGAAAAAACCGGAGCTTTGTCGGTTCGTCGCTATAAGCAAGGTTGGGGTGTAACACGGGCACCATACTGAGCCCTTGTGACGCAGGCTGTTTGATCTGCGCATTCAGATTCGGCTCACCCAGAGAAATGTAGGTTTCGATACAGGACAACGACTGCATCCATTTAACCTGTGTAGCGTTGGCCGGAATTTTTTCTTTCAGCGACGCCAGACTACCGCGCGCGCGTTGCGGCTGCGTTTCACCCGGAACCTGCCAGGCGGCGAAATACATGGGTGACCTGCCGGCCTGCAAGCGATAGCTGCCCGGCTGATCAATGGCAATCTCTGCACTGGTGCGACGCGACATGTTAACCACGGATGACGGCGCCATTTCGTTGCCCGCGGGATCGAGCACCCGCAGATCATTTAGCGGCATCGCCTTGTCCACATAGAACAGGTTGTTGCTTGCGCTGTAATCCACGATCACGGTCTCCGCATCGCTGAGCGAAAAATCGCTTGGCAACAGCCAACGTTTATGCGCCATGCTGCTCGCGCTGAACAGGGCAATGGCAATAAATACGAAAATTTGCTTGCTGATCATCTGCATAGATTTATCCATAGATTGATTGCCTCAGGGCGCCAGGGTAAAAGCTACGGCGCCCAGTTCATGTTTTCCTTGCTGCTGTGAAGTCAGGCTTTTTCCCTGCCAGACAAAAGGCAGTTTGATATGCTCACGGCCGCCCACCTCGCGCACGGCTTCCACATTCAGCACATACTTCCCGGGCATTAACTCCAGCTGCTGAACCAGCTCATAGCGCCCCGGTTTGCGGGTAGCGCCGGTAACCCCATCCACTGGCAGCGCGAGGGACTTGCCGCCCCGCCGCCACCAGCTGCGCAAATCGCGATGCCATTTTTCCTGTTCCAGCCAATGGCTGATTTGTGCTACGGTTTTACGCTGATCGTTTTCAATCCATACGGCCACATAGGGGCGGTGGTACTCCGCCACATCCAATTGCGGTATCGCTACCTGTACCCTGAGTTCAGCGGCTTGTCTTGCATGGGCAACCAGCAGAGCCAAAAACAAAAACCCGTTTTTCATAGCACGAAAATCCCATAGATAAACAACGGAACCAATCCGCCCGCCAGCACCAGCGGCCAGGTGGACAGCCGCTTGCGCGCATGCACCCATAACAACCAAAGCCCGGTTAACGAAAAGAACATACACACCAGCGCCGTGATATCGATATACCCGGACCAGACACGGCCACTGTGTCTGCCCTTGTGAAGATCGTTGATCAAAGACACCCAGCCGTCATTGACCTCTTCATAAAAAAGTTCACCGGTTTCCACATCAAACACCACGGTGATCACGCCGCCCGGTTTGGGGTAATCAAACACCCATTCCACGTCGTCCTGTTCGAAACGCTGCGGCAACGGCAATGCAAACTGTTGGTCCAGTAACTGCGCGAGCAGCTCAAACTGTGCGCGCTCACCCTGTTGACGCCAATGAACGTGCTGACTTTCCGTCAACACCAACGTGCGCTGCTCGACCGAGCGGTTGGCCGAGAACCAGTCCGGGTGATTGAGGGTGATACCGGTCACCGAAAACGACAGCAGGCTCAGCAAGCCCAGCGCCGAACTGATCCAGTGCGTGGTCCTGGCCCACTTACTCCATTGCGGCTTCATACTTTATTCAATAAAAAAGTGGGCCCTGGCGGGCCCCAACTGAGACATGCGGTTAAGCACGGAAAACTAAAAACTGTAAGACGCCGTCAGTTTCACATTGCGACCCGGCTCGTAATCATTCAGCACCAAATGGCCGAAGCGCGGATGATTGGATTCGCCCACGCGCGATGCATGTGAGGTGTACTGGGCATTGAAAATATTGTCCACACCGGCCACCAGATAGAGGCCATCGATGGCCGCCGGTTGCCAGCGCAAGGACACGTTATGAATGTCGTAGCCGGGTTTATCCTGTGAGGGTTCATCCTCAATCAGGCGACTGGTCCACACCAGATCCCATTCGGCCAGGGTGTAAGCCAGCTCCAATCCGACGCTGTCGCCCACTTCGCGTTCAAGTGTGCCGCTGGCAGTCTGGCCGTGCGTATCGGAGCGTGAGCGCGCGTAAGTGAACAGCGCATTGAATTGCCCCACGGCATACACCAGGCTCAGCTCGCCACCGTCAATGTCCACCTTGCCCACATTGCTATCGCCGGTACGGGTGGAATACTGAATGGCGTTATCGATGTGGGTGCGGAAAAGATTAAAACCGGCCGTGAACTGATCGGCGCCGAGGATGGCGTCCCGGGAAAACTGCACGCCAATCTGGTCGTTGCGGGCCTGTTCGGCTTTCAGGTCGGGATTGGCCGGCTTACCAAAGCCCGCGCCCACCAGCACTTCGGTCAGCTCCGGCGCCTTGAACACTTCGGTGCTGCTGGCCAACAGTTGCAGCCCTTGCGTGAGATGCCATTCGGCTGCCAGCGCGAAACTCCAATCGCCGTAGGTTTCATTGCCGTTGACCGAATCGTTGCGGATCTGGTCATAGCGTACGCCCGGTGTCAGGAACACACTGTCGGTGAGGCTCAGCCGGTCCTGCAAATAGATTGCGCGCGCATCCTGGGATTCGGCCCCGAGTGCTGCGCCTTCTTCGATGTACTCGGTCTGGTAGTCGTTCCATTCGGCACCCAGCGTCAGCGCGTGATCCAGCCCCCAATGCAGATCCTGCGTTGCCAACAACACCACGCCGGTATTGTCTGCACGACCTTCCACTTCGCCGGTGCCGTAGAGGTTTTCCTCGTCGCGCCAGAGTGTGTAGCGGGCCTGGTAGCCGTTGATCACCAGCTCGCCGGCATCGCCCAGAGCACCCCGGTAACCCAGGTTGAGTGTTTGCCGGCCGAATTCTGTATCAAACAATACATCGCCCGAGATACTGCTGTTGGTGGCCACACCCATGTCGGGCCGGGGGGTGTAATCACCGCGATCGTCGTAGCGATCGTAAGTCAGCGTCAGGCGATGATCCGGGTTCAGGTCCACACCGAACTTCACCAGACCATTCATCTGGCGGCCGTCGTTGCCCAGAATTTCGGTGCCATTGCCGTCTTTGAAATTGCGCCGGTCAATCTGATTGATGTATCCGAGCAGATCGGTGTTATCGGTGAGCTTGCCATAGGCCGTGAGCGAACCGGAACTGGCTGCATTGGTGTTGTAACCCAGTTGCGCGCGCGCACCAAAGGACGCCCCCTGCAGCAGATCGGCAGCCGACTTGGTTTCAAACCGCACGGCACCACCGAGCGCGCCAGCCAACACCGAGTTCGCACCCACATCCACGTCCACCGACCGCAGAATATCCGGATTCACCAACAGGTTGCCCATGTGGTGGAACAGGTAATTGTTCTGGCGCGCGCCATCGATGGTGATATTGAGGTTGCGGTCATCCAGGCCGCGGATATTGATGCGCTGATTCACCGAATGGGTGCCGCCGATGTCGACACCGGGGATATCGCGCATCAATTCACTCAGGTGATCGGCCTGACGGGTGACGATCTGGGTTTCGCCCAGGTATACGGAAGAACTCTTCACTCGCGTGGCCCAGACCTGCACGGTTTCCATGCTGTCCTGCCCGTCGGTGGCGGTTGCCGCCACCGGATCTGTATTACCCCATACCTGGCCGGCAATCGCGGCCGCCATTAGCCCAATGGCAAATCCCTGCGTGTTCACGTGTGTTCCCCAATAATGGATTGTCAGTCATTTTTTGCAAATGATAACCATTATTATTTGCTAGTCAACACAAATGAGAATTATTTTTATTTAAACGGGCTGGATTTCCGCCATTGTTGCCTGGCCGCAAAGTAGCTCAGCACCATCCCAGACAGCACAAACAACAAGGCCAGCCAGGAAAATACCCTGAGCAATGTGTTGTTGAAATCCTCGCCCAGCCCGTAATCCATGATGTGCAGACGCCAGAAGGCATCGAACCAAACCCAGTAGTCAGTCCTCACTTTCAGGAATTGCCCCTCGGGTCCGAAATACAACCGGTAGCTGTCATCCACCGTCATCTGCCAGACGCCCACCTGCCCGCCCAGCTCATCCACAATGCCCAAGCGGGTTTCTGTATCCGCAAGCCAGCGCACATATACCGATTGCGCCGGGGTTTTCAGCAGGGATTGCCCGAACGCCTCAACGGCCAGGGCATCGGCCAGCGGCGCGGCAAAGCCGCGGGCATCAAACCAATGCACACCGTCCGGACTTTCCACCCGCAGCAAATCGCCATTGGCCGAAGCCACTGCCTCTACCCGCGTGACCCCGGTCAGGGTCGCTAAGGCGGTGTCCAGTTGCCCGGCGTGAATCACCGGCGCAGCAGGCGCTTCGATATAGTCACCGCCTTTGACCCAGGCTTTAAACGGCAGGGTGGCAAACAACACCCCGCCCGCGACCCAGAAAAACACCTGGGCAAACACCAGATAGGAAAGGTATTTATGCAGTTGCCACGCCACGCGGCGACCATTGAAACCCGCCATAGATTGCTCTCTTATTCATTTTTCTGCCCCCTTATACCAAATCCCGCGCGGGTATGCTCTATCGGGTTCCATCAACTCAATTTACCCCCTAGACTTGCCGGTTTTTGGCTGGAGACAACCCCATGCGCTCGCTGTTCACCGGCGCCCTGCTACTGGCGCTCACCGCTTGCACCACCCCGCAAATTCAACAGGACCCGCTGGCTGACTTGCGCGATCGCGCGCTGACCGACATGACCGGCTACCAGTTGGTGAGCGACCTCACCACCGAAGTAGGTGCCCGCATGCCCGGTACCGAGGCCGATGCGCGCGCGGTCAAATGGATGGAGCAACGCTTCAAGACCATGGGCTTCGACAAGGTCTGGTTGGAGCCGGTGGTGTTTCCTTTGTGGGAGCGCAAGCATGAACGCGCGGCCGTGATCGGCAACAGCAGCCAGCCATTGCACATCACCGCGCTGGGTGGCTCGGCCGGTGGCAAGCTGAGCGCCGAGGTATTCATGGTGGATGACTTCGCCGCCCTGCAAGCCGTTGATGATGCCGCAGTGCAAGGCAAGATCGTGTTCATCCGCAACCGCATGGACAAACACATCGACGGCGCCGGTTACGGTGAAGCGGTGATCGCGCGCGCCAAGGGCGCGATCACGGCCGAGAAAAAAGGCGCCAGCGCATTGTTGATCCGCTCCATCGGCACCGACAGCCACCGTTTTCCCCACACCGGCATGATGAGCCTGAGCGCTGGCACCCCCACCATTCCGGCGGCAGCCTTGTCCAATCCCGATGCGGATCAGCTGGAGCGTTTGCTGGTCAAAGGCGCGGTGGAAGTGGCACTGGATATCGACGTGGGCTTTACCGGTGAATACCGTTCGCACAATGTGATTGCGGAAGTGACCGGCAGCAGCAGACCCGACGAGCGCATTGTGATTGGCGGCCACCTGGACAGCTGGGATCTGGGTACCGGCGCCCTGGATGACGGTGCCGGTGTGGCCATCACCACCGCCGCCGCCGCGTTTTTCCTGCACCCCGAGCATCGCCCCGCGCGCACCCTGCGCGTGATTGCGTTTGCCAATGAAGAACAGGGTTTACTCGGCGCTAAAGCGTATGCGCGCGACAACGAAGCGCTGCTGAAAAATCATGTAATCGCCTCAGAATCCGATTTCGGTGCCGGCCGGATCTACGCCTGGGAAACGAAAATGGCGCGCGAAGACGCTGCGATGGTGGCACGCATCAAGCACCTGATGGCACCCCTGGGCATCGACTACAAAGGCAACAAAGCCACCGGCGGCGGCCCCGACATTATTCCCATGGCGGAAAAAGGTGTGCCGGTGTTCCGACTGAAGCAGGACGGCACCGATTATTTCGATTACCACCACACCGCCGACGACACGCTGGATAAAATTGTGGTTGAGGATTTCAACCAGAACATCGCCGCCTGGGTGGTGATGTTGGGCGTGTTGGCGAATGAGTGGGAGCGGTAGGTTTAGGCGAGAAATGGGTGGATTGCGAAGGTGGAATGCAATGGTGGAATGCGCTATCGCTTATTCCACCCTACGGGTTTGGACGCGGGGTTGGTGAAATGCATTGCGTTTATTCTTCCGTGCGGTGATTGATCGCGGGGTTGGTGGAATGCGCTATCGCTTATTCCACCCTACGGGTTTGGGCGCGGGGCTGGGGGAATGCATTGTGTTTATTCATCCGTGCGGTGCTTGATCGTGGGATTGGTGGAATGCGTTGCGTTTATTCATCCGTGCGGTGATTGATCGCGGGATTGGTGAAATGCATTACGCTTATTCATCCGTGCGGTGATTGATCGCGGGATTGGTGAAATGCATTACGCTTATTCCACCCTACGGGATTTGGGCGCTTTTGTAGGGTGGAATAAGCGATAGCGCATTCCACCTTCGACCCCATCTATATGACACCAATCACCGCAAGCCGGGTCCGTCCAGCTGCATGTGCAAATCACTCAGACTGGCTTCAACGCGATGGCGCGCCTTGCGCAGTTTGGAAATTTCTTCCCTGTGCAGTTTGATATCAATCAGCGCCTGCGTGCGCTCATCCACAGTTGCATCTTTGCTGATAATCAGCGCTTCCGAATCGGCAATCAACGCTTGTTCTGCAGAAATCTGGCTTTCGATATCGCTCAGCTCTTGTTCTAGCGACGCAATGCTGCGGCGGATTTCATACCGTGCATAGCCCGCCTCGTGACCGGCACCAAACGACGGGTAGGCATTGCACGCGCGGTTAAGGCTGTAGCCGTTCTCGCCCGAGATAAGGCCATTGTCGTAATTGCAGTAGTCCTCCAAGCCCAAGTGATAACCGCGCTCGAATTCCGGGTAGCGGCCGGATTCGCATTGGGTATTGTAACTGCTGCCGTTCTGGCCGAGATTCCGGCCGGTATCGTAACTGCAGTATTCGTCCAGACCGGCGCGATGACCGCGTTTGAAAGCGGTGAAATCGGCTTTGATGTTGTGATCGGCACAATCGCTGGCGTATTCCTTGTATTTGCCGGTGCCCTGGCCATGCACCCCGTGCTGATAACCAATGGCATACCAGTCGGCCACTTCACATTCCTGTTTGTTCATGGTGGCACAACCACCGGCGAGAAGGGCCATAACGGCCAATAGGCAATAGATGATCTTTTTCATAGCAGTCTGTATTTTGCGTTTTTTGAATTATAGCGGCAGGTGGGCTTAACGCAGGCTGAATCAAAAAGTAAAAAAGCGGCTTGCGCCGCTTTTATCACTGCTTACTTGGCAGGCTTCAGGCGCTCGAAGTAACGGTCGCGCAGCATCGTGGCGCGGGTCACCATCGACGCCGTTTCACCCCCGGCCATCACCAATACCGGCTCGCTGGTAACCTCCAACGGGTCGCCACTCCACAGCACCAGATCGGCCACGCCACCTTTTGCCAGATCGCCCGTTACCGGTGCTTTGAACCAGCGCGCGGGGTTGGCGGTCATGGCGGCAATGGCGACAGTTTTGTCCAGCCCATTGGCCACGGCATTGCCGGCAGATTGACGCACCAGATAAGCATTGTGTGTGTTGTGCCAGCTCATGCCGGTAAACAACAAAGGCACGCCAGCCTTGTGCAGCAGCGCCGCATTGTCCAGCCGCGCACCCAGCGACTGATAACCCGTGGGCAGGTTATCAATCGGGTCCATCAGCACCGGCACGCCCTGGGCGGCAATTTTGTCGGCCACCATCCAGCCTTCCTGCACGCCCACCAACATCAGCTTCAGTTGGTATTCCTTGGCCAGATCGAGGATCTGCACAATGTCCACAGCGCGATGCACGCGGGCAAACAACAGGGTTTCGCCTTTGATCACCGGCTCCAAAGCCGCCAGGTCCATCAGGCTCAGGGAAAATTCCCGGGTCTCGCCTGCCAGCGCGGCTTTTTTATTGGCCGCAAAATCCCGGGCGTCGGTCAGCGCCTGGCGCAACAAAGCGATAGCCGCGGCACGGGAGTTGCCTGCCAGGCTGATGCCATACTCGGTGTAATCCACCGCTACGCCCAGGTTTTTCTGCACGATGCGCGGACTGTTGCCCAACTGTGCCAGCGCAACAGTGCCCGAGAACAACCCACTGCCGGATTCCGGCATGATTACCGCGTGGGTGAGGCCATGGGCGCGATTGTGTGGCAGCAAGGTGGACTGCGGGTTAAACGCGTCGGCCATTTTCAATGCAGCGGTAATGTCGGTGCGCTCCGTGTGGAAATCCACCGTCTGTTCAATGGCACCCACTTCCACCACGCCCAGCTGGGTGTAGCTGTTGAACAATCCGGCCGTAACGGATTTGCCTTTGCCGTCAATCACGCGATCGGCCGGCAGGGACAAATTTTTGCCCATGGCTTCAATGCGCCCGTCGGCAATCAACAAGTCGGTGGCCGGCAAGGTTTTGCTGGCGGTATAAATATCGGCGCCTTTGATCAGGATCGATTCCGCCGCCGCGCACAGGGGCAGGCTCAGCATCAATGCGCTGGCCAGGGTTTTAGTCAAACGGTTCATGGGCGCACCTCCCCGGCTTGCAGAATACCCAGGTTGAAATCACTGGTGGGGGCCACGCTGGCGTCGAGCCGGTCGTAGCGCAAACTGCCATCAATCCAGACTTTTTCGGCGTGCGCGTAAACGCTCATGGGGTCTGCATCCCACAACACCAGATCGGCGTTTTTGCCTTCGGTCACGGAACCGATTTTGTCCTCAAGGCCCAGCGATCTGGCCGGGTTCAGGGTGGCCCATTTGATCGCCTGCGCGCCCGTCAGCCCCAACCCGAGGCGGTTGCCCGCGCTCATGGCTTTGGCCACCTCCTGGTTCAGGCGCTGAATCTGGATGGGGTCATCCGAGTGGATAATCGCACAGCCCTTCACGTAATCCACCAGTGCAATGTTCTCGCGCACCATATCGAACGCTTCCTGCTTGAAGCCCCACCAGTCGGCCCACATCACCGCGCAAATGCCTTCCTGCGCCAATTGCGGCGCCACTTTGTAGGCTTCCACCGAGTGGTGAAAGGCGGCAATCTCGTAGCCGAATTCCTTCGACATATCGATCATCTGCGCCATTTCATCGGCCTTGTAACAATGGTTGTGCACGCGGATTTCGCCATCCAGCACGCCGGCCAGCGTTTCCAGACGCAGGTCGCGGCCCGGAACGTCAGCCTCTTCGCCCGCTTCGATTTTTTTCTGGTAATCGGCCCATTTTTTCCGGTATTCCGCCGCTTCTATCCAGGCGTTGCGGTAGCCCGCCATATTGCCCATACGGGTAGACGGCAGCTGGCCCTTGGAACCGTAAACCCGCTTGGGGTTTTCGCCGCAAGCCATTTTCAGGCTGTAGGGCGCGCCGGGAAATTTCATGCCCTGCACAGTGACCGAGGGTACGTTTTTCAAGGTCACGCCGCGCCCGCCGATCAGATTGCCGGAGCCCGGCAGGATCTGCACGGTGGTGACGCCACCGGCCAGGGCTTTTTCAAACTGGGGGTCTTCCGGCCAGACCGAATGCTCGGTCCACACCTGGGCGGTGACCGGGCTGGTCATTTCGTTGCCATCGGCATGGTTGTCCGTCGCCGGCGCCGGGTAGTTACCCATGTGCGAGTGCACATCGATCAGCCCGGGGGTCAGCCATTTGCCACGGCCATCCACCAAAGTTGCGCCTTCCGGTACCTGCAGGCCTTCACCCACCGCCTTGATCACGCCATCGGCTACCACCACATCGGCATGGGTCAGTTCTGTGCCATCGCCCACCAGAATGCGCGCGCCTTTGATCAGCAGGGTATTGGCTGCCGGCACCTGATAGGTGGAGGGGAAAGGATCTTTATCGGGTAATTCGAGCGTGGGTTTTGGCTTGTCCGGTTCACCGCAGGCACTGAGCGCCAGGGCGACTGCGCAGCTCAAGCCACTGAGAATCCAGCGGTTCATGGCAGTTCCTGTAGTTATAGTGGTAGGAACTAGTAGGACGAGATAAGCGCCACATCCCGCAATGCGGGGTCACGCAATGTGGGCGCAATACGGAGTCGCAATACGGGGTCAGACCCGGTCAGGCCAGACTCCCCTGCGCCAAAGTACCAAGGGGTCCGACCCCTTGGTACTTTGGTGAAAGTCTGACCCCGTCGTCTTATCAGAAGCGGACGTTGGCGCTCACAAAGCCGTTGATACCGTCTTCGCGGAAGTTCCGCACTACGGTGTACTCCTTGTCGAGCAGGTTGTTGATGCGCGCATCCAGGCTGAAATGTTCGGTCACCGCCCAACTGGCGCGGGCATGCAACAAACCGTAGCCGGGCACCTTATTCAAATTGGCGGCATCGCTGTAACGCGCGGAACGGGCTTCAATCACCATACCCAGCGTCACCGGGCCAAAGGCACGACTCACGTCCAGGTTGAACAGCTGGTTGGCACGATTGATCAGCTGATTGCCGGTAGCTTTGTCTTCCGGCTCAAGGTAGGTGTAATTGGCGCTCACCAGCACATCGCCGAAGCGGTTTTGCAGCTCCAGCTCGCTACCCTGAATCTCCGCCTTGTTCACGTTACCGGGCAACCAGGCACTGAATGGGTCGCTCGGGTCCACGGGCGCCCAGGCAATCAGGTCGTCAATGTTGTTCTGGAAGGCATTCATGGCGAAGTAGAGTTCGCCGTCGCGGTATTTCACGCCCGCTTCCAGGTTTTGCGATGATTCGGGCTTCAGGTCCGGGTTACCGGAAAACGGCCAATACAAATCGTTAAAACTCGGCGCCTTAAAACCGGTGCCGGCCGAAGCCACGAGAGTCCAGGCCTCGTCCACCGCCCAGCCCCAGGACAGGTTGCCGGTGTTTTTACGACCATACTGGTCGGAATCATCCGTGCGCGCACCCAGTACAAATGAGTGATTGCCCACCTGCGCCTGATACTGTCCGAAAACCGCCTGCGTGGTACGCGAATCTTCGTCGTACGCTACGTTATTGGAATCCACTGACTCGCGCTCATAGTCCAGACCCAGCGTCACCAACTGGCCTTCGGCCACGGCCAGGTCGTTCTGCCAACTGGCGTGACGGCGCTCGGTGGTAAAGGTATTGGTGCCGCCCCAAACTGACTCGGCCACACCGGGTACATGATCGAAGTTTTCAGATTCGTCCTGAGCAACGCCGGCCCGCAATTCCGCCCGCCACAGATCGTTTACCTGGGATTTGATACCGGCATCCAATATGCCATTGCTGAACTCGGTGTAGGGCAGCGACACGGGATTACACGGGCCCCAGGCATCATTGCACAGACGGTCTGTATCGCTTTCGCCGGTCTGGTATTGCGCGCTGGCAAAAACGGCGGTTGCATCGGTCAGGCTCAATTCGCCCGACACGCTCGCACTGGTTACGCTATAAGCATCGTCATCTGCATCGCCATAGCTTTCGTTCAGCGTGCGGTCATAACCGTCGGTGGTGTGGTGGCTGAGCGTGGCATTCAGGTTGGCGGTGTCAGATTTGAAACCGCCGGCGAGCCGATAGCGCTGCTCATTGTGCGAGCCATAACCCACATTCAGCGCCAGATTTGCACCCTCATTGCTGGCCTTGCGGGTGAAGATCTGCAGGGTGCCGCCAATGGCATCGGAGCCATACAAGCTCGAACGAGGCCCGCGCACCAATTCAATGCGTTCGATCGAGGCCGGGTCCAGGTACTGGATAGCGCTCGCCCCCAAGGTCGCCGAATCGATGCGAACACCGTCCACCAGTACCAACAAATGGCTGCTGTTAGTACCGCGCACAAACGCACTGGCGGTGGCGCCACGGCCGCCGCTTTGCACCAGATCGAGACCGGCAAACCGGTTGATCAGCTCGGGCACGTCCACCACCTGCAATGCAGCAATATCCTCTGCTGTCAGCACGGTAACCGGCGCAATGGTCTGCGATAGCGGCGTTTCGGTGCGCGTGGCCGTCACCACAATTTCGTCCTGCACGGTCTGAGCCAGCGCAGTGGTGGATGCGAGGCCAACGGCCAGCGCGAGTACTTTGGTCTTCATAGGGGCTCCCCAATTTTTAAGATAAATTGAGGGAGGGAGAAAAGTGGGCAATATCGGCTCACCATGCAGCCCTCCGCTACATTGAGTGCCTGAAGCAATCATCTGCTTCAAGCGCGCCTCAGGCCGGTATCGGGCTTGGCCGTTCAGTTCGGCCTTACCGTTGCGGGGGCAGCACCGGAGTTTCACCGGTTTCCCATTTAACCAGAGCATGACCACTCATCCTTAGGTGGTCACCCTGGCACCTGCGTGCGATGGCGCGCAGTTTACTCTGCTCACCCACAGGGTCAACCACCACGACCTGTGCCATTGGTGGTAGAAGCCCCAATCCTGTCAGGCGGTTGCATCATCGCTCGACTGGTCGTATCGCAGGTACCATCGACCGAGCTGTACTGTCACTGCCCACTGGCTTCACCAATAATCCAATGGAAAATTACAAAAAATTATCCGGGAGCAAACATAAATGAAAAAAATATTTTTTAACGCCGAAGGGAAATGGCGCAACGGCTGGTGGATTCTGCTGTTCATCGGGCTGATCGTGATAACGCAACCCTGTATCGATTGCTGAGTACCCAGCTGCGCGACGTTAACGTCCCGGAATCAGTGGTAGACGCGATCCCACCCCTGCTGATTTTTTTGATTACCTGGATTTGCATGCGCTTGCGCAAACAAACATTGGGGCAGGTTGGCCTGCAATTTGATCGCCGCTGGCTTGCGCAGCTTTTACTGGGTACGGCGCTCGGCATCGCCTGGCTATTGGCGGTCGCCATTCCCATCTGGATTGCTGGCGGCGTGGAATTTTCAGTAAACCCCAATGCCTCGATGAACATTCTGCTCATCGGGCTATGGGGTTTTGCACTTGGTGCTTTAATGGAAGAACTGTTACACCGGGGCTTTATCTTTCAACGCCTTATCGATGGCATCGGTTTTATCGGCGCACAGTTTTTGGTGGCCGCTATTTTTGCGTTTGGTCATCTGGAAAACCCCGAAATGGAAGGCTGGGTACAGTTGCGCGCCTGTACAGACCTTGCCATCGCTTCACTCATTTTTGGCCTCGCCTATTGGCGCACTAAAAGTCTGGCGCTGCCATTTGGTTTGCACCTGGGCTGGAACTGGATGCAAGGCAGCGTGATGGGCGTCGCCGTCAGCGGCCACGAAACTCAGGGCCTGCTGGTGGCGCACATCACCGATGCACCCGTCTGGCTCAGCGGCGGAGGCTTTGGCCTGGAGGCCAGCCTGGTATCGCAATTGGTGAGCCTCCTCGTGCTCGCGGCTTTATGGTACTGGCCGAAAAAATCATCGCCATCGCAAGCGCAACCCGCTCTGGCCTGAGGCACCCACACACAGTAAAGAACCTACTGTGGCAACCATCCGGCCTGCCACAGGCTGTACACATGCAACGGTCTGGTTGCCGATAAGAGCGACCTTTGCGATAGTGAGGGCGTGGATGCCGGCGACCTGGCCCCCTAAAAGCAGCCCCTCTATTGACGCCTTATTGGTGGTGGGAAACGAAGTGAGTGGCACAACAACGATCTACCAAGTGCAATAACCCGAACAAGGGCCGCTCTGGCGGCCCTTCGTTTTCCATACCTTGACGCCCGGATGAACTATTCGCCTCAAGTACCCTGCCCGCAGTGAAAAATACCATCGCCCCATTATTTTTCGTTTCAGGAAATGATTACTGAGCCTCTGCCATGCCTCTTTGCAAGGGTCGCAGGCCCAACGGCGTTTGTGTTGCCGGCAGTTGTGACTCGTGAAAAGCCTCCCGCGCCAACCAGGCTTTGCGGTAGCGGTAAAACGGAACCGATGGATAGAGATGATGCGACAAGTGATAGTTTTGCATGGTCAATAACGGGCACAAGAGCCAATCGGCGCCGAGCCGGTTAGCCGTGGCCTGGTAAGGCGCCTCACTGGCTTTTACCGTATGGGGGTAGTGGGGTAGGAAATCAAAACACAAGGCCAGCAAGAAAACCGCAATCCGGGAAGGAAGGATAAAAAATAGCAGGTATTCAGCGAACCAGGGCGACAGCAGAAAACCAATAAACACCAAAAAGGCAAAGCCCATCGCCAATACAATGGCGCGCTGATCTGCGACAGACCGCTTGGTGAAACAGGCGGGTTGAAAGTAAAGGTAAAGATAGTGCAGATCGAGCGTCGCCCAGCGCAGCGGCAACTGCCAACGCGGGCCGGTACCGCAATAGTGGTCCGGATCGGCGCCGGGTTCGTTCACGTGGCGATGATGCTGCATGTGGACGTAGCGGAACAAACGAAAAAACGGAATGGGCGACAGCAATAAGGTACTGAACAATCCGGCCGTATCGTTCAGCCACCGCACCCGGCTCACGCTGCCGTGACTGGCATCGTGACCCACCGTAAATACAAGGTATGCCGCCAGGGCGTTGCACGCGACACTCCAGCCCCACCACCAATAGCCACTCACACCCAACGCGGTAGACAATCCGAATGCCAACCAGCAGCCCACCAACAACGCCAATGTGGGCCACGCGAACTGCGGGCGTTGCAACAACGTTTTAAAAGCTTCATCCATTTTTTTGCCCCCGATTAAGCACTCAAACAGCTTCGGCCTTTGGCTAACACTCTGCCATGACCGGCCGTGACAAGAGGGGGACATTTTGCGCCATGCGGGATACACTGGATTCAACTGCTGCTGAGGAACACAGCCATTGACCGCCAGTCTCCCTACCAGTTACCTGCGCCTGCTATTGCAGGCGACGGGCGCCAATGACGCACGCACACGCGCGCTGGTGGCAGCCTGCGGCCTGGAAACCCATCCGACACAGGCACCTCTGGAGAGCCAATGGCCGCTGCTGGAACACCTGCTTGCGCAATACCCGGAACCCCGACTTGGCTGGCAATTGGGTCTGCAAATGCAACTGGCTTTACACGGCCAACTGGGTACGGCCTTTTACAGTGCAGCCGACCTCGGCAGCGCATTGCAACTGCTGGAGCGATACCTGCCCGTACGCGCACCGGTCTTTTCGCTCTCTATAAATAAGCACGCCTCGGGCTGGTGGCTCCAACTTGAACCCCGCCTGCCACTGAAATGCTTATCCCGGTTTCTTACCCACACCACCACCGCGGCCCTGTGTTCTGCCATCAGCAGCTATACCGGCGCCGCCTTTGACGGCGAAATCCAGTTACCGCAGTTTGAACCTTCGGACAGCCCGGACCTCTTTCATCCCTATGCGGATAGGATCCGCCTGGGCTCTTCCGTCGCCCGGTTGTTTTTAAACAACACCTTACTGACCCGCCCGTCCCTGATGTCCGATGCAGCACAACACGCCCTTGCACTTGCGCTGTGCGAACAGGCCCTGCAATCACAGGGGCAGTCCGCTGACGCGCTACCGCACATATTGATGCAATGGTTCAGCGAAACACCGGGCCAGCGTTGGACCCAAGACCAGGCGGCCACGCATTTACACATGAGCAGCCGGACACTCAATCGCCGGCTCCGCGCAATAGGCACCAGTTTTCATCACTTGCAGACCACCTATCTGCATCGCTGCGCTTGCCAGTTACTCAACAACCCGCAACTGAGTGTGGATGCCATTGCCTTGCAATTGGGGTTTCACGATGGCGCCAGTTTCCGGCGCAGTTTTAAACGCTGGCAAGGCACAACGCCATCTGGCTATCGCGCACAAAACACCCCACCAGACGCCCGACGCGGGCCGTCACAAGGCGACAAAAAGGCCGGCTGAAAAAATAGTTTGCCGCCATATTGTGTTTTTGCGGGCACAGGAGGAATATTGAGTCGCGCTGAGATTTTTCACACCTTAAGATAGCGCTGGACTCCTATGCTGCCCCGCCGGTTGCTGCCCTACCCAGTAATAAACAATCCAAGCCCCCAACGCCGCAGCCCATTTAATGGTTTGTCGTTGCTGGCGTGTTTGAGTTTATTGCTGGCCCTGGGCTCGGCCCAGCTTTACCACCTGCATAGCAAAACCAACGCACCCAAATCATTTCTGGCCAGTGTGGAACTCGCTTCCACTGCGCCCCAGATCGAGCGCCAGGATACGCCGCCGGCGCCCCTCACCACGGCATTCCAATGCCTGTGGACCGTGGTCACCAGCAGCGGCTATCCATTGGCTTTCACCCGTTTCGTCCCCACGCGAACCTATACCTTTGCAGCGGTGCGCGCACCGCCAGAACGTTTTTCTGCCTGATTACACTGCTTAAAAAACGTCTTGTATTTGCCTTGCAAAGGATCTCCTATGTTCGCTCTGAATAGCATTAAACGCGCCCGCACAACCATCATCGAAAAAACTGCCAGCCCCGAGCTGTTCGCCCACTCCCCGGCACTGGCACTGTTCCGGGATTTCCGCGATCTGCCGCCCGCCTGCTTCAGTGGATCAACCCACCTTGAGGTCGCCGCCGAGCAGGTTATCCAATCGCCGTATGACTTCGGCCTGGTGGTCAACAGTCAGCACGAGATACTGGGTTGCATTCTCGAATCGGTGCTGTTGCTGGAAAACCGCATGAGTCTGCAGCAGGCGGGTTTTGATCTTGCGCTGATGGACGCCCGGCAACTGATGAAACCATTGTCCGCGTTGCTGGCCATTGAGCTCAGTGCCTTTTCACAATTGTCGGTCCGCAAATTGGCAAAGCTGATGCTGCAAAAACAACTGCAGGAGCTCGTCATCATGGACAGCGCCAGTGACGAAATGCGCTCGATTATCACCCTGACACAAATGCGCAAACTCACGCATCTGGCCCTGCATCAGCCAACGCCGGTGAGCCAGTTGGTTGGCATATTGAAACACTGACGGGCCATGACTGTGAACCGCATTAAATCACAGCAAGACCTGACCCGGGGCGCCGAGCGCGCCCCCTTACAACGCACGCTGGGTGCCTTTGAGCTGACGTTTCTGGGCATTGGCGCCATTATCGGTACCGGTATTTTTCTGCTTACGGCGTTGGGCGCAGAACGCGCCGGGCCAGGCTTACTGTTATCGTTTTTTATCGCGGGGTTGGTGTGCGTGTTTGCCGCCCTGGCCTATGCCGAACTGACGGCCATGGCGCCGGTAGCTGGCAGCGCCTACAGCTTCGCCTACCTTTCGGTGGGGGAATGGTTGGCGTGGCTGGTGGGCTGGAATCTCATTTTGGAATACACCGCGGCGGCGGCAGCCGTCGCGGCGGGCTGGGCCGGCTATATTAACGGCCTGCTGGCACACTATGACCTCGCGCTGCCCCTGTGGTTGCGCACCGGCTATTTCACCAACACAGAGACAGGCGGCATCAACCTGCTGGCAGTGCTATTGGTGGGTTGTATCGCAGCACTATTGGTCCGGGGCACGCGCGAATCTGCTCGGCTGAATGCATTCCTGGTAGGTGCCAAACTCATCGGGCTGCTGATTTTTATTGCTGTCACACTGACATTTTTCAGCCCAGACAAGCTGTCACCTTTCATGCCTTACGGTTTTTGGGCCAGCGAGCAAGACGGTCTGGTGCGCGGCGTGTTGGCAGCGGCATCATTGATATTTTTTGCCTACGTAGGTTTTGATGCGGTTTCCACGGCGGCAGAGGAAACCGTAAACCCCCAGCGCAACATCCCCATCGGCGTGATTGCCTCAATCGTCATTTGTACGCTGATCTATCTGCTTGTGATTCTGGCTGCACTGGGCGCGGTGCACTACAAAGCCCTCGCGGGCAACCCTGAACCTCTGGCGTACGTGATGCGGACACTCGGCTACGAACAACTGGGCAATGTCATCGCATTGATCGCCATATTCGCACTGCCCACAGTGATTATGGTGATGCTGTACGGCCAGACCCGGATATTTTTTGTGATGGCACGGGACGGACTCATTCCACGCTCACTCACCCGCCTGCATACCCGCTACCACACGCCCGCGCGCCTGAGTTGGCTCACCGCGGCGCTGGTTGCCGTTCTCGCAGGCCTGTTGCCGCTGGATCAGATTGCCGAGATGTCCAACACAGGCACCTTGTTCGCATTCATTGTTGTTGCCATCGCCGTGATGTTGCTGCGCCATCAGCAACCAAACTGGCACCGGCCGTTCCGCTGCCCCGCCGTCTATGCGGTCGCTGGCATCGCCCTGATGGGTTGCGTGCTCCTGTTTATCAGCTTGCCGGCAATTTCCATCGAACGGTTCGGTATCTGGAGCCTGATTGGGCTCGTTATCTATGGCGTTTATGGCTATCGGCACAGTGAAATGTCAGCTTCCACAAAGCGGGCATGACGAGCCGCGCACGAAAGTACACCTCGCCAAGAATCCAACGTAAAAATGACGCGCGGCACTGAGTCACACAGTGCCGCTCATAATGCAATCGACCCCAAACAGCAGCCGTACAGTGCGTGACACAATGAGTACACTACCTTATTCTTCCACAGCAAGAAAAATAATTAAGGAATGGCACATGTTCAAAGGATACCTGATGCTGATCGCGCTGCTGATTTCCAGCATACCGGGGATTGCTGAATCGCAAACAAACGCCGAAGCAAAACCCAGCGTGGGTGAAGCCATGAACCGCTGTCTGGCCAGTTTTAATTGGAGCAGCTGGAATATGTGGCGCTTTGATGTATACGCGTCCGCTCAGGACAAGGTGCTTATTGGCGATATCGGCAACTATTACCGGTTCACCAGCGCAGGCCATGGATTTGAACACGTGATTGACGGCAAAATTGTCGAACAGAACCCGGCCATTACCCGCATCTCTGAGCTTACATACACTTGCACAGATAACTGTCCGAACAATATTCAAAAACGGATCAACTGGTTCAAGCGTCGGTGCAAGGCGTTCGAGTCCTGATTCGTAATCAGCGCATAGGGACTGCGTTTAATCCATTCAACTTTTTGCCAGACAGAGCCCACCATCAGCACTCTCAATCAAAAAGATCCTGGCATGGACCCATAGGAACCAACTCTTTAACCCCTATTTTTATAGGGTTATTTCACCGAACTGGCACGATCTTGCCAAATTGATTTGGTAATAATACTATCCCGCCCCACCAATCAATAATAAAGGACTATGTCTTGAAAAAGTTTCTTGCTACAACCGCATTAGCTATTGCCGCCGGCAGTTTCACCACAGCTTCCATCGCAGAAGAAGGGTTCTACGCAGGCGCCAACCTCGGCATTATGCACGTGGACCTGGGCGATGCTTCCAACCCGTTTAACGTCGGGATTCAGCTGGGCTATCACTTCTCAGACAACTGGGCAATTGAAGGCCAATACACCAGCTCTCTGAGCGATGGCTCTTTCGAAAACCCCAGCTACTACGGTCCGGACAATGTGGACTTCTCCGTTGAAACACTGGCGGGCTATGGCGTATTTCGGTCTAGTGGCAACGTTTACTTCAAAGCCAAGGCCGGCATTATCAACGAAACCATCGACGCCGAAGGCGGTTACAGTGCATCCGACACAGGCGCATCCGTTGGCCTTGGCCTGGGCTTCCGTCAGTCGGACGCAGGCAACTTCGAATTGGAAGCCACCATCATTGAAGAAGATGTAATCTACTTTTCTGCCGGTTTTAATGTGAACTTCTGAGTTGCGCACGATAGCACCGCTGCCTTTACCTAGCGGTGCTACCATCCTAATCTGGTGACCATTTGGCGACTGACTTGAAAAGTAGAATCAGGCATGGTCCTTTTGCCGAAGCTATGTATATATCAAACACATCTTTTGGAGCTTTGCCTGCAGAAAACGCCAAGGGAAAAAACCAATCAAAGATCAGAATAGAGACGTTTAGCCTGGAAAACCCTGATACTCCACGAACAATGGATTGCGATTCTTAATGGGTTTTGGTGGAATATGCTTGCGCTTATTCCACCCTACACGTGGTTTGAGACAGGTAGGCTGCTAAACAGCCTTTCAGCAAGTCCGTGTGATTTTTCAGGTCCGCAATGGCCTCCTCACCCGGCACTGGTACTTCCACCAACAAGCCTTCCTGTTCATCCGCTTTGGCGTTGGCAAAGTCTGACGCTATGCCCAGATAATTAATCTGAATCGCGCCAACATCTGTTTCCTGAGTAATGGCAACCAGGCAGTTATCCGGAATGGTGAGTTGCACATTGGACTCTTCAAAGCATTCGCGCTCGGCAGTAGTGCGGGGGTTGGCGCCGTCGCCGGCGTCGTCCACGGCGGGTGCATAGCCGCCGCCGAGCAGGCTCAGGTAGCCGGGGTAAAGGTGCGAGCTGGCGCTGCGTTTTTGTAATAGCAGCGTTTGTTTTTCGTGGTTTATGGGTAGCACGGTAGCCGATAAACCCGTGGGCATTGTGCCGGCTTCGCGCAGTGCGAGCATCTGGGAATAGGTGACGACCTGATAATGGATTTGTTCAGGGAAACCGTCGCAGTGGATGTCGGCCAGCGCGTGCCATTCATCTGTACGCAATGTTCTGGCGATGGCCTCGGCGCGCGCAAGGCTGTCGGTGGTCAACGGCGCCTTGCCTTGGCTGATCAGGCGCGGGCTGCGTGTACCAATGGATAAAAAGCGCAGATTGATCTTGTGCGCAGCGCACCATTGGTTGAGCACAGAAATGGACGGTAAAGATTCAGACATAGCTTCAGACTTTTTACACTGGCCCAATACCGTCTGGGCAAGCGCACTTAACGGGAACAACAGCTCCCTAAACCAACGGCTCCGCCGCGGCAATGTGTAAACCTTTGGCCGTGGTGGTTATATCGGCACGGATACGATAAACCTGGGCAAGGTTCTGTTCGGTAAGCACCGCCTGCGGCGCACCATCGGCCACCAATTCACCATCATTCAACAATAGCAAACGATCGCAATAGCGCGCGGCAATGGAGAGATCGTGCAGGGCGGCAATCACCAGCCCGGTTTCGGCTTTGGTTTTCAGCAATTGCATGATCTGAAGCTGATGCAGTGGGTCCAGTGCCGCGATGGGCTCATCGGCGAGCCACACATCGGCCACGGTGGCGAACAGGCGCGCGCATTGTACCCGGCGCAGCTCGCCGCCGGACAGTGTATCCACCGCGCGCTGTGACAGATGATCCACACCGGCCGCCTGCAACGCCATGCGGATAATACCCGCGTCTTTTTCCAGTGCCACCTGGGTGCTGCCGGTGTAAGGCAGGCGACCGAGCGCCACCAGCGTTTCCGCACTTACCGACCAGGCCGGCTGCTCCTGTTGCGCGAGAAAAGCGAGTTTTTTTGCCCGCGCCGGCCCCGGCCATTGGTTCAGCGGTGTATCGGCAAGCCGCACCTGCCCGCTGCTGGCAGGCAACACCCCCGCGAGCATTTTCAGCAGTGTGGATTTGCCCGCGCCGTTGGGGCCGATCAGGCCGATCAGCTGACCCGATTCGGCTGAAAAACTGATATTGCGCAGCAGTTGCGCCTGGTCAATGGCATAGGACAAGTTTTCACTGGTGAGCCGCGTCATCGTTTTTCCTGTCCGTTATAAAAATTGGCGTTTGCTTTTCATCAGCAAATAAATAAAGAAAGGCGCACCCAACAAGGACGTGACCACACCCAGCTTCAGCTCCCGCACCAGATCCAGATGGCGCACCAGCAGATCGGCGCCTAACAACAGCAGTGCGCCGCCCAAGGCCGACAGCATCAACAATTTACCCGGCTGGTAATCGGCCCACCGCCTGAGCAAGTGCGGCACCATCAAACCGATAAAACCAATGGCGCCACTGACTGCCACCCCGCCACCAACGGCCAGGGCAATGCCGAGCAAAATCAGGATGCGTTCGCGATTGCCGTTAAAACCCAGGCTGCTCGCCGTATCGTCGCCCAGCGTGAGCGCGTCCAGGTAGGCGCGTCGATGCCACATGAGTAACATGCCCATGGCAATGGTGGGCGCGGCGACGAGCAAATGATCGTTACTGCGGTTGGCGAGCGAGCCCATCAGCCAGAAAATAATTTCCTGCAGGGCGAACAGGTTTTTGGCAAAGTTGAGCGCCACCGCCGTCAGGGCACCGAACAAGGCGTTTAACGCAACGCCCGCAAGAATAAGCACCAGCAGGCTTTTGCTTTTACCCGCCAGCCCATAGATGGCCAGCAGCGCGATCAGGCTGCCGAGCATGGCGGCCACCGGCAGCACGCCCCAGCCCCAGGCCGCCAAGCCAAAATACAAGGTAATCACCGCGCCCAGGGCCGCACCCGACGACACCCCCAGCACGCCCGGCTCGGCCAGCGGATTGCGCAACAGGCCCTGCATGGCAGCACCGGCCATGCCCAGCCCTGCGCCCACAATCAACGCCAACAAGGTGCGCGGCAGTCGCACATCAAACGCAATACTGCGCGCGGCACTTTGTTCGCCAGCCCAGGCATCGCGGGCGGCATCCAGCAGCGAAATATCGGCCACCCCCAGCGTTAACGACACAGCGGCCAGCAGGAGCAATACGGCGGAAAGTATCAGGGTTTTCATGGGCGCTCCCGTGCAGCCAGTGATTGACGCAAATCCACCAGCACGGTGATCAGTTCGTTGATATTGGGCGCCGGGCACACGCTCAGGTTGCCGGGCAGGCTGGCCAAACGGCCCTGTGCCAGCGCCGCATCCAAAGCAGGGTGACTGAGCACTTCATGGGCGAGGGAAAAATGCCCGGCCGCGACCCGATCCACAATCAATACATCTGGCGGATCAATCACCAGCCGTTCCAGGCTGATACTGGCAAAGCCCTGTTTGCCCGCCAACGCAGCCCAATTGCGAAAACCGGCAAGGGTGAGCATTTCATGTTCCAGCGTGCCCGCACCCGGCGCCACGTGGTTGGGGCCAAGCATCAGGGCCGTGGGTTTTTCGCTCTCGGGCAGAGCGGCCGCCGCGGCCTGCAACCGGGTTTTGCGCGCCTGCCAGCGGGCTTTGTGCTCGAGCAGTGCAGGCGGGTTACCCAGAATAACTGCCATGCGATCCAGATGACCTTCTATGTCATCCAGAGCATAGGGCAGCGGGATGCGCTGCAGGCTAAACCCGAGCGCCTGCAGCAGTTCAGCGGCTTCGCGCGCACCGTATTCACCCGCCAATACCAGATCGGGCCCGAGCGGAATGACTTCTTCCACCAGGCCGTGGTTTTTATGCAGCCCTGCTGCCTGCCCGGCCAACGGCGACATGAGCGGGTTGTCGGCAAAATAGGTGACGCTGGCGATGCGTTCGCGCGGCGCAAACCGCAGCAGCATCTGATCCACACACAGATTGAGCGATACCAGTCGCTGAGCGGGCGCTTCGGCCACTGACCCTATGGATGTGAACAGCAGGGCCAGGGTGGTAATCAGATAGCGCATTCAGAGCCTGCAAAAGCCTGGCCCCATCGGGCGATGGGGCGTTAAATCGTGGCATCAATGGGTGGAGGGGCACTCACCTTTGGTCCAGCTGGTGACGCCGGCATTGGTTGCGCCACAGGCGTTGCTGTAGGTTTTGCCGTCACAACCACAAACCGGATTGTAATCCATCGTACACATGCGATTCGGGTTGATCTTACTGGTGTCGATACAGCTATCGGCAATCTGTTCTACCGCTTCGGCAACCGCAGGCTTGGCCTCTGCTTTATGCTCAGCCGCGGGCGCAGCAGAACTGGCGATGGGCGCACGTTCCTGACCACAGGCAGCCAGAGCGAGCGCGGCCAGAAAAAAAACTAAGACGGTGTATTTGGGCATCGGGTGTCCTCCCTGAGAGTAGGGCCATTATAAGGGCCGGATGCGGGCACGCAAATGTGAAGGATCAAAGACAAGGCGACAGTGACCGCATTTACCCGGCCGTTCACCGGTTCCGTCATGTAAAGCCACGCGGCCGGGTGCGCCAGCGACTACACTTAGGCTCAGGAGGTTCAGTATGCCAACCACCAATCGCCGCCGCTTTGTAAGGGTGAAATTTACCCGCGCCATCAGACTCACGCAGGGACAGCATCTATGGCACTGCACCTTGGTCGACATCTCGCTCAAGGGCGCGCTCCTGCTGCTGCCCGACGACAGCCAACCCCTCGCCGATGAACCCATGAGCCTGGATTTGAGGCTGGACGACCAGACTCACATTACCCTGACGGCGCGCCTGGCCCATCAGGCGGGACGGCAATTGGGGCTGCATTGCTGTGAAATTGATGTGGACAGCATGGCGCATCTGCGCCAACTGATCAGCCTGAATACCGGCGACGCCGATGCCGCCGAACGGGAGCTCAGGCAATTGGTCTCCGACCTGCCCTGACACTGAACCAACGCTACCACAAATGGTACTCACGTATTAATATATGTCCTCCGGGCCGGCAGCGACCACCCTTAAGCGGACACCCTGGAAGAGGTTTATAGGGAATGACTACCACCAGCACAGACGACAACCGCGAACGGCGTTACTTTCCGCGCGTGCACTACCGCGCCTATGCCACCCTCATGACCACCCAAAAGAAGTTTGACGTACACATCGTCGACGTGTCGTTCAACGGCGCGCTGGCGGCGCTGATCCGGCCCCATGACCTGACGCCGGGCGAAGAAATCATCCTGTCGATTGAAGCCGGCGACAACAACCTGATCAAAATGCAGGGCAAACTGGCCCACCAGCGCGACCACCTGCTGGGCATTGAATGCCGGGCACTTGGCATCGACAACCAGGCGCGCCTGCGCGAGCTGCTCAAAAAGGAATCTGACCGGGCCGAGCGCAGCGTCTCGCGCATGATGTCGGACCATCAGGACCACTGAGCCGCCTGCATCGCACGGGCCATTGATCCCCCGCAAGGTAGTCACCGGAAATTCTGCTAACATGCGGCTCTACGCTTGTTGCCGGCCAGAAGCTTTCCATGCGTTTAGCGATCTTACTGTTGTTGATGATGACCGCCATGACTGCGGTGGCGGAATCGCTGCGCCTGGCGGTGGCCAGCAATTTCCGGCCGGCACTGGCCGCACTTGCGCCCGAGTTTACCCGCACCACCGGCATTGAACTGGTCATCAGCAGCGGCGCATCCGGTCAACTCGCGACCCAGATTCTGCAAGGCGCCCCGTTCGATATTTTTTTATCCGCCGACGACCATTACCCCGCCAGATTGCACAGCAGCCTTGGTGGTGATTTGCCGCAGACCTATGCGCAGGGCCAACTCTGGCTGGTAAGCCGCACAGCGGCAAACGACTGGCAGAGCCTGTTGCGCAAGAGCGATAAAATTGCGTTGGCCAATCCGGCTCTGGCCCCCTACGGCGCGGCGGCCGACACCTTGATGCAATCACTGGCACCCCTCTCAGCCACCCGGGTAACCGCTGCCAACATTGCCCAGGTGCGGCAGTGGTATGACGCCGGCCACATCAATACCGCCTGGCTGGCGGGGTCCTTGGTGCCTGCGGATGCGCCCACGCGCTTTAATCTCACCGCGCAGTTGCATGCGCCCATTCGCCAACAATTGTTGGTCATAAAACCGTCGCCCCGGAGCACGCAGTTCATCACGTTTTTGTTAAGCCCCGACACTCAACGGCAGCTGCAGCCATTGGGTTACGATCCGGTGAACGCTGATGATTGACGCGGCGGCCCTGGCGGCGATTGTGCTTTCACTCAAACTGGCGGCGGTGAGCACAACGCTGTTGTTGTTACTCGCCATTCCGTTGGCCTGGTGGCTGCAGGCATCCACGAGCGCACTCGCCCGCGCCAGCGAAATTCTGGTGGCGCTACCCCTGGTGTTGCCGCCCACCGTCATCGGCTTTTATCTGCTGTTGGCGTTTTCGCCCCACCAATGGCCGGGTGCCCAGTGGCTGGCACTCACCGGCAGCAGTCTGGCCTTCAGTTTTACCGGTCTGGTGATCGGCTCGATGGTGTACTCCCTGCCGTTTGTGGTGCAACCGCTGCAAGCCAGCTTCGCGCAACTGGACAAAGGTTTGCTCGAAATGGCTGAGCTGCAGGGGCTGAATCGCTGGCAACAGTTTGCCCAGGTGGTACTGCCGCTGTGCAAGCAAGGATTCGCCGGTGCGTTTGTGTTGGGCTTCGCCCATACGCTGGGCGAATTCGGGGTGGTACTGATGATTGGCGGCAATATTCCCGATGAAACCCGGGTCGCCTCGATCGCAATTTTTGATGCGGTCGAACAATTGGATTACGCGGCTGCGCATCAACTGTCGCTGATCATGCTCGCCATTGCCGTGGTTGCCCTGCTTGCCATTTACGGCCGGAAAAAGTCATGAACGGGTGGCACATCAACCTGTTGACGCTGCCCCAGCAGCCAGACCTGACACTGCCCACCGAGGGCGTGACCGTGTTATTCGGGCAATCCGGCTGCGGCAAAACCCGATTGCTGCGCGCACTGGCCGGGCTGGACCCCCATCGGGGTAACATCAGCTTCAGGCAACAGCGCTGGCTTTCAGGCACACAAACCCTTGCACCCGCGGCGCGCAAGCTGGGCATGATGTTTCAGGAATCGCGCCTGCTGCCGCACAAAACCGTGGCCGATAATATTGTGCTGGGCCAGTCAATCCCGCTGCCCGCGCAGTTGATCGACGCACTGGATCTCACTCATTTACTGCACACCCGGGCCAACCAACTGTCGGGCGGTGAGCAACGCCGGGTTGCGCTGGCGCGTACACTTGCGCATCAGGGCCAGGCCATTTTACTGGACGAACCGCTTACCGGGCTGGATGCCGAACGCAAGCGCAATGCGCTCGCGCTGATCAAAGCCGCCGGCAAAGAAAAGCCCGTGATCATGGTGACCCACCAACTGGATGAACTGCTGCACGTGGCCGATCATCTGATGCTGATGGACAAAACCCGGCTGTGTGACGGCCAATTGCAGGCGCTGATCAACCACCCGCTTCTGGTGCAACAGCGCGGCCACGCATTCAGTATTTTATGCGGCGAGGTAAAACCTTCGGCGAACGGATTTTCAACCCTGTTGTTGGATGACGGCCAACAGATCCGGCTGGTGGGCAAACAACACATTACCGAGCGGGGAATCGCCATCGACGCCCGCGACGTCAGCATCGCGCTGACACGCGCGAACGACAGCAGCATTCTGAATATCGTCAAAGTCCGGATTCAATCTCTGGGCGATGCGGATGCAGCTTACGCCACACTGGAACTCGCGCTGGGCCGGCAAACCTTGCGCGCCTTGCTGTCCGGTCATTCAATCCGCCAGCTGGGACTGGCACCGGGGCAGTGGGTATACGCACAAATCAAAGGCACGGTACAAATCTGAACGGGTTTTTCATTCAGCTTTGACCGGGCTGTAGAGGCCATCAAACACCTTAACCCAATCAGCGTTTTCGTTGTTTTTGGGACGCGATTCCCACAACTGCCTTACCCCGCCATCCTGCAGTGGCGTCCAGCTAATGCGGTGCAACACCGGTGTGCCCGTGGGGCTGATGCCATCGCCCGACAACACCATCGTGCCCTCGCGCCAGCCGCCGGATAACAACAGCGTCAATCCGCTGTTATCCACCCAGGTCTGGTGCCATTGACCAGTAACCGGGCTGTAACTGTTATAGGAGGTGCCGTGATATTTTCCTGCTGTGGTGTAAGTTTCACGCAGGGCACACCCATCCACAATTTTTTCAATGCGGTTGTGCCCGACCTGGCCTTTACCTTCCACCGAGACCGCCCACTCACCCAGCCAGAAATCGAATTGGCGATGAGGCCCGGTATCACAGCCGGAAGCGAAAGCGATTGGCGAGAATAACAGGCCTGTCAGCAGGAACCCGTTGGCAAGCATTTTCATGGCAGCCCTCCGTTTTTCCGACAGCTTAGCGCCTTGAATACACCGGGCCGGTCGGCCTGCGCCAGAGAGAACCGCAATTGCGTTGGAACGACTCAATGCTCCGATTGCGCAGCGGGCTTCAGCGTCAACAGCCAATAAGTAATGCCTAATGCCAACAAGGTGACACCGATCGCAAGCACGTACTGGTAGGATAATTTCTCGACGTCGAGAATAATGATTTTCCGGGCGATGGCCATCAATGCAGTGGCCACTACCAACTTAACCGGAAACACATGGCTGCCAAGGTAAAGCCGGATATTGATGAAAATTTCAATCGCGATCAGCACCACCATAAAGGCGCCGAACACATAGAAGATATCGTTCACATCCAGCAAAAACATGGGAGGCTCTACCAACTTCTGGTACAGCACATAGACCACGTCAGCGACACCCAACAATATAACCATCACCATCAATGCCGCCAGCACTTTTACGGCCCACTGAATCACCCGATGCATCGCGGATATCAACGTATCCGGATGGTCTGTGGGTAACTCCTGATGCAATTCATCGCGTGGGTCATGGGCCATTGAAGCGTCCTCTTAAAGGTGACTAGCTGGCTGTTGGCATTTTTCTGAATACTGCCACAAACATCGTATCTGAATCCATGTCCGGACAGCCGAGTAAAGATTGGGACACCAAACTGAAATCAGGGTATTGCGTCAACAGCCAGGCGACTTGCTGCTCGTTTTCTCGCTCGTCCCAACTGCAGGTGGCGTACACGAAGCTGCCGCCCGGGCGCACTGCTGGCAGGGCGTTGCTGACAATTTTGCGCTGCAATTGCACGAGTTCTTCGGTATCTGCAGTGGTATAACGCCAGCGCGCTTCCGGGTTGCGCCGCCAGGTGCCAGAGGCGCTGCAAGGCGCATCCACCAACACCCAATCAAACCCCTGTTGCTGCGCCACTTCTTTTGGCAATGCCAGGGGCGCGTCGGCGCTCCATACAAACGAGCGGATGTTGTATAACCCGGCGCGCTTGGCGCGACGCTTCAGCTCTTGCAGTTTGCGTTCGTGAATATCGGTGGCCAGCAACATGCCCTTGTTATGCATGCCGGCGCCAATGGCGAGGGTTTTACCGCCTGCACCGGCGCACACATCCCATGCTTTCTGGCCGGGGCGGACCTCTACCCGCCCGGACAAACACTGGCTGGCAAGGTCCTGTACTTCGAGCGCGCCGGCTTTGTGCAGCTGGCTAAGTTTGATGGATTTACCCCCGTGAGCGCACAAGCCCTGCTCACTCAGCTCAACCAACACACCGTCTTGTTCAAGTGACGTTTTGGCTTGCTCAGGCGTCATGTCGGATTGCAGACGCAACCACAAAGGCGGGGGCAACGCCTGGGCGGCCGCAAATGCATTTAATTGCGCCTTAGACCAACCACTGAGTTCGGCGCGCTTGCTTATTGCGGCCATCCAACCCGGTCGCAAACCATGCCACAGAGCAAACAATGACGGATTGCTTTCCGTGCCTGCGCGAAAGGATTGCGCCAGTTGGATTTTCTTCGCCAACTCAGGTGCGGCTTGCGCGGGCTCTGGGTTTAACCGGAGATCCAGCCATTGCTCAATTTGCGACGCTGACAAACGCGTCACCTGCTCGGGCGTCCACTTGGCGTCCCACGCCAGCCAGTCGATATTGGCGTGCCCGGCTTCAAACTGATGGGCCAGCGCGCATATCAGTTGTTGATACGCCACCGCCTTCTGCAGGCGCGTGACTAACGCGGCATGCGCGCCCGGTGCCGGCACCAATTTGGCGAGATTGGCACTCAGCCAGCGGTCCAGATGGGTGCCCGCGGGCTGGGCCTGCCACGCCTGCCAGATCAAAGCCCAGGGTCCTGCAGCCGAAAAACCGGCGGAGGTTTTGCTCGACCCACGCGCGGGCGTTTTTTTTGACGCAGGGAATTTTCCACGCGGACTTTTGCTACCGGATTTCACAAGGACACCTTTTGATTTATCAACTGACTGCCAAACAAAAAGACCGGCAACTGCCGGTCTTTTTCATCACACGGGCGATTACTTTTTCGCGCGCTTGCGCTCGTTTTCAGTGAGCAGCTTTTTACGCAGGCGGATGCTTTGCGGCGTCACTTCCACCAGCTCGTCGTCTTCGATGAATTCCAGCGCCTGCTCCAAGGTGTGGCGCACGGGCGGTGACAAGGTCAGCGCGTCATCGGTACCGGAGGCGCGTACGTTGGTGAGCTGCTTGGCCTTGGTGGGGTTTACCACCAGGTCGTTGCCTCGGCTGTGCAGACCGACGATCTGGCCTTCGTAAATTTCTTCACCGGCGCCCAGGAACAAGCGGCCGCGATCCTGCAGCGGGTGCAGACCGTAGGCCAGGGTTTTGCCCTTCACCATAGACACCAGCACGCCGTTGATGCGCTTGGCCACTTCGCCCTGCTTGACCGGACCGTAATGATCAAAGATCGACGTCATGATGCCGGAACCGGACGTCAGCGTCAGGAACTGACCGCGGAAGCCGATCAGGCCGCGCGAAGGCACGATGAATTCCAGTTTGACACGGCCCTGACCGTCGGGCTCCATGTTGGTCATTTCGGCTTTGCGCAGACCCAGTTCTTCCATGATAGAACCCTGGTGCTGTTCTTCCACGTCGATCACCACCTGCTCGAACGGCTCCTGAATCACGCCGTCGATTTCTTTCTGGATCACTTCGGGGCGCGACACACCCAGCTCAAAGCCTTCGCGACGCATGTTTTCAATCAATACGGAAAGGTGCAGCTCACCGCGGCCAGAGACAATGAACTTGTCCGGGCTGTCGCCCTGCTGAACGCGCAGCGCCACGTTGTGGATCAGCTCCTGATCCAGACGGTCTTTGATATTGCGCGAGGTCACGAACTTGCCTTCTTTACCAGCGAAGGGCGAATCGTTCACCTGGAAGGTCATGCTCACGGTGGGCTCATCCACCATCAACGGCGGCAGCGCTTCCACATTTTGCGGGTCGCACAGGGTGTCGGAAATGTTCAGGCCTTCGATACCGGTGACACACACAATGTCGCCCGCAAAAGCTTCGGTTTCTTCCACGCGCTCAAGGCCCAGGTAACCCATCACCTGCAGGATTTTGCCCTTGCGGGTTTTGCCTTCGTCATCAACGATCACCACCTGCTGGTTGGGCTTGACCGAACCACGCTTGATGCGGCCCACACCGATAACACCCACGTAGGAGTTGTAATCGAGCGCAGAAATCTGCATCTGGAACGGGCCATCGCGGTCTACCGCCGGCGGCTGCACCTTGTCCACGATCATCTGGAACAGGGGCGTCATGTCTTCAGCCATGTCATCCAGATCCAGACCGGCGATGCCGTTCAGGGCCGAGGCGTATACCACGGGGAAGTCCAGCTGCTCGTCGGTGCCGCCCAGGCGGTCGAACAGGTCAAACACCTGATCCATCACCCAGTCTGGACGCGCGCCGGGGCGATCCACCTTGTTGATCACTACAATGGGATTCAGGCCTTTTTCAAACGCCTTGGAGGTTACAAAACGGGTTTGCGGCATGGGGCCGTCCACCGCGTCCACCAGCAGACACACGCAATCCACCATCGACAGCACGCGCTCAACCTCACCGCCGAAGTCGGCGTGTCCGGGGGTATCCACAATGTTGATGTGGTAGCCGTTCCACTCGATAGCCGTATTTTTGGCGAGAATGGTAATACCGCGCTCACGCTCCTGATCATTAGAATCCATGATCCGCTCGGTACCCACGTTCTTGCGATCAAGGGTGCCGGACTGGCTTAACAACTTGTCTACCAGGGTGGTTTTGCCATGGTCAACGTGGGCGATAATGGCAATATTGCGTAAATTCTCGATCACAAGGGGTATCTCTGAGTGAATAGGGTGGAAACAAAGGGCGCGCATTATACCGGTGTCGGTGCTCAATAAACAGTCAAATGCGCGAAGACTTGGTAGACCGCCTAAACTAAAGTGTGAACACAGCAAGGAATACCCGGTTTTGAAGCAGCTGTTACTCGCCCTGTTACTGATTCCCAGCGCCTTCGCGAGCCAGGCGCAGGACCGGCTGCACTACTATTTTGTGGACTTCCCACCGTTTCATTTCCAGAATGCGGGCGACCCCAGTCCCAGGGGACTGACCCTGGACCTGCTGCGCCTGGCAGCGCTGGATGCCGGCGAGCGGCTGTCGATTCAAAAGGTGCCACTGAATCGTTTCATTCAGTTGACACAGGCAGGCAAAGTGGAGGTTGCGCTGGTAAGCCAGGAATACCGACAGGCGTTTGCCAGCCAATACCTCTGCTCAGCAACGGATCTGACCCGTATCCACCCCACCGTGTTCGTGAATGGTGACAGATATCCTGACCTGACAAGCGTGCAAGCACTTACCAACCACACCGTTCATGCGCCCAGATCGGTCAGATTTGTCATGTCCCGGCTACTGCCAGAGGGTACAGACCTCGACACAAGCTACGCCATCCACCTGGTCACCCGCGGCTTTAACGCCGGCCGCATCGGACTGCTGGCGGACTTCCGGGAGCGCATGACCTTGAATCTGGCGCAGGAGACCCCGGCCTTTCCGGTGCGCACCCTGGCGCTCAAGCCCATCGGCATCGCGCTGTGTGTCAACAACACCCTGCCCGACGCCTATGCGCGGCAGCGCGCCCTGGAAAAGGCATTCCTGAAAGTGGCCAACAGTGCGCAAGGGCAGACGCTGCTGCAGCAATACCAGATGGCGCTGACCTTCGCGCCCACGCCCACCCATTAAAGGCTGCAGCCCACCTTGGCCTCTGGCCGGTAAACACCCACGTTGGTAGCACCCTCGGCGGTGAGGTGCTCGGCGTGCAACTGGCTCATCACACCTTTGTCGCAATAGAGCAGGTACTGTTTGCCCGCATCGAGTGACGCAAATTGGCTGGACAGGGTGTAGAAAGGAATCCTGAGCACCTCCACGTTGGTCAACCGCAACGGACGCAACTCTTCTTCATTGGGATGCCTGATATCAATAACCACCGCATTGGCGGGGTCGGCCACCTGCTGGACGGAGATCTCCTCGCCCAGATCGGCTACCACATCCTGAATATACTGGGTTTTACGATCCTGGATGGCGGCGTCCAGACGCGCAAAGTCAAACTTGGCCTCGGCTTCCAGCACCCGGTCCATTTTCGCGCGCGTGGTGGGCTTAACGGAAATCACCCCGCAGTACTCGGGCATGGCGGCGGCAAAATCCTCGGTGCCGATGGCGCGGGCGATGTCGATGATGTCGCCCTTATCCATGACCACCAGTGGGCGTAATACCAGGGTATCGGTGACCGCATCGATGGCCGCCAGGTTGGGCAGGGTCTGGCTCGACACCTGGGCCACCGCTTCACCCGTCACCAGCGCCTGAATCTCCATCTCGGCCGCCACCTTGCTGGCCGCGCGCAGCATCATGCGCTTGAGCACCACGCCCATGTAACTGTTGTCCACGTTTTTGAGGATTTCCTCAATCACGCCTTCAAACGGCACGGTGACAAATTTCACCGGGTGCGAAGAGCCAAACTTGTTCCACAGATAAAACGCCACCTCTTTTACGCCCAGCTCGTGTGCACGGCCGCCAAGATTGAAAAAGCAGTAATGGGTGCGCACGCCGCGCTTGATCATCAGGTAGCTGGCCACGGTGGAATCAAAGCCGCCGGAAATGAGCGACAGCACCCCCTCTTGTGAACCCAGGGGGAAGCCTCCCAGACCTTTTACCTGCTCTTCCACCACGTACAGGGTGTCGTCGCGGATTTCCAGTTTGACGGTGAGATCGGGGTTTTTCAGGCGCACGCCAGCCGCCTCCGAATGCTGGTTGAGGCCACCGCCCACATACTTCTCCACATCGATGGAGGAGAAATCGTGGCTGCCAGTGCGCTTGACCCGCACGCAAAAGGTTTTACCGGCCAACTGCTCGCCCCAGATGGCCAGGGTTTTCTCAAACGCATCGTGCATATCCACAAAGGGGTGCACCACCACGCGGGCAAAGTTGGCAATGCCGGGGGTGCGCGCCAGCACATCGGCAATCCGCGCGGACAGGGCCGGATCATCGGACGGGGACGACACTTCAATCTTTTCCCAATCGCGCGATACCGCAATACCTTCGCCCACCTGGCTAAGCTGGGTGCGCAGGTTGTCGCGCAGCTGCTTGATGAAGCGCTTGCGCACGGGCGCACTCTTGATGGTAATTTCCGGGAAAAGCTTAACGATGAAATGCATGACTCAATCCTGGTCGCCTGACATGGTGGCGACGGCTCGGTGGCTGATAAAAGGGCGCGCATTATACATGCTGAGCACACCTTTGCCCTGCCGTGGCGCAGCACTCTCAAACATAAGCACCATAATGGTGCTTTAGCGCATGCAGCGCACCAATGTGGTGCTAAAATAGCCTGTGCACGCCAGTACCTTCGTCTGAGCCCCGCTATTTCTGGGGTCTTTCACGCAATACAGTATTGGCATATATTTTGCCCCTCTCGAGTCACCCTTCATCGGCGCCCCACACTGCAATTGCCAGATGACCGCAAGTAAAGAAGAAGGGCGCGATGTAACACAACAATTCACACACCGGTTTGACCATTCGGAGGCATCCATGTCAAAGACGTTACAACTGATTAAAGAGCACGAAGCTCGCTGGATCGACCTGCGCTTCACCGACACACGCGGTAAAGAGCAGCACGTAACCTACCCCGCCAGCACCGTTAACGAGTCTTTCTTCGAAGAAGGCAAGATGTTCGACGGCTCTTCCATCTCTGGCTGGAAAGGCATTAACGAATCCGACATGATCCTGATGCCCGACGACGAGTCAGCGGTACTGGACCCCTTCTACGAAGAAGCCACCATCAACGTGCGTTGCAACATCGTTGAGCCTTCTACCATGCAGGGCTACGACCGCGACCCACGCTCTATTGCCAAGCGCGCCGAAGACTACCTGACCTCTACTGGCCTGGGTGACACTGCCCTGTTTGGTCCAGAGCCCGAATTCTTCATCTTCGACAGCGTTCACTACAACTCTGGCATGGGCGAGTCTTTCTATAAGATCAAGTCCGAAGAAGCGGCCTGGTCCTCAGGCGAAGAAGTGGAAGGCAAGCACGGCCACGCCCCACGCGTAAAAGGCGGTTACTTCCCTGTAGCGCCCGTAGACAGCCTGCACGACATCCGCTCTGCCATGTGTAACGCCATGGAAGCCATGGGCCTGGAAATTGAAATTCACCACCACGAAGTGGCCAACGCTGGCCAGTGTGAAATCGGTGTTGGCGCCAACACCCTGGTGAAGAAGGCTGACGAAGTTCAGATCCTGAAGTACTGCGTACACAACGTAGCCCACGCCTACGGCAAAACCGCTACCTTCATGCCCAAGCCACTGATCGGTGACAACGGTTCAGGTATGCACGTACACCAGTCTTTCTCCAAAGGCGGTGTCAACCAGTTCGCGGGCGACAGCTATGCTGGCCTGTCTGAAACGGCCCTGTACTACGTGGGCGGTATCATCAAGCACGCGAAAGCGCTGAACGCTTTCTGTAACGCCTCTACCAACTCTTACAAGCGTCTGGTTCCCGGCTTCGAAGCACCGGTTATGCTGGCCTACTCTGCCCGCAACCGCTCTGCCTCTATCCGCATCCCGTTCGTACAGAGCGCCAAGGCCAAGCGTATTGAAACCCGCTTCCCTGACCCGACTGCCAACCCTTACCTGTGCTTTGCAGCACTGCTGATGGCGGGCCTCGATGGCGTTCAGAACAAGATCCACCCGGGCGAAGCTGCTTCCAAGGATCTGTACGACCTGCCACCGGAAGAAGAAGCGGAAATCCCGACCGTGTGTGCCAGCCTGGAAGAGGCCCTGGCCAACCTGGACGCAGACCGCGAGTTCCTGACCCGTGGCGGCGTATTCTCTGACGACTTCATCGACTCTTACATCGAGCTGAAGAAAGCAGACATCCAGAAAGTAAACATGACACCACACCCCGTAGAATTCGAACTCTACTACTCTGTGTAAGGTGTTGTGATCGCCCGCACAGGGCGATGGCAAACGAAGAAGGCTCGCGGGAACCCGCGGGCCTTTTTTGTGTCCAACCGATATACTCACGGGAGGCTAACCACAGGGATACCGCCATGAAGCACCCATTCACCGCCGCCTGCCTGGCGCTGTTGATTGCATTGCCGGCAAGCGCGCAGGTCTACAAAACCACCGATGAAAACGGTCGGGTTATTTACACGGATCGGCCAACGGAGCGGGCGGAGGAAGTCGAGCTTCGGGAGACCAACCGGGCCCCAGCGTTCGATACCCCCCAGCGGGCAGACAACCCAACCGATAATCAGGCAGAACTGCCGCCCTACCGCGTGCGGATTACCGGCCCACAACCCGGCACCACGTTGACGCCGGGCGAGCGGGATCTGGTGGTCAATTTTGAAGCCAACCGGCCACTGACCCCGGGCCTGCGCTTTCAACTGCTGTCCAACGGCAGCCCGCTGGGCCGCAGCACCACGGGCAACAGTATCACCGTGCCGGAAATTGAACGCGGCGAGCACCGCCTGACCGTGATTATTTACGACCAGAACGATCGCATACTGGCCGAGTCCGGCGCCATGAGCATTTACGTTCACCGCACCGTAGCACCCAAGCCATCTCCCCGCGGCGGCTGATCAGCACCAAAATAAACCCCTCCACAAAAGCCTTGCACCAATATGGTGCAAGGCTTTTTTTTGCGCTAGCCTAGAGCCACAGGCCGCACCGTCTGCGCGCGTGCAGATGCCCCCATTTCGACCACAACCGGGAAAATCACCATTCTGGTTTGGTTTTTGCAGAAGCAACTCAATAGCCCAAGGGCCCAAGGTATTGCCGTGACCAAAAGCGAAGTTTCCTACAAGCACCTGCTCGACAGCCTGAACACTGCAGTGGTGGTGGCCGACGCCAATTTGCGCGTCTGGCACATGAACCCGGCTGCCGAGGCGCTGCTGACGGTGAGCGGCGAGCGCGTCGAGGGCGTCAACCTGGCCACGGTGGTACACGAATCGGAAGCCGCCCTGAAGGACCTGCAACTGGCGCTCGCCAACGACCACCAGTTCACCCGTCGGCGGGCCGAATGGACCACCGGCCACGGCAGCCACCTCACCGTGGATTACAGCGTGACACCGCTGGCCAATCCACGCGGCCTGCTGATTGAGATTCAGCCGCTGGACCGCCTGCTGCGGATTTCGCGGGAGGAAGCCTTGCTGTCGGCGCAAGATACCAGCCGCAATCTGGTGCGCGGCATGGCCCATGAAATCAAAAATCCCCTTGGCGGTATTCGCGGAGCCGCCCAACTGCTGGCGCGGGAACTGGAAGAAGGCGAGCTGAAGGAATACACCCAGGTGATCATCGAAGAGGCGGATCGCCTGCGCAATCTGGTGGATCGCATGCTGGGCCCGCGCACGCCGCCCAATCTTCAACCCATCAATATCCACCAGATTCTCGAGCGCGTGTGTGTTCTGGTCAACGCCGAAAGCGCGGGCGCCGTCACCATCACCCGCGATTACGACCCGAGCATTCCGGACTTGCCCGGCGATGCCGAACAATTGCTGCAGGCCACGCTTAATATCGTACGCAATGCCATGCAGGCTCTGATGGAAAACAAGGTTGAGCACGGTGTTATCTGCCTGCGGTCACGCATCCAACGCCAGTTCACCATTGGCCGGGTTCACCATCCATTGGTGTGCCGAATCGACATAGTGGACAACGGCCCCGGCATCCCCACCGGCCTCATTGAAGATATTTTTTACCCGATGATTTCAGGCCGCGCTGAAGGCACGGGCCTGGGTCTGGCGATTTCGCAACAACTGATCAATCAGCACAACGGCCTGATTGAATGCGAAAGTCGTCCCGGCCAAACCCAATTCACGATCTACATACCTATGGAACAGCCCGATGCAAAACACTAACCGCGTTTGGATCATCGACGACGACCGCTCAATCCGCTGGGTACTGGAAAAGTCCCTGCAACAGGCCGGCATGGAAACCCGCAGCTTTGAATCCGGCGACAGTGTGCTGACCCAAATCGGCCGCGAAGTGCCAGACGCCATTGTCAGCGATATTCGCATGCCCGGTATCGATGGCCTTGCGCTGCTGGAGCAGCTGCACGCATCCCATCCGGATGTACCGGTTATTATCATGACCGCGCATTCGGATCTGGACAGCGCGGTTCAGGCTTATCAGGGCGGCGCCTTTGAATACCTGCCCAAGCCGTTTGACGTGGACGAAGCCGTCGCCGTCACCAAACGCGCACTTGCACATGCGCAGGAACAAAAGGCGCAGATGCCCAAAACCGAAGACGACGAAATCAGCACGGAAATCATCGGCGAAGCGCCGGCCATGCAGGAAGTTTTCCGGGCTATCGGGCGGCTTTCGCAATCCAATATCACGGTATTGATCAACGGCGAGTCAGGTACCGGTAAGGAACTGGTCGCGCGCGCGCTGCACCGCCACAGCCCCCGCAAACAGTCCCCGTTTATCGCCCTCAATATGGCCGCCATTCCGAAAGACCTGATCGAATCCGAACTGTTCGGCCATGAAAAAGGCGCTTTCACCGGTGCCGGCGGCCAGCGCCAGGGCCGGTTTGAACAGGCCAATGGCGGCACCCTGTTTCTGGACGAAATCGGCGACATGCCGGCGGATACCCAAACCCGGTTATTGCGGGTGCTGGCCGATGGCGAATTCTATCGCGTGGGCGGCCATACGCCGGTAAAAGTGAACGTGCGTATTATCGCCGCCACCCACCAGAATCTGGAAAAGCTGGTGGCCGATCACCGCTTCCGCGAAGATTTGTTCCACCGCCTGAACGTCATCCGCATTCACATCCCCAAACTCGCGGAACGCCGGGAAGACATACCCAAACTGGCGCAGTTTTTCCTGCAAAAAGCCGCGCGCGAATTGGGCGTGGAGCCCAAAGTGCTGCAAAAAGATGCAGAGAATATTCTGTGTAACCTGAACTGGCCCGGCAACGTGCGCCAGCTGGAAAACAGCTGTCGCTGGATCACCGTCATGGCCTCGGGTCGCGAGGTACAGGTCAGCGACCTGCCGCCGGAACTGATGGAAGCGCAGGAGAAAGGCGCGGTCAGTGGCGAATGGGACAAGGCCTTGCGCACCTGGGCCGACCAGGCCTTGGCGCGCGGTCAACAGGACATTCTGAGCCAGGCAGTGCCCACCTTTGAGAAGGCGCTGATTGAAACCGCTCTGAAGCACACCGCCGGTCGCAAACGCGACGCCGCCAACCTATTGGGCTGGGGCCGCAATACGCTGACGCGCAAGCTCAAAGAGCTGGGCATGACCGATGATAGCAGCGACGCCGACGAGGATTAGTGCGCACCGGCATGCCCAACACCGGCTGTCGTGAGCCGATGCAAATACTAGGGGGAATATTTTTTCTGTCTGCGCATATAATGACCGAAAAATCACGGGAATAATGCAATGAGGAAAATAGCTGGTTTTTGGTTGTCTGTAGTGGGCCTTTGCTGTTCATTTGCCTCCGTTGCCGGTCCCTTAAGTGACACAGAGCTTGCCGGCCGCGCTTACGCAGAAAAAACCTTCGGCACCCAGTACCCCGACTATATCAATCTCGATTATTGCGACTATCTGATCGATGACTATTTCAACCAGTGGCCAAAAAGCGTAGATAGGCTGCTCGACAAAGACATGCAACGCAAAGACAGAGTGAGAGGTTTCTTCGGCGTCGTCTTTGAAAAACACGAGCGATTTGTCGCATGTGCAGACTATTTTCTGCGCACCAAATTAAGGCCTACGATGGGCCCAATGGAATTTTCAAGCGCTTACAACAATAGTTACAGCCGCATGCGGCTCGGCTTTCTAAGCCACTTCAACCCTGGCCGGAGCCCGTTTGTGACCAGCGAGGAAGACCTGACCCGACTGATCCGTCAGTATCTCTCTGCACTGCGCGCGCTGGCGCAGGCGTATACTCTGCACGCTCAGCAGCCTTGAGAAAACTACGATTTATACCCGATGCGGCCTGGGGTGCACCCATCGCCACGGCTTGCCACAATCGATTTGACAGAGCATCGACTGATTCTCTGGCGCCGGACTGCAACCAAAAGGCGACCGCCTTGGCAACATTGGGATAGTGCATCGGGGTGGCGGGCGGCTGGCAAATAAATGCCCGCAGCGACTCTGGATCGAGATCGTGCATCACCGATGCCAGCGATAATAATTGCAATGCTTTCGCATTGGAGGCCTGCTCGAATTGTCCGCGCAGGGGCTGAACCAGCAATTTCTTGCCCGCGTGTAAAGCCTCTGAGGGCAACTCAAAACCGGCCCCACAGATCACGCCCTCAACACCGGCCAAATCCTCCTGAAAACCAGACCGCGAGTACGGTTTTTGCCGGATATGCCCAGCACCTTGGGGGCTATCCACCGCGCAATAGTATGTAAATTGCACCTCGGGAAACTGATTCAACAGGCGCATGACCCGCGTTATGCTATCGAAAGGTAAATACACCAGATACCGGCCTGGCAGGCTTGCACGGTGTTGAGTACCCGTATCGACGATGGGTGGCAAAATCGGGGCCCCAAAGCCGTCCCAATGCAATCCCAAAGATAAAGACACGGGTGCAAACCAACGCATCACCGCTCGCGCGACGGGATCAAATCCCTGCTTTGGCACCGCATACTGAAACGCGTATTGATGGCCAATCCCAATGCATTCCCGCCCCTGCAACCTGGCACTCCAAGCCGTTACCGGTTCAAAATCGGTAAGAATATATTCGTACTGATCTAAGCTCAGATTCCGAACATCCCGCCAGAATCGCTTGCACTGCGCATTTAACAGTGTACGTACGACATCGACCCGGCCATCGTCCAACGCAAAGGTAAATCCGTGCCGGAACCGGTAATGCCCCAGCTCATCCAGGCCAAACAGTTTAGTCCGCTCTCGACCACTGATTAGCACATCTACGTCAAAGCCGACGCGGCGCAACCAAGGCACCAATAACCGCGCACGCGTGATATGACCATTGCCCGTCGCCTGTACCCCATAGAGAATTTTGTTCACCGAACTCGCCTCCTATGGCAACAAGCCAAAAGCCATGACACCCACACAACTAATGCCCAATATCGCACCAGCAAAAATATCGCCAGGAAAATGCACCCCAAGCACCACCCGCGACGCACCTACCAAAAACACCCCCGCACACAACAGGAAGGCATTGTCCACATAGTAAATGCCCAGCAGAGCAGCAAAGACCGCCGCCGCGGCCGTATGCCCGGAAGGAAAGCTGAATTCATCCGCTGGCACAAACCCATGCCAACAATTGAGTTGCCTGAACGGTCGTTCGCGCTTGAAAAAACGTTTCAGTAGTAAATAGAGTGGTACTTCGAGGGCATAACAGGCCAAACCAAAGGTCAGGAATCGCAAACCGCGCTCACCGTCACAGGCCGCAAACCCCAACGCGATGACCAGGTACAAGGGGCCGTCGGCCAGTCGGGAGATCAAGCGCGCCGTTGTACGCGAGCCACCGCCGCCGAGGTAGGCACTGACCAGCAGGAAAAAGCGCGCATCAACGCTGTGCAAGTGATCTAAGGTTGTTCGTTTCATGGCACCAGTATTGAGTGCCAGAATGAATCAATCTTGACGGCCAGATGAAATTTTTATGGCAGATGCGGGCAGGTTCAATTATCCGTTTTGGGTTTGGGCGGTTTGGAATCCCAACTGTAGGTCATATCAATCGCCTGCGTCCGACCAGAACTGGTTTCTATCTTAAGCCGGTCCGTGAGGTTGTATTGCACAACAAAATTACCGGCTGCGCCCAACAATCCATACACGTATTTCACATAAACTTTATCGTTGATGCGGCGGCCGGCGGCAATACTGCTTTCACCCTGTGCGTTGTCCTCAAGCGAGATGTCGGTAATGCCGAATTGGTTGCCCACCCGCTGAATGACCGGCAAGGCCTGTTTGAGACCGAGATTCAACGCCGCCGATTGCATATCCACCAACTCGCCCGAGCCACTTTCCGATATTGCCTTGCCGGTGACGATATAGGCGAGCGCATCAGCTTCACTCATGCTCGGATTGGAATACACTTCGGTCTTGGGGTGCTTGGCGGTACCGTGCAGCCAGATGCCTGCCGTAACATTGTCGACTTTACGCGCGGCGCGCACATCCAGCGCCGGGTTATCGACGGGCCCGGAAAAAATAATCTGGCCGTTTTCAATATCCAGTTTCTGGCCATAACTGCGGAATTTTCCCGTTGGCAGTTTAATGATCCCCTGGGCATTCTGGGTTTTATCCTCATCGCGGGTAAAACGCAGACTGCCCGCCACATCGGTCTGCAAGCCAAAGCCTTCGAAAGTAACATTTTTATCCACATTGAGCGTCACGTCGGACGTAAACAACACCAGACCCGAGGGCGTTTCCTGTTCTTTCCTGTCATCGTATACCCTGGCATCTTCCGATAAACCGGATGCACTGACCGGAATTTCACGCAACAACACGTGGGAATCCAGAATCGCCAGAGCGCCCGACAAGTGCCATCGCCTGCCATCCGCTACCAACGACAAATCCGGGCTGGCGTTCAGCTGCATATCCGGCAGATTGACCAGCTGCAAACGTTGGCCGGCAACCCGCATTTCTGCATTGAACAGTGAATTGGCATCCGCGCCGGTGACCTGGCCTTGTATTGTCGCCTGACCTTTACCCACCATGCCCTGGCCATCTACCTGCAATTTGTTTTTGCCGGCCACGGCCGACAAAGACCAACCCGATACATCAGTGCCGGCCGAAGGCACTGTGAACGAAACATCTGCGATTTCAATCTGGCCGGCATAACGGGCGTCGCCCTCCACCATGGGCAGTGTCATCTCAAGGTCAACCTTTGCCCGTCCTTTTAAAGAATGAACATCCGGTACGAACGGCTGAAGATAGGAGAATGTATTGATGCCGCCCGCAAGCGCGAGCGATAACTCGCCTTGGGGCGTGGTCCATTGGTTTAACATACCAGAGAGTACAAAAGATTGGTTTTGATCGAGCAACACATTGCCATCAATCTGCGTGCGTTTCTGGTCGCCCTTGATTTCAAGCTCAAATCGCTCGATCGGCAAATCGATTTGCACCCCATCTTCCTCTATCAGACTCATGCCCGCATCCAGCCAACGGGCACCGGCCTCAACGGCGAGCGGACCAGAAAGCAATGCCGGACCGGCCGCCAGTTTCCAGTAGGCGTTGAACTGACCTCGCAATTGGACACCGGCAGCCAGCGGTTGCTGCAACTGCGCCAGAATGGCACGCTCCCTGTCCACGTAATAGCCCGTCAATTGTCCCTGGCTTTGCAAGGCGCCGTCGCTGGATCGACGCAACAGGTCAGAACACATGCGAGTTTGATTTTGCACCAGACAGAAGGGTTCGATGTTCTGCTGATCCACGCCCACGGAAAAGCCGGCAGCCTCGGCCAGCAGCCAGGGGTTGCTGTGCCATGTCTCGGTAAGCGCAAGACTGTTCAGCTGTCCTCGCCAGACCGATTTTTCCAGTGGCTGGTTATCCGGCCAGTGCCATTGGCCGCGCAGTGACAGGGCGTCCAGCTGTACCGGTGCAGGCAGATCACGCCAGGTCAAATCCAGTTGATGGGACTGCGCGTTGCCCGCCACAGAAACGGCAGCGCTGCCCAGTACCTGGTCCTGCAACGCCAGTTGGTCGACAGAAAGTTCGAACGTGTTGATCGTGAGAAACTGCTGCAGTGAACGCAGTTCAGTGCTATCGCGGGTGTTGGCTTTTGCCTGCAACGCCACACGCGCGGCGCTGATGTCGCCCGCCGCGAACGCATCTGCCACCGCATCAAAGGTCAGATACAGCCGATCACCGCGATCATCCAGGTGAATGTCGGCGTTCACCGCGCCCTGGATTTCCGGTATCAGCGCCTGCAATTGATCGCTGCGCAAGGTGCCCTTAATTTCCACACCCTGCGCAAAGCGCCAGTCCGCATTGAAGTTCAGTGCCGTGCCCGGCCCCGTTAATTGTGCGTTCTGAAACGCCAGGCCATCCGGGTCCAGCAAAAACTGCAAACGTCCATCGATCTGCTTGCCACCGAGGTACAAACTCAGTGCATCTGCGTCGACCGACAGCTCCACGCCGCGATCAACCACGTGCAGATTCAGTCTGGCAACCGTCGATGCGGTGGCTTCATCGAGCCAGGCCGGCAACCAATGGGCAAGACTGACCTTGTTCGCATTGACAGCCAGTGTCATGTCGAAAAGCTCGCGCCAATGCATGTCGCCACTGGCGGCAACATCACCATCGGCAAAGCGTGCTTCGAAGGTATCAACACGGGCGTATTGGCGGGAAAAATCCACCTGGCCTTTAAGATCAACCAGCGTATTGATGGGCGCTTCTGCCAGCGGATAAATAAAGTCACCGCGGCCGATCACGTCCAGCAACTGACCGCGCAAAGACAGTTGCAGATTGCCGTTAGGCGATGCCATCTCGCCGGTATAGGGATGTGACAGATTACTCCAGGCAAGATCGCCGTCGCAGGCAAGCTCCGACTGTATGACCCAGCACTTGCCCTTGGTTTTGACACCGTGGCTTTTTATCGCAACGTCGTAGGCCAACTCCTCGGCAAAATTGATCCGGGCACCGAGGTTATAATCGACGTCATCAAACCTGAGTTTGAATTTTCCCACCACCAGGCGGGTGCCCGCCCAGGCCGCCTGAAGTTGCAGGTCGGGCACGCGCACCGTGTCCGGACCCAACACCACTTCCGTACCGCGCAATTGTATTCGCTTGATGATCAGATTGACGGGCAATTCCAGCACCGGCAACGCCAACGGCTGGTCCGGTTGATCGGTTTGTTGTTCCGCCGGCACCACCACGCGCAGCTGTTCCACGCGCAGGCTTTCCACGTCGACCCGCCCCACCAGCAACGCCAACGGCTGCCAACGCAAACTCACTTCGGTTGCCGACAGACTTTCAAAGCCGAACTCCGCCGGCGCCGTCACCGCCAGTTGGCGCATATCAATTCCGCGCCACAAGGTACCTTCCAATCGCGTGACCTGAACGTTTACCGGCAACACCGGTTGCACTTGCGACCAGACCCAATTGAGTCCCTGCTGGGTAAATAACAGCCAGGCCAAAAACAGCGTCGGCACAATGATAAGTACCGACAAGGTGCCGCCGAAATAGAGTGTTATTTTACGTAGCCACCGCATTCAGAGATCGGCTCCGACCGCAATGTGCAACCGGTAATTGCCGTCGCCGGCTTCCCGATCCAGCGGCACCGCAATATCCAGCCGCAGTGGGCCAACTGGTGAATACCAACGCACGCCGATACCGGCGCCGCGCTTGTAGTTGACCGCTTTATCAAATGCATCGCCCGCATCAAAAAAAACCGACGCTGACCAATTGGGTAAAAACAAATAATCGTACTCGGCGCTCAACACCGCCAAATGACTGCCGCCGATGACTTCACCCTCGGCGTTTTCGGTGCCGATGGACTGATAGGCGTAACCCCGCACGCTGTTATCGCCACCGGTAAAAAATCGCACTGAAGGGGGTAATTCAGAAAAATCGTCTTTCAGGGTACCGGCCACTTCTGCCCGCGTCAGCAGCCGGCCTTTTTCACCCAATGGAAAAATCACTTTGCCTTTCAACCGCAATTGCAGGTAATCCACATCGGACAGCCAGTACTGACTGGAGCCTGTCAGTTCGGCCTCAAAGCGCAAACCATAGGTTTGCCGCACAGCGGTTTCGCTATCCACCCAACTGAAACCGGCACCAGGCACAATCAACCATTTTTCATCGGCCGGTTCGGAACCGATCACGTAGCTTTCCCGCCGCAGATTGACGCCGGTGTTGAGTATCCAATCGCCGGCAAAGGCTTCAACCGCGCGCACACGGGTGGTGGTGGCGGTGGATTCGTAGCTACTGGTACTCTCACGAATCCAGCCGCCACTGATTTCGTACCATTCCCGGTAGGCCTCGGCACGGGGAATGGTGTAGGTGCCCGACATTTCCTGCAGGTCGCGCGATACCAGCGCATCCAGCCGGTATTTGTGGCCCCATTCGTTGAAATAGCGATTCTGGTAGTCACCCCGCACCCGCGGCCCCTGATCGGTGGAAAAACCCACGCCAGCGCCAAAACTGGTCTGACTGGCCATGCTCAGGTCCACGTCCATCGGCACAATCTGGTCGTCGTCATTCTGATTAATGTGCGGATTAATCAATACACTGCGGAAATAGTTACTCGCCTGCAGTTGCGCATAAATATCCTGCAGCGCGTCGGCGGTGTAGGGCTCACCTTCCACATCGCCGGTCAGCCGGTGCAATAAATCCTGATCGAGCGGTACCGGACTGAAGTTGAATTGACCAAACTGGTAGCGCGGCCCCAGCTGCAGGTGCAAGTGCGCATCGGCCGCCAGGTCATCGGGGTGAATGGCCAGCTCCGCCTGCGCAAAGCTCGCGCGCCAATAACCCTGCGCTTTCACACTGTCGAGCAGGCTGGCTTTGTAATTGTCGTAGTCTTTGTGGATCAGGCCCGCACCCGGCAGCAGGGGCGGTTGCTGGACCAGCATCAGTACACTTTCATCCAGCGCCGGCGGCTGGTCGAGCAATTGTACGTCGATGTTGCGCCATAGCACCCGGGGCCCGGGCTCGACGGTCAGCGTGAGTTGCCAGCACTGCGGCGTTTCGGTAAAGGTTTGGGTAAAGCTGGCGCGATAATAACCAAAGGCCTGCAGGGCAAGATTGACTTGCTTAGCCAGATCCCGTCGCCGCTGCTGTATCCGCCAACGGGGCGCGTCGCAAGGCTCGTCGTTAAGGCTGGTGTGCACCAGAATATTGTCCGCCACGTCGCCACGAACGCCGTCCAGCAATAGTTCAGCGCGTGCGCACCAAGCCAAGGCACACAGGCAAAACAATAACAACAGCCGGGCAATAGTCAAACCAACCGCTTCCTTATGAGTGACACCTGCATTCTATGTAAGAATGCGGCCTTGCACAGCGCATATATAAAAAAAAACGGCGCCTGAGCACCGTTTTTCTTCCAGCAACGCGCGGTTACTGTTCTGTTGCCGCTTCACCTTCCGGCGCAGTTGCCTTGGCTTGTGCAACGGCCTGCGCGAACAGGGCATCAAAATTAATCGGGGGCAGCATCAATGCAGGGAAACTGCCTTTGACAACCACGGAGTCGATGGTCTCGCGCGCGTAGGGAAACAGGATTTGCGGGCACGCGGTGTTCAGGATTTGCGGCAGTGCCTGTTCGGGCAGACCCGCAATGTGGAACAAACCGGCCTGTTGGATTTCCGCCAGGAACGCCGTTTCTTCACCCAGTGATACGGTCACGGTGATGGTCAGCACCACTTCATAGTTATCGCCATCAACCCGCGAGGTTTTGGTGTTCAGCTCCTGGTTAACCGAGGGCTTCCAGTCTTTCATGAAAGCCTTCACACCCATGGGTGCTTCAAACGACAAGTCCTTGAGGTATACGCGCTGCAACGCAAATTGCTGATTTGGCTCGGTGGGAATCTCGACGCCTGCGCCTGTGGGTTGGATTTCTTCTGTCATGGGAACTTGCCTTAAAACGTTGTTGTTATGGGTTCAGCTCTGGGCAAGCGTGCCGCCGACTGAACCCTATTAATGGGGTCAAACCTCTGGGTTTCAAGCCTCGCCGGCCACCAATGGGTCCAGCTTGCCGGCCCGGTCCAGGGCCCAAAGGTCATCAAAGCCCCCCACGTGGGTTTCCCCCACCCAGATCTGAGGTACAGTGCGACGACCAGAACGCTTCATCACGTCCATTCGCTGCTCCGGGTGCTTGTCCAGGTTGATCTCTTCGAATGCGATACCCTTCTGGGTAAGCAACTGCTTGGCCCGGACGCAGTAGGGGCAAATGCTGGTGCTGTAGACGGTAACTGGCTGTGCCATGGGGTGACCTCGTAATGACTGACTAAGTAAATGACGACGGTTGGAGCAGATTTCAACCGCCGTGTTACAACATCAGCCCTTGCCCTTGACCACCGGCAGGTTTTGCCCGGTCCATTCCGCCATGCCGCCGTTCAGGCGCACCACGTTGAATTCTTTGTCCCGCAGCAAACGACCGGCGGCACCGGTGTGCTGGCCCAGCTTGTCCACCAACACCAGGGTTTTGGCGCGGTGACGCTCCAGCTCCGACAGCTGCTTTTCCAGTTTATTGTGCGGAATATTGATCGCGTCCACGATATGGCCGGCCTGGAATTCCGCGCTGTCGCGCAGGTCTACCAACTGGGCATTGCCCTGGTTGACCACGGCGGTCAGCTGGTGCACCGACAAGGTTGCACCGGCCTTGGATTTTTCGCGCCACATGTAGGTGTAGGCCAGCACCAGGAACAGGGACACCAGCATCCACTGTTCAGTCAAAAATACAATCAGTTCCACGTCGCTTCCTTCACAGCATTGGCGGGGGCGGCAAGTATACCCAGTTGGTGCCAAAAAAGCATGGAAGGCGCGGCTTTACTCGCTCCCGGCAATAGAGTTGTCATCCCCAAGCGGGTACAATCGCGGCCCTCACAGGTTGTACAAAACAGGCAAGAAAAACTATGTCCGCCAACAAGCCGCTGGTATTAATTGTTCTCGATGGCTTCGGTTATTCCGAAAATAGCGCCCACAACGCCATTATGGCCGCCAATACCCCCACCTGGGATAAGCTCTGGGCCAATAACCCCAAGACCCTGATCGGCACCTCCGGCATGGCCGTGGGCCTGCCCGAAGGCCAGATGGGCAACTCGGAAGTGGGCCACATGACCCTGGGCGCCGGCCGGGTGGTGTACCAGAACTTTACCCGCATCAATAAGGCCATCAGCGACGGCGACTTTTTCCAGAATCCGGTCTATTGCGAGGCCATCGACAAGGCCGTGGCCGCCGACAAAGCGGTTCACATCCTGGGCTTACTGTCGCCCGGCGGCGTGCACAGCCACGACGACCACATTCTCGCCATGATAGACATGGCCGCCCAGCGGGGCGCCAAAGCCATTTATCTGCACGCATTCCTGGACGGCCGCGACACGCCGCCGCGCAGCGCCGAAGCGCCGCTGGCCCGCGCCCAGGCAAAATTTGACCAGCTGGGCACCGGCCGCATTGCCAGTATCTGCGGTCGCTTTTTCGCACTCGACCGCGACAACCGCTGGGACAGAGTCCAGGCTGCCTACGACCTGATGGTGCTGGGTGCCGCCGATTACGATGCCGATAACGCCATCGACGGCCTCAACGCCGCCTACGCGCGGGATGAAAATGATGAGTTCGTGAAGCCTACCGTGATCTGCGGTGAAGGCGAGGAAGTCGCCACCATCAACGATGGCGATGCTGTGCTGTTCATGAACTTCCGCCCCGACCGCGCACGTCAGATTACCCGCGCGTTTGTGGAGCCCAGCTTCGATGGTTTTACCCGCGAGCTGGTGCCTCAACTGGGCGCCTTCGTGCAAACCACCGAATACGCTGCAGACATTCCGGCACCCGTAGCCTTCCCGCCCGAGTCCATGGCCAATTCCTTCGGCGACTATGTGGCCGCCCAGGGTAAAACCCAGCTGCGCATCGCCGAAACGGAAAAATACGCGCACGTGACATTTTTCTTCTCCGGCGGCCAGGAAGCCCTCTACCCCAACGAAGAGCGCATTCTTGTGCCATCGCCGAAAGTCGCCACCTACGATCTGGCCCCGGAAATGAGCGCCGGTGAAGTGACTGACAAGCTGATTGAAGCGATCGAATCCGGCAAATTCGACACCATCATCTGCAACTACGCCAACTGCGATCAGGTGGGCCACTCGGGCGTGTTTGACGCCGCCGTCAAAGCGGTCGAGTGTGTGGACGGTGCACTGGCCCGCGTGTTGGCGGCACTGGAAAAAGTCGGCGGCGAAGCGCTGATCACCGCCGACCACGGCAATGTGGAAGAGATGTTCGACGAGGCTACCGGCCAGGTCAGCACCCAACACACCACCCTGCCGGTGCCTTTTGTTTACGCAGGACCACGCCGCGCAGCACTGAGCAACGGCGGCTCACTGGCCGACGTGGCGCCCACCATGCTGACCCTGATGGGCCTGCCCCAACCGGCAGAAATGACCGGTAAGAGCCTGATCACGATTCAGGAATAAGAAAGTAGCAATCCGGCGCCCGGATCAGTATTCTGGGCGCTGGAACTTTCTCGCATGACAACAAGGCTGATTTCCATGAAGGCAATTTCTCTCGCCGCGCTCCTGACCCTGTTCGCCCTGCCAACGCTGGCACAGGACCAGACTGAATACCAGGCCAAGCTTGAAGCATTACAGGCCACTATCCAGAAGCTGCAAAACGAGCTGAACGATGCCAAATCCCAGCGCGACAGCCTGGACGTGGAACTCAAACGCAATGAAAGTGAAATCTCCAAATTGATGCAGGATATCGAACGCATCAACAAGCAGCTGGCCGCCGAAAAAAAAAGCTAGCTGACCTCAATGCCCGCCAACGCGAACTGACGCAGGCGCAGGCACAACAGGCAGAACACCTCGGTACGCAGTTGGTCACCGCCTACAAAGCCGGCAGCCCAAACCAGCTGCAACTGTTGCTGCGCCAACAGGATCCTCAACACCTTTCACGCATGGCGGTGTACCAGAGCCATCTGGTCAGTGCACGCCAGGACGCCATTGAGCACTACCAGTCCACCCTGGACGAGCTGGCGCAGATCGAGCCCGAGTTGATCCGTCAGACGCAGAAACTGGCCGAAAGCCAGGCCAGACTCAGCCAGCGCCATGCCAGTCTCAAAGCCACCCGGGCAGAGCGCGATCGCACCCTGAAAAAACTCAATGCCGCCATCAACGCCAAGGATGAGAAGCTGCGTAAAAACCAGGCCGACCGCGCCAACCTGGAAAAACTCCTGGCCGAGGTCGTGCGCCAGCTCAGCGATACCGCGCTGGGCCTGGCAGGCGACAGCTTTAAAAGCCGTAAAGGCAAAATGGGCTGGCCCACCAAAGGCCAGATGGGCGCGCGCTTCGGCGCTAACCGGGCCGGCGAATTGCGCTGGCAGGGCGTGAAAATTCTGGCCCCCGAGGGCCGTGAAGTAAAAGCCATTCACGCCGGCCGGGTGGTGTTCGCCGATTATCTGCGCGGCCAGGGCATGCTTATGGTGATCGATCACGGCGACAATTACCTGAGCCTGTATGCCCACAACCAGGTGCTGTATCAGGAAACCGGCGATTGGGTCACTGCCGGCGAACTCATCGGCCGCGCCGGTACCAGCGGCGGCCAGGCCGAAGCCGGCATTTATTTTGAAATCCGCCACGCCGGCAAGCCGGTGGACCCGGCACACTGGTGCAGAGGTTGAGAAAAAGCGCCAAAGCACCAGAACTCGCGTATGAATTAAAGGTCTGACTATCAACAAAGCCAGTGTCATTGGATTACACTGTACAGACACCCCCGATTCCCGCCGGAGTAGATTGTCCCTATGAAATTATTTGCCCGCCCCACTCGTTTGACCCGCGCGCTGTTTGTGGGTCTGCTCGCCGCCGGCAGCACCTTGTGCCTGGCGACCGAGTCCGCCGGCGAGGATGCACCGAAGATTACCGGCAAAGACACACAGCAGGAATTGGGTGTACTGCCACTGGACGACCTGCGCGCCTTCACCAAAGTGTATGACCACATCCGGCAGGGCTACGTGGAATCGGTCAGCGACCGCCAGCTGCTGGAATACGCCATCAAAGGCATGCTGTCTGAGCTGGACCCGCACTCCGCTTATCTCGATGCCAATTCCTTTGAGGACCTGCAGGTCAATACCACCGGCGAGTTCGGTGGCCTGGGCATTGAAGTGGGCATGGAAGACGGCTGGGTCAAAGTGATTGCACCCATGGACGACACGCCGGCCGCGGAGGCCGGTATAGAAGCGGGCGACCTGATTATCCGGCTGGACGATAAATCCGTGAAAGGCATGAGCCTGAACGATGCCGTCAAAGCCATGCGCGGCCCCAAGGGCAGTAAAATTATCGTCACCATTGTGCGCGAAGGCGAGGACGGTCCGCGCGACATCGAACTGACCCGCGCGGCCATTAAAGTGAAAAGCGTGCGCGCCAGCCTGCTGCAGCAACAATACGCCTATGTTCGTATCGCCCAGTTCCAGATGGGCACCGGCAGCGACATGGTCAACGCCCTGAACAAGGTGATGAAGGACGCCAAAAAGCCGGTACAGGGCATTGTACTGGACCTGCGCAACAACCCGGGCGGCGTCCTGCAAGCATCTGTTGAAGTGGTGGATGCGTTTCTGGATGAGGGTCTGATCGTTTACACCGAAGGCCGGATCGACAATGCCGACAACCGCTACAGTGCCACCGAAGGCGACATGACCAACGGCCTGCCGATTGTGGTGCTGATCAACGACGGCTCTGCCTCGGCGTCTGAAATCGTCGCCGGCGCCCTGCAGGATCACCGTCGCGCCATTATTCTGGGCACCGAAAGCTTCGGCAAAGGTTCGGTACAGACCGTCATCCCCATCAGCGAAGAACGCGCGATCAAGCTCACTACGGCGCTGTATTTCACCCCCAGTGGGCGCTCGATTCAGGCCCAGGGCATCGTACCGGATATCCATGTTGAGCGCGCCAAGCTGACCGCCTTGCGGCCCCGCTCCTCGGTCACCGAAGCCGACCTGTCCGGCCACCTGGATAACGCCAACGGCGGCGAAGAAAGCAAAGCGAAAAACCGCGAGTCATCCCAACAGGACCACCGGGAACTGCTGGAGCGCGACAACCAGCTGTTTGAGGCGGTGAACCTGCTGCGCAGTCACAAACTGTTCGGCCAGCCCTCGCCCCTGAAAAAGCCCGCGCCGAATCAAGTACTCAGCGCCAACCACGCCGACGAGTGAGAGCGATCGCCTGCTGCTGCGCACTGTTGCTATCCCTGGCAGCAGGCGCAGAACCAGCCCCGGCAGACAAGCCATTGCTGGCCATTGTCATCGACGATATCGGCTACAAGCGCCAGATCGCGGAAGACCTGATTGCCCTGCCACTCGAACTCACCTTTGCGGTATTACCACGCGCGCCCCACAGTCAGGCGCTGGCCCAGCGCGCCTGGCTCAACGGCCGCGAATACATGTTGCATGTCCCCATGGCAACCCAGGCCGGCAACCGGCTGGATGCTGGCGGCTTGTATGACACTATGGACAGCGGCACCATCCAGCAACTGGTCAACGACCACCTGAACCGTTTCCCGGCGGCGAGTGGCATTAACAACCACATGGGTAGCCGGTTGACCGAAATGGTGTTACCCATGCGCGCGGTCATGGAAACCCTGGCACCGCGCCGGCTGTATTTCCTCGACAGCAAAACCAGCCGTCGCAGCGTGGCCTGGCAAGAAGCCAAACGGGCCGGGCTCGAGACCGTGCAGCGGGATGTATTTCTCGACAATGAACCGTCAGCGGCTGCGATTCAGGTACAGCTTGATAAGGCGCTCAATATTGCCCATGAACAGGGCTTTGCCCTGGCAATTGGTCATCCCTACCCAGACACCCTGGCAGTCTTGCGCGCCAATCAGGCAAAGCTCAATGCCACGGTTAAACTGGTACCAGTGTCTCAATATATGAGAACTGCTTCTCATTTTGAGAGAGATTCTTATCACACTTTGGACCGATTCTGGGCGCTGAAAGCCCCGTGGCGACAGGCTTCCACGAAATGAGCAAATAAAAACCGTATTTCTATATTCCCAATTCGTATAAACAGATCTGACCTCTGCGGATAAACTTACCGTACGACAGGCATGTTGTATAAATTTTCGCCTATAACGAAGGGCGGAAATGCCGGCGCGCCGGCAACCCGGGTAGCCCGGGATATACCGTGGCCAGAGATAGCAACACGACAAAGGCCAGCCAGCTAAGGACGCAGGTCAACTGAAAAGGTATTGAGCTATGAGCTTGCAGAGAATTGGCGAACAGGGAAACATTCCCAACCGTAACGAGCGTTTTTTCAAAAAGGACGACTATTGGTATTACAACACCCGCGAAGGTGTGGCCATTGGTCCTTTTGACAGCTTGGGCGAAGCCCGCACCGGCGCTTCCGAGTTTATCGATTTCATCATGGGTGCCGGCGCACCGATGGTAGAGACGCTGACTCGCTACGGCCGTCACGCCGCCTAAACTCAACGTCAGGTCAGGATTTTCAGACCGGCAATGGTATTGCCGGTTTTTGCGTGCCTGGCAATTACCCTTACAGGCGCATTTCTATGCCTTGGGCCTGCATAAAAGCTTTGGCTTCTGCCACGGTATATTCGCCGAAATGGAAAATACTGGCCGCCAGCACGGCGTCGGCACCCCCTTCAATCACGCCATCCACCAAGTGCTGTAAATTACCCACGCCACCTGAGGCAATCACTGGCACAGCCACCGCATCGCTGATGGCACGGGTCACGCCCAGATCATAGCCGCTTTTCACGCCATCCTGATCCATGCTGGTGAGCAGGATTTCACCGGCGCCGAAGTCGGCCATTTTCGCCGCCCACTCCACCGCATCCAGCCCGGTGGGCTTGCGCCCGCCGTGGGTGAAGATTTCCCAACGCGGGGTTTCGCCTTCGGCACTGACGCGCTTGGCATCGATCGCCACCACGATGCACTGGGCACCAAAGCGATCGGACGCGGCCTTCACAAAATCCGGATTGAACACTGCCGCCGAATTGATCGACACTTTGTCGGCACCGGCGTTGAGCATGCGGCGGATATCCGCCACGGTGCGGATGCCGCCACCCACGGTCAGCGGGATGAACACTTCGGCGGCAATGGACTCCACCGTGTGCACGGTGGTCTCCCGCTCTTCATGCGACGCGGTGATGTCGAGAAAGGTAATTTCATCGGCGCCGGCTTCGTTATAGCGGCGCGCCACCTGCACCGGGTCACCGGCATCGCGGATATCGAGAAACTTCACGCCTTTCACGACGCGACCGTTCTCCACATCCAGACAGGGAATAATGCGCTTGGCCAGGCCCATGGTGGCGTCCTCAGTTGTCGCAGTAAGTTTGGGCTTCAGCCATATTCAACGTGCCTTCATAAATGGCACGGCCAGTAATGGCGCCGCAGATACCCTGATCGGACACCGCTTTCAGCGCGCGGATGTCGTCCATGTTGGTGATGCCACCTGAGGCAATGACCGGGATACTGGAAGCGCGTGCCATGGCCAGGGTTTGCTCCACGTTCACACCCTGCATCATGCCGTCGCGGGCGATGTCGGTGTAGACAATGGATTCAACGCCATCGGCTTCAAACCGCACGGCCAGGTCGGTGGCTTTCACATTGCTCACCTCAGCCCATCCATCGGTGGCCACCAGGCCGTCTTTGGCATCCAGGCCGACAATGATGTGGCCGGGGAACTGCTTGCACATGTCGGTCACGAACTGTGGCTCTTTCACCGCCTTGGTACCGATAATCACGTATTGCACGCCCGCCTTCAGGTAAGCCTCGATGATTTCCGGCGAGCGGATACCGCCGCCAATCTGGATCGGCAGATCGGGGTAGGCGCGCGCGATAGCTGTCACCACCTCGCCGTTCACCGGCTTGCCCTCAAACGCACCGTTCAGGTCGACCAAATGCAAACGCCGGCAACCTTGTTCGACCCATTGGGCCGCCATGGCAACCGGGTCGTCGGAAAATACGGTGGAATCATCCATCAGGCCCTGGCGCAGGCGCACGCACTGGCCGTCTTTTAAGTCGATGGCGGGGATAATCAACATAACAAATCAGTTCCGAGTCAGGAGAGGTAATGGCGGCCGTATCAGGCGCGCCAATTCACAAAGTTTTTCAGCAATTGCAGGCCGGCGGTATGGCTTTTTTCCGGATGAAACTGCACGGCAAACAAATTGTCGCGCGCCAGTGCCACATGGCAATCCACACCGTAATGGGTGTGCCCTACCACCAACGTCGGGTCTGCGGCCTGTACGTAATAGGAATGGACAAAATAAAACCGGCTCATGTTTTCAATGCCTGCCCACAGGGGATGCTCGGTTTGCGCCACCTGATTCCAGCCCATGTGCGGCACTTTCAGCCGTTGACCGCCGGCGTCCAGTAATGGTTCGCCGAAGAATTTCACTTCGCCGTCTACCAGACCAATACAATCCACGCCGCCGTTTTCTTCCGAATGGTTCATCAGTGCCTGCATGCCCACGCACACACCCAAGACGGGTTTGCCGCTGGCCACTTCCGAACGCACCAGCACATCAAAGCCCAGCCGGCGGATCTCGGCCATGCAATCGCGGATGGCACCCACGCCGGGAAACACCACCCGGTCGGCCGCCTGCACCTGAGTCGGGTCGGCGGTCACCAATATCTGATCATCCGGTGCCACATGCGCGAGCGCGCTCGACACTGAGTGCAGGTTACCCATGCCATAGTCGACCACGGCAATTGTCTGTGCCATTTACAAACTGCCCTTGGTCGAGGGCATCTGGCCCGCCATGCGCGGGTCCGGCTCCAGCGCCATGCGCAGTGCACGGCCAAAGGCCTTGAACACGGTTTCAATCTGATGGTGGGCGTTAAAACCGCGCAGGGTATCGATGTGCAACGTCACCTGAGCGTGATTCACAAAACCCTGGAAAAACTCCCAGAACAGTTCGGTGTCAAAGTTGCCGATGCGCTTCTGGGTAAAGGGCACTTCCATGATAAGACCGGGGCGACCGGAGAAGTCGATCACTACGCGCGACAGGGCTTCGTCCAAGGGCACATAGGCATGACCATAGCGGCGAATACCTTTTTTATCCCCCACCGCCTTGGCAATGGCCTGGCCGATGGTGATACCGATATCTTCCACTGAATGGTGATCGTCGATGTGGGTATCGCCCTTGCAAGTGATGTCCAGGTCAATCATGCCGTGGCGGGCAATCTGGTCCATCATGTGTTCGAGGAAGGGGACGCCGGTGTTGAATTTGCCTTGGCCTTTGCCATCGAGATTCAACGACACGGAAATCTGGGTTTCCAAAGTGTCACGGGCGACGGTAGCGGTGCGCTCCTGCATGGATCTGACTCACGATTTTCAGGGAGCGGGGATTATATAGGTAAGGGCCTGACCTGCCCAGCCAGACGGGCAGGTGAGTGAGGGCGGTTTAGGGAATTATGGTAAAAAGCTTGTTGAAATTGGCATAACCCAGCACGCGGTCCACATCTTCGTTGCAGTGGCTGATGATTAATTGCTCGGCGTCCAGCTTGGTCTGATCGCGCAGTATCAACAGTAAGGCCATGCCAGAGCTGTCGATCCCCGAGCAATTGGCCATGTCCACTTCACAGCGCTCAACACCCCGCAGCAGGGGCTGATAGGCCCGACGAAACTCGCTGTGCAGGTTCAATCCCAACTTTCCACAGACCCGAATGCGCAGCACGCCCTTGTCAGCAGTCGCTAATACCGTGTGTTGTTCGCGCAAGTGCCCATCCCTCTGATCAGACTGAATCCCTTAGCGCTATAAGCTTAGCCGTTAGCCATGGAGCTGACCAGCACCCATCCGACCCGCCACAGCACACGTACAACCTAAACAACTGGCCCCCGACCTTAGAGGGGAGTACAATTTTGCGATCTGACCCTGAATCGTGACCTCAATGCACCTACGCTGGCTGAACAAGAAAGTCTGGTTACTCGCGGCCCTGCTCGCGGTTTCCATGGCGTTCGCCCAGGTCATTGAGGGCCAGCACGATCACAGCCAGTTTTCACCCGAGTGTTACCTGTGCCAGCAGTCCACCCCGCTGGCCTGTGATGACAACCCCCAGCCCCGGCTCGATACGCCCGATCGCGGCAGCTGGCTCGAAACCTCGCCCTATCACCGCCATCTGCGCGGTGCCGACAAGCGCGGCAAACGCGATCCCCCTGTCTCTCCCGCTGTTTCTGCTTAACCACTGAACCGTTAAACCAGCGGGGCGCCCCTATTGGCGCCCGGAGATTATTGGATGTTTGCTTTAAAAAAGCGCGCTTTGCGCCTGTCTATCATTGCCGCCGGCTTTGCCAGCCTGCCCCTGCACGCCGCCATTGAAGAGGTCATCGTGACCGCTTCGCCGTTCGATAAAACCGGCGACACCCTGACCCAGCCGGCCTCGGTCCTGACCGGCGATGAATTGCGCCGCCAGGCCTCCGCCACCCTGGGCGATGCCCTCAAACAGGAACCCGGCATCACCTCGGCAAGCTTTGGCCCCGGCGTGGGTGCACCGGTGATTCGCGGCCAAAGTGCCAACCGGGTCAAAGTCATGCAGGACCACCTGGGCACCGGCGACGTAGCCAACTCCAGCCCGGACCACGCCAACACCGTTGAGCCCCTGTTGGCCGAACGTATCGAAGTGTTGCGCGGCCCGGCCGTGTTGCGTTACGGCAATGACGCCATCGGCGGCGTGGTGAACGTGATCGACAACCGCATCCCCAGCGCACCCATAGACGGCATTGAGGGCGCCGGCGAAGTCCGGTATCAGTCCGTCAATGAACAACAGGCTGGCGTGGCGTTCCTGCAGGGCGGCAACGGCACATGGGCCTGGCACGTGAACGGACTGGCGCTCGGCGCCGACGAAATGCGCATTCCCGGCGAGGCCCACCACCCTTCGGTGCACGATGAGGAAGAAGGCGAAGAAGAAATTTCCGGTCTGGTGGAAAATACCGACATGGAGAGCAGCAACTACAGCCTGGGCGGCAGCTTTCACTACGACCAGGGCTTTATAGGCCTGGCGTTCTCACAGGCGGATAACAACTACGGCATTCCCCCCGGCGCCCATGTTCATCACGACGAACATGAGGAAGAGCACGAAGAGGAAGAAGAGCACCACGAGGAAGAGCACGGTGAGGAATTTATCCGCATCGACATGCAGCAGACCCGCTACGATCTGAAAGGCGAACACCGCATGCAGGATAGCTGGGCCGAGAAGCTCACCTACCGCCTGGGCTATACCGACTATGAGCACGCCGAGCTGGAAGGTGACGAAATCGGCACCCGCTTTATCAACAAAGCCTGGGAAGGCCGGGCCGAGCTGGTCCACCGCACCAGCGAGCAGATGCGCGGCGCCGTGGGCCTGCAGTACCAGACGCGGGATTATTCGGCGCTGGGCGAGGAAGCGTTTATCCCCAAATCCGACATCAGCAATGCTGGCCTGTTCGCGTTGCAGGAATACACCACGGGCGATTGGGTACTGGAACTGGGCCTGCGCGGCGAATGGGCAGAAGTAGCGCCGCAAGGCCATATTGAGCGCGACTTCAGCACTCTGAGCGCCTCGGGTGCCGCTCATTGGCACCTTTCGGATGCCAGCCACCTGACCTTTGGTATCGCCCGCGCCCAGCGCGCACCGGCGGTGGAAGAACTGTTTGCCAATGGGCCGCACCTGGCCGAACAGAACTACATTCGGGGCAACGAAAACCTGGACCCGGAAACCAGTAACAACTTCGAGCTGGCTTACCACTATGAAGGCCCGCTGCACGTCCAGGTAAACCTGTTCAACAACCAGATCAGCGACTTCATCTACAAGGCCAACACCGGCGAGGAAGAGGACGAACTGCCGGTTTACCAATACACCCAGGAAGACGCCCGTTTTTACGGTGCCGAAGCCTCGGTGGGCCTGCCCTTCGCGGGTAACTGGGAAGTCAGCCTGTTCGGCGATAGCGTGCGCGCAAAACTGGATAATGGCGGCGACGTACCCCGCATCACCCCGCCACGCGTGGGCCTGGCACTGGCTTACGCCGACGAGCTGTGGAATGCAGAATTGCGCACCACACAAGTGGACAAGCAGCGTCATCCGGGCGAAGAGGAGCTGGCGGTAGACGGCTACACCCGCGTCGACCTGACCGCCAGTCGCAACTTCAATCTGGGCGCGAATCAGGACCTGCTGGTGTTTTTACGCGGTAAAAACCTCACCAATGAGGAAATCCGCAACGCCACGTCGTTCCTGCGCGCCTATGCACCAGAGCCAGGCCGCTCCCTTGAACTGGGGCTGCGTTTCAGCTTCTGACCCGCACCATCCCTGTAGCGCTTCACCGCCAGCGCTCCTCTGCAGATCAATGCGGGGGGCATGGGCGGTCGAAGCGCAACATTGCTTGGCCGGCATCTGCCGGCCTTTTTTGCCAGCCCCTGAACGCGCGTAACTGACCCCCAAGTCGACATGCGAGGTTGGCGGCATTTGACCCTCTCTCTATAATCAGTCATTCAAACGATTGATTGTGACCAGGGCCACCCCCTTTCATGAATGCACTGACTCAGGTCCTGGACCAACACGCCCGCCCGCTCGCCGCCGACGGCAAACCTGCTTTGCGCATTTGCCTGCTGGGCTACCGCAGCCATCCGTTTGTGGGCGGCCAGGGCATTTACCTGCATTACCTGAGCAAAGCATTGCTGGCTTATGGGCATCAGGTGGATGTGATTTCCGGCCCACCTTACCCCGAACTGGTGGACGGTGTGCGGCTGATCAAAATGCCCAGTCTGGACTTATTTTCGGTAGAAGAACCTTTCAAGGCACTGAAACTCAGCCACCTGAAAAGCTATACCGACACCTTTGAATGGTGGTCAAAAATCACCGGCGGCTTTGCCGAGCCCTATACGTTTGGCCGCCGGGTGGCCAAATACCTGAAGCGCCACGGCCACCAGTATGACCTGGTGCACGACAATCAATGCCTGGCCTGGGGCCTGCTCGATATTCAGAATCGCGGCCTGCCGGTGGTGGCCACGGTGCACCATCCCATCACCCGCGATCTGGAATTGAAGCTGGCCGCCGAAGACAACTGGGGCATGCGCCTGCTGATCAAACGCTGGCACTCCTTTCTGAAAATGCAGAAAAAAGTGGTGCAACAACTGGATCACGTGGTGACCGTATCGGAGCAATCCCGCGCGGATATTGCCCAGTGTTTTGACCGCGCCTCCGATCGCATCGACCTGATTCACAATGGCATCGACACGCACGTGTTCAAGCCCGATCCACAGGCAATAAAAAAACCTTTCAGCCTGATTACCACTGCCTCGGCCGATCAGCCACTCAAAGGCCTGCGCTATTTACTGGAAGCCATGCACCAATTGCGGCCGCACTACCCGGACATATCGCTCACGGTCATTGGCAAATTGCACGCCGGCGGCGAAACCGAACAGCGACTGAAAGCCCTGTCGCTTACCGATGCGGTGGAATTTGTGTCCGGTATCAGCACCGAAGCGTTAGTGGCGCGCTACAACGCCGCCGAAATCGCTGTTGTGCCGTCACTGTATGAAGGTTTCGGGTTACCCGCCGGCGAAGCCATGGCCTGCGGTTTACCGCTGGTGGCCACCGATGGCGGCGCCATTCCCGAAGTGGTGGGCGACGCCGCACTGTCGGTGCCCGCCGGCGATGCCAACGCCTTGGCACAAGCGATTTCCCAATTGATCGATAAGCCCGCCTGGCGTCAGATGCTGGCAGAGAAAGCCCGCGCGCGCATTGAAAGCACCTTCAGTTGGCAGAAAGTGGCCGAGCAACTGACCCATTACTATCGCAACAACGTGGTCGCACCTGCGCCGGAGGCCCAGCGTGCTCACGGTTGATTTCAGACACTTCCCTTTAACGCCCGGCGACAAACTGCTCGACCTGGGTTGCGGTGAAGGCCGCCATGCCATCAATGCCTACATTGCCGGCGAAGTGGATGTATTCGGCGTGGACCTGTCGCTCAAGGACCTAGCCACCACGCGCGAACGTCAACAACCCTTTGCAGTAAACGACGGCAAGCGCAGCTTTCATCTCCAGTGCGCCAACGCGCTGCAGTTGCCCTTTGCCGATCACAGTTTCGACAAAATCATCTGTTCGGAAGTGCTGGAACACCTGCCCGACTATCAGGGCGCACTGAAGGAAATCCAGCGCGTACTGAAACCGGGCGGCACCCTTGCCATCAGCGTGCCGCGCGCCTGGCCGGAAAAAATCTGCTGGCATTTTTCCAGCGAGTACCACCAAGTGGAAGGCGGCCACGTACGTATTTTCAACGCCGGCTCGCTCGATAAAGAAATCCAGCAACAGGGCTTTTCGCGCTACAAAAAACATTGGGCGCACGCCCTGCACTCACCTTACTGGTGGCTCAAGTGCATGCTGTGGGACACACAGGAACAGTCGCGCCTGATCCGGCTGTACCACAAGTTACTGGTGTGGGACCTGATGCAGAAACCCTGGATTACCCAAACGTTGGAAAAACTGCTGAACCCGATTATGGGCAAAAGCGTTGTGTTTTATTATCACGCCGGGAGAAAACCGTGACCTCACTGCTGTTACAAAAAGGTCGCTTCCCGCGCACATTGCTGGAACCCACCGTGCGCTACATTCTGGCGCAACAATTCGATGACGGCCTGATTCCCTGGTACCGCGGCGACAAAGCCGACCCCTGGGACCACGTGGAAGCGGCCATGGGGCTTTCCATCGCCGGCGAAACTCAGGCCGCCGAAAAAGCCTACGACTGGCTTGCGCACCATCAACTGCCCGACGGCAGCTGGTGGAATCACTACGATGCCAACAGCCAACCCCTGTGCCGGGAAAAACGCGAAACCAATTTTGTCGCCTATGTGGCCACCGGTATCTGGCACCATTTTTTGGTCACCGGTGACAAGCCGTTTCTGAAAAAACATTTTGCCATGGTGCAAAGCGCCGTGGATTTTGTGTTGCGCTTTCAAAGCAGTCACGGCGAAATTGACTGGGCGGTAAACGAGCAGGGCAAGGGCCTGGGCGATGCGCTGATCACCGCCAACAGCTCCATTGCCAAAAGCCTGGAATGCGCGGTGAACATTGCCGCCACCCTGGGCGAAACCTGTGCCCACTGGCGTCGCGCGCGCAACAAAGTGGTGGATGCCCTGCGCAATAAACCCGAGCGATTCGACCGCACCTGGGAGTCCAAATCACGCTATTCCATGGATTGGTTTTACCCTGTACTCACCGGGGTTTATCAGGGCGAAGAAGCGCGCGAGCGCATCGACGCGCGCTGGCACACGTTCGTGGAAAAAGAATTGGGCTGCCGCTGCGTGAGCGACGAACCCTGGGTCACCATTGCCGAAAGTTGCGAACTGACCATGGCGCTGCTGGCCATCGATGATCACGCGCGCGCGGTCAATGTCTACAGCTGGCTGCACCAGTTCCTCGACCCGGCCGATGGCGGCTATTGGATGGGCTGGCAGTTCCGCGAGCAATGCGTATGGCCGGAAGAAAAAACCACCTGGACCAGCGGTGCAATTTTATTGGCGGCCGATGCCCTGACCGGCCACACGGGCGCCGCCAGATTGTTTACCGAATCGGTGCTGTTGCCGCCGGCCGTGGCGGGAAATCAAATCGGATCAGAGCCTGCGCAAAACACCGAGCGTGTTGATCATCGGCAGGGCTTCAAACAGTCCTGACGCCAACGCCAGCTTGTAAATATCGTAGGGTGCCTGACCGCCATCGGCGGGGTTGGGAAAGATATCGTGAATCAGCAGCAAACCACCTTTGATCACGTGGCCGGCCCAGGTGCGGTAATCATCAAGCGCGGTTTCATAAGCGTGGCCGCCATCGATAAACACCAGCGCCAGCGGTGTGGCCCAATGCCGGCCCGCCACCGGTGATGCCGCCACCAGGGGCACCACGGTATCTTCCAACTGCGCGCGATTGAGGGTGTCGCGGAACACGCGGAAGGAGTCCATTTTTTCCACCTTGGCATCGTACAAATCCGGGTCGTGATATTCCTCGCCCAGCTGATGCTCTTCCGAGCCCCGATGATGATCCACCGCAAATAAGGTCTGGCCATTGTGCTGACAGGCTGCACCCAGATACACGGTGGACTTGCCGCAATAGCTGCCCACCTCTAAACAGGGCCCCATCTGGCTCGCCGTCAGCGCCAACTGATACAGGCCTTCGCCTTCATCGTCGGCCAGAAAACCTTTGACAGTGTTGATATCGAAACCGGGGGCCTGTGCTAACTCCATGAAACGCGCTCGCTGGTAATTGGGCAAAGGCGCAAGGATACCGCAAAAGACAGGCGTGGCGGGCGGTAGAACCCGCTGGTCGGGGGTTGGATGAATGCAGACCCCATTCCTCCTCTTTCCGAAAACTTGGGCCCTGTCGTCAGCACTTCGTCCTGTTAACTGGTACGCTTTAACCAAACCTTAACAATAAACCTGCGCGGGAGCCCCCTATGCTTTCACTGCCACGCCTGCTGGCCGCCGGCCTGTTTACCAGCCAATTGATGATGGTTGCCAGTTCTCACGCTGCGCCTATGGCGCTGGATGATGTGTTTGACCTGGAATACGTCAGCCAGACCCAGATCAGCAAAGACGGCAAAACCGTCTACTTTGTACGCAACTACATGGACATCAACGCCGACCGCCAACGCAGCAACCTGTGGGCGGCGGATACGCGCAGTGGCGAGATAGCGCCGCTGACCACAGGCCTTGGCAACGACCGCTCGCCGGTCCTCTCACCCAATGGCGACCGGCTCGCCTACATCGCAAGCGGCAAAGACGGCAGCCAGATCTATGTGCGCTGGCTCGATAGCGGCCAGACCGCGCGCCTGTCCCAACTCGATCAGGGCGCCGGCAACCTCACCTGGTCGCCCGATGGCAGCCAACTGTTTTTCACCCAGTTCGTGAAAGTGCCTGCCAAACCTGCTGTCAGTTTGCCCGGCAAGCCGGAAAAAGCCGACTGGGCCAAGCCGCCGGTGCTGGTGGACCAGACTTACTACCGCGCCGATGGCGCCGGTTTTCTGAGCCCCGGTTATGACCAGATCTTTGTGATGGATGCCAATGGCGGCCGCGCGCGTCAACTGACCCACGCCAAGCTGGACCACAATGGCCCACTGAGTGTGAGCCCCGATGGAAAAACACTCTATTTTTCCGCCACGCCCGCACCGGAAACCGATGTGCTGAACAGCGAGGTGTACCGCCTCGATCTCGCCACAGGTGAAAGCCAGGCGATCACCAATCGCCAAGGGCCAGACCAACACCCGCGTCTGTCACCCGATGGCAAACGCATTGCCTATCTGGGTTTTGATGACCAGAAAAGACTCTATGAAGTGACCCGTTTGACCATCAAGGACCTGGCGTCCGGCACAGTCACCACACTGACCGCCGATCTGGAACGCGATATTGGCGACTACCACTGGCGCGACGACGGCAAGGGGCTGTATATCAGTTACGACGATCAGGGCGAGTCGGTCATTGCCTGGCAACCGCTGAAAGGCAAGCGCACTCAGCTTACCCGCGAACTGGGCGGCACCAGCCTCGGCCGCCCCTATGCCAGCGGCCACTTCAGCGTGCGCGATGACCTTGTGGCCTTCAGTCATAGCGACAGCCAGCGACCGGCTGAGCTGGCACTGCTCGAGGGTAAAAAACAACGGCTGTTAACGCAGCTCAACGACGATTTTCTCGCCCGGGTCAGCACCGGCAAGGCCGAGAGCTTTACCGTAAAATCCAGCGTTGACGGCTTGCCGATTCAGGGCTGGATTGTCTACCCACCGACATTTGATGCCAGTAAAAAATACCCGCTCATGCTGGAAATTCACGGCGGCCCCGTAGCCAACTATGGCCCGCGTTTCGCCGCCGAAATGCAATTATTTGCAGCGGCCGGCTATGTGGTGGTGTACCTGAACCCCCGCGGGAGCGATTCCTATGGACCTGAGTTTGTAAACCAGATTCACCACAATTACCCGTCGCACGATTACGATGATCTGATGGACGGTGTGGACGCAGTGATTGCGCGCGGTTTTATCGACGAGAAAAAATTGTTCGTCACCGGTGGCAGCGGCGGCGGCGTCCTCACCGCCTGGATCGTTGGCCACACCGATCGCTTTGCTGCCGCGGTGGCGGCCAAGCCCGTGATCAACTGGTTCAGTTTCACGCTCACCGCCGACTTCTATCCCTACTTCACCCGCTACTGGTTCGCGAAAAAACCCTGGGAAGATATCGCGCATTATATGGCGCGCTCACCCATCAGCCATGTGGGCAAAGTAAAAACCCCCACCATGTTGCTCACCGGCGAAGCTGACTACCGCACGCCCATGTCGGAAACCGAGCAGTATTATCAGGCACTTAAACTCGCCGGCGTCGACACCGCCATGGTGCGCATTCCCGAAGCCGGCCACAGCATCGCTGCCCGGCCATCCAACCTGATGAACAAGGTGGCGTATATTTTGTGGTGGTTTGAACAATATGGCGGGCCCAACTTTGGTTCTGACAAGCCAGACACAGAAACTACCGCAAACTGACACCTGACCGAAACAAAAGCCGGCCGTAGCAAGGGCCGGCTTACTTCCGAACCACTCACTCAGGCGGCAACAGCAATAACATCCAGCGCCCGTCGTTGCACAATAAAGTGGTATCCTGAGCCATTAATACAGGAACCACAGGGCTGCCAAGCCAGAACTTCATCAACATGCGCAAAAACAATCGACCCTATGCATTGAAGTGGCTGAGTAACCGGATTGTCCGGTTTTACACCCGCCATTTTCTCAAACCCCAATTTGATACTTGTGGCCGGGGCTTGCAGGTCGTTTCGCCCTGGAGTGTGAGTGTGTTTGGCAGCCGTATTCATCTGGGCCGCTGTGTGCACATCATTTCCGCGCGCAATAATCCGGTGCAGTTCACTTGCTGGTCAGGCAAACAAAGTCAGGGTGAAATTCACGTTGGCGACAACGTATTGATCTCGCCCGGTGCGCGCATCGCTTCCAACGTGGGTATTCGCATCGGCGACAACAGCATGCTGGCTGCCAATGTTTACATCTCAGACTCCGATTGGCACGGCCTGTATAACCGCACCCGACCGTTCCGCTGCTCCAAACCGGTCACGCTTGGCAACAACGTCTGGATCGGTGACAGCGCCATCGTCTGTAAAGGTGTAACCATTGGCGACAACAGCGTGGTGGGTGCCGGCAGTGTGGTTGCCAAGGACGTGCCCGCCAATGTGGTCGTGGCCGGCAACCCTGCCAAGGTAGTCAAATCACTCAACCCCAACCGCAAAATGCTCACACGCGCCTCATTGTTCCGGAACCCGGAGCACTACTACCGGAATCAGGATCAGCTCGATAAATACGTCATGGGCGACAACGGCTGGTGGAATTGGCTGCGGTCTGTGTTTTTCCCGAATCAGCGTGACTGAACTTTTACCCAAGGAAATGAATCTATGATCAAGCGTCTGCACAACCTGCTCGCAATCTGCCTGCTTTCAATGTCATTGCCAGCGCTCGCCGCAAACACACCACAGGATACATTTTTTCAGAACCTGAAAACCCTGTGCGGTAAAGCCTTTGCGGGCAAAATCGTCGTCGATAACGCACCCAGCGATGCCTTCAGCAATAAGCCCTTGGTGATGCATGTGCGCCAGTGCAGTGATGATCAGATTCTTATCCCTTTTCACGTAGGCGGCGACGCATCGCGCACCTGGGTGCTCACGCGCACGGCCAATAGCCTGCAACTGAAACACGATCACCGGCACAAAGACGGCAGTGAAGACACGCTCACCCAGTACGGCGGCCACACCCTCGAGGCCGGCTGGCCACAGGTGCAGTCGTTCCCGGCAGATGATTTCACCAAAGCGCTGTTCGTGCGCGAGGCCATTCCGCAATCCATGGGCAACACCTGGCAGTTTTACCTTTACCCGACCACCTTCACCTACCGCATGGTGCGCGAAGCGCGCGAATTCCGGGTGGATTTCGATTTAACCCAACCGGTTCGCGCGCCGGCGGCACCCTGGGGCTGGCAATGACGCCTACTGTTCATAGAGTTCCAACGGCAAGCCATCCGGGTCCTGAAAAAACGTAAAGCGCTTGCCGGTGAATTCATCCACCCGAATGGGTTCAACTGTTACCCCCGCCGCTTCCAAATGCGCAACAGCGTCAGCAAGTGATGCAACACTGAAGGCCAGATGCCGCAATCCCCGCGCCTCTGGCCGACTCACTCTCGCCGGCGGGTTGGGAAAGGAAAAAAGTTCGATCTGAACGCCATCGGGCAGCGCGAGATCCAATTTGTAGGATTGCCGGTTGGGCCGATAATTTTCAGCCACTATGTGCAAACCCAACAACGCTGTATAGAAATACTTTGAGCGCGCATAATCCGAGCAAATAATGGCGACATGATGAATCGCGTTCAATTTCATACCTAAACCTGCTGAGGGCGTATGGGTGGACGGACGTTCGCCAACCATACCACCGCGATGCACTGGAATACCCATAAAATCAATTTGGGGTTTACCTCCAGATATATGACAAACAAGGCGCCGTGCAGCATCAGGTAGCCATACAAGCAATAGAACCCCCAAGATTTGCGGAAAAACACCCCGGCTGTGCCCGCAATCAACAAGCACCCCATCAGTGCAATGTTGGCAAAAAATACCGGCACCGGCAGTGGCAATAGCTGGATGTCTGCCCGCTCAGCCATGAACTGACTGACGTTGCCAATACCTTCGGCCAGCGCAGGCTCAGCCAGCAATCCACCCAGCTGCGCCAGCATCGCAGCGCCGACCAGCAATCTGACCACACCAAATAGGAATCCCGCTGAAAGTAGGCATACACTCACGGTCTTTTTAATCATTCCCTGTTCCTTTCATTGTGGATCAAACCACGTGTTGATCCTCTTAACTTATTTGCTCCACAAGCAAGCTCGCTCAGAGCCTGGTGCTTGCGGCCGTTCATCGCTTCGCCACAAGCTGGCAGGTCACGTTACCAATGCCCCTGCCGATCAATGTATGCCATTAACTTGGCATTGATATACGCACCCACCAATGGCAGCGCCACCGACACCGCCTCTGCTCCCAGAAACAGCAACACACCGCCTACCGCGAGCATGATCAGTTCAATGGCCAGCATATGACTGCGCCGGCAAACGCCCAGCAACAAAATGCGAATGAAACGGGGTTCCGCCTGCCAATAGGTCGACTCTTTATTGATCACAAAAATGTCCTCCATCCGTCGGGTGATCTCGATTGCATTGTCGGAAGCGGGCAATGTCGCGCTGCCTGAAAAATCACAGCGGGCCCGTCTCCGTTGAGCAACAATTTGGCGCAGAAATGCCAATGTCGGTGACGCCAATGGGCCGCCAGTGGTACGACAGGGTTGAAATTGTTTGTTTTTCGACCAAATCGGGGTGAATCCGCCGGGAGAAGCGATCGTTTTCTTAATCGAGGCCGTGAGTACCTCTTAAACGTTCAGCCAGCGGCCGTCGGTGTGGGGTCTTGATTCAGCGCAAAGAAATATTAGTTAAATCTAATATTATTGAGACAACAACCCGTCAACAGGAACAATTATGAACGCGCAGGAACCTTTCAGTATTTCCCTGAAACTGCTCGATGGCTATCGGTTCGAGGTGGACTTTGGCGATGCCGGCACGCTGCTGACAGATGAACCCGAACCCCTGGGTGCGAACAGCGGACCCAATCCCGCCCGCTTGCTGGCAGCGGCGGCAGCCAATTGCCTGGCCGCCAGCCTCACGTTTGCGATCAGGAAATTCAAAGAAGACCCTGGACAGGTCAGCGCGACAGTCGAGGGCTACCTTGCACGCCAGGATGGTCGCTGGCGGGTGGATCATCTGGATGTGAATCTGCAGTTGGGCGTCGATGCAGGCGATATTCCGCACCTGGAACGGGCGCTGTCGCAATTTGAGAACTTCTGTGTGGTCACCCAGAGCGTGCGTCAGGGTTTTGCCGTGAATGTGTCCGTGTTTGATGCCAATGGCGTTGCGGTACACACCGGCTGATCCCGAAATCCGTGGCGCTGAGATGGAAAATCCCACCTCTGCCGGATGCAAAAGGTGGGATGGTTCGGTGGGGTAAACGCAGGCTGGCGTATACCAGTCACCTTCAGCGTGTGGTGCGCTGCAGGAAGCGGTCAGCCACTCGCCCGGTGATCGCCCACACGAACAGTGCACCCCAGGCCACAAAGGAAAGTCCCGCCGGCACACAGGCCAGCGCGATGAGCCTGGCCTGACTGGGATTAAAAGCCAGGGCCAGCAACGCCGGCAAAAACCAGAGCAGTACCACGCCTGGAATTAACACAGCCCACCCTAGCGGACCGGCGTCCGCCGTCAAAGTGGTAATAAAATCCATGCGGCCCCCTCACCAGTGCGCGCGCTGGTCGATATAGGCCAACAGCTTGGCATTGGAATAGGCGGCCAACAGTGGCAAGGCCACCGACAAGGGCTCGGCACCCAGGAACAACAATACGATACCCGCCACCAGCGCAATGACCTCGATGGCCAACATATGGCTGCGGCGGCATATGCCGTACAGAAAAAACCGGATATACCAGGGTTCCGCTTGCCAGGTGGTTGAATCTTTATCGATCACGATGATTTCCTCCGTCAGTTTGGTGATCTCAACTTCAAACACGGCGGCGAGGCTTTTGAGGGTTTCCAGGCTGGCTTTGTTGCCCGCCTCTACCCGCTGAATGGTGCGCAGGCTTACACCTGCCATCTGAGCCAGTTGCTCCTGTGACCAGGAACGTTGCTCTCTCAGTTTTTTCACAATCATAGTGACCTCGTCTCCGTTGGGAGGAAATTTGCCCGATTCAGGCCCTTGTCGGTGACGCCAGACGGCCGCCAGCGGGCCGACAGCATCAACAAACAACCAACCTGGCGATTATTTGATCAGAAGTGAACTACAGGTATTTCTGCAAAAACTCGGCCTGACCCATAGCAGGGTCCAGCTGGTAGCTTTTAAAACCTTGCCGTTCATACAGCGCTTTGGCCGTGAGGTTACCGCTCAGTACTTCGAGCGTGATTTTGCAGGCGCCGCGAGCGCGGGCGATATTTTCGAGTTTGCCCATCAGCGCGCTGGCAACGCCCTGGCCCCGGGCCGAGGGTGTCACCGCCAGGTCGTGGATATTGAACAGGGGTTTGGCGGCAAACGTTGACAGGGACTGGAATGCGTTGAGCAGGCCCACGGCTTCGTTGTCGAGGTAGGCAATCAGACTGAGTGCATTGGGCGTCGCGCGTAACTGCTCAATCAGATGCTGCTGGGTGTAATCGCTCAACGCTTCACCGCCACCCATCGGATCCCGGGCATAAGCATTGAGCAGGGCAACCAGATCGGCGGCCTGTTGTGCGTTGTGGTAATCAACTAGTTGTATATCGAGACTCATGGGTCCTTCCGCTAACGTCTGTTATTCAGGTTCCAGCGCATTCAGGGACGCCACTTGCGCGATCAGTGCCTGGGTGACGTCGGTGCCGGGCGCCAAGCCTTCGACCATGGCGACCGAGCTGAGTTTATTGTCCAACAGGCGCCAGGCGTGGGCGGTGAGGTAGCTGCCGGAACCGGCGCTTTCAAAACTCACAATCAGATCCGGGTTCTGGTCGCCGTCGATATCCACGAGATCCAGATCCACTAAAAACCCGTCGCGCGCGAAGATCAGGCCGGTGACAAAAAAGTCGCGATCGTTTTCGCCATTTCTAGCTTCATACACGCGTACGCTGTAGCTTCCCACACTGCGCGGTTCCCCTTCGCCTTCCGCTACCACCGCCGTCAGGCCCTCGCCCCATTCGCGCGACAGGGTTTCTGCCGCATCGCAGTCCAGGTCCACATTGGCCGTACAGGCACCCAGCATGAACGTAACCAACACAGCCTGTGCATATTTCATCATCACAATCCCATTGCCTGTTTAATCATTTCCCGCTTCACGAGGCCGGAACGGTTTGCCAGCTTCAATCCTTCATTGCGCAACCAGCGCAACAAGTGATGATCGGCACCGAATAATTGTTTGAAGCCTTCCATCGCCGCCATGGTAGCCAGATTGTCGGCCTTGCGGGCGCGCTGGTAACGGCGCAGCGTGGCGCCATGGCCAAGCGCCAGACCGCGTGCAGACGCGCGATCCAATTCAGTTAATAATGCCGCCACATCTTTGATACCCAGGTTCACGCCCTGGCCAGCGAGCGGGTGAATGGTGTGTGCCGCGTCGCCAATCAGGGCAAAACCCGGCCGGATATAATCCACGGCGTGGCGCTGGCGCAAGGGAATGGCAAACCGTTTGTCGGCGTGCACTACCTGACCTAAACACGCCTCGGACGCGCGCGTGAGTGAATCACAAAATTCGTCATCACCGAGTTGCATCAGCTGTTTGGCCAAAGGGGTTTCTGCCGACCAGACAATCGAACAATGAAATTCTTGCGCGGCCGCCTGCGCACTGGCTTGTAACGGCAGAAACGCCAACGGCCCCGAGCGCATAAAGCGTTGACGCGCCACAAAGTCGTGCGGTTTTTGCGTGCGGATGGTGGTTACGATGGCGTCGTGACCGTAATCCCATTCGCGCGTGGCAAGGCCAGCCAATTCACGCAGACTTGAGCGGGCACCATCGGCGGCCACAATCAATTGCACGCGGAGCGTTTCACCCGATGCCAGCAACAAAGTCGCATCACCGTTTGCATCCGCCGCAGGCAACAACAGCTGTTTTACCCGCGCGTTTAATTGCAGTTGGATATTGGGCGTATAGCTTATGGCCTGATGCAGGTGCGATAACAACAGGCTGTTTTCCACAATAAAACCCAGCTGCGGCTGATGCACATCGTCGGCAAAAAACTGGATGTCGCCGGTGCCTTCGGCATCCCACACATCCATGGCGGTATAGGCGCAGGCGCGCGCGGTCAGCACTTTCTGCCAGATGCCGGCCTCGTCCAATAAATTCACCGACGCTTGCGTCAGCGCCACCACCCGGGGGTCAAAGCCGCCGGCATCAAAGTGCGCGGTATCCGCCCCCGCTTCCAACAACAGCACCTGTTGCTGCGGATGCCGGCGCGCGTGCAGCAATGCGAACAGCGCACCCACGAGGCCCGCACCCACCACGGCAATATCGGCATTTCGCCTATTAGTTTCGGTCATAAAGCGCGTTCACCCACGGGCCCCGTGGGCCGGTTAATAAGACTGCGACCCAGCGATTGCTGGGCAATGCCGTGCTTGAGTGCGGGCAGTGCCTGAATCAGCATCAGGCCCAACTGGCGCGGCAACACATTGAGCCAATCGCTGCTAGAAAACCATTGCACCAGCTGATGACTGTATTCGGTGGTGAGCCATTGGTCTTTTTGCCGCAGCGCCAGGTAGTGCTCGAGCTGCGCAAGCGAACCCAAGGGCTCGTTGCTCTCAGCCAGCACCTGTGCCAGGCAGTGGATATCGCGCACCGACAGATTGAAACCCTGGCCCGCCACCGGGTGTAAAAAATGCGCCGCATTGCCCAGCAACACCAGATGCGAGCGCACTTGCTCGCGCGCTTGCACCAACGCCAATGGATAACTATCGCGTTTGCCCACGCGCACAAACCGGCCCAGCCGGTCGCCAAAACGCGACTGCAAGCGGGCTAAAAATTCGTTGTCATCGGCGGTCGCTATGTCGGCTTGTGCATCGTTCAGCGTCCACACCAGTGCGGCCTCGTGGCTGCCCGCCAGTGGCAGCAATGCCATCGGCCCCCAATCGGTAAAGCGTTCGAACGCACGGCCCTGATGCGGCAACTCGGTTTGCACATTGGCAATCACCGCTTGCTGTTGATAGCGCGTGTGGGTGGTGGCAAGGCCAAGGGATTGCTTCAGCGCGCTGTGTTCAGCACCGTCGGCCAGAATCACCAGGCCAGCATGGAAGCTGCCGCGCGACGTGGCCACCGTGAATCCGTCTGCGCCCGCTCGCAGGTGCTCTACGTCCACCGGCGCCAGACATTCAATCGCCGGCGTTTGCGCAAGCCGTTGCAATAAACATTGCCCGAGCGCGGCGTTGGGCACGACCCAACCGAGCGCATCCAGATTGTGTTCGGCGGCATCGATGCTGGCGTGGCCCCAATGGCCCCGGTCGGAGACCTGGACCTGGGTTATTTTGCCACTCAGCGGTTTCAGTTCAGCCAGTAAATCGAGCGCGGCTAAGGCCTCAAAGCTGCCCGCCGCAATGGCGGTGGCGCGCTGATCAAAACTGGGTTGGTAGGGTGTCTGGTTGTTGAGCGCAAACCGCTCCAACAGCCGGATGCGTTTGCCAGGCAAGGCATGCGCCAGTAACAGGGCCGCCGTCACCCCCACCATGCCACCGCCGATTATGGCGATGTCGGTTGCGCTGACGGATATTTCAGAAGCTTGAGTCATAACCGGATAATACCGCAAAGCTTTTCAGGTGGCTGTTGATTTACCACAGGCTTTCCTGCGCTGTGCCTTTTTTCCGGTTGCGCGCGCGCGCCATGTGCGCTTCGATGGCGTCGCAGGTTTTCGGCACGCCGCCGGACAAAATTTCACAGCCATCGCGGGTAATCAGTACGTCGTCCTCAATGCGGATCGCCAGCCCACGCCATTTTTTCGCCACCCGCTCATCCTGCGGGCTGATGTAAAGACCGGGCTCCACGGTCAGGACCATGCCGGGCTCCAGTACCCGCCACTGATCGCCCACCCGGTAATCGCCCACATCGTGCACGTCCATGCCCAGCCAGTGACCGATACGGTGCATATAAAACGCTTTGTAGGCACCGCTTTCAATCAGCGCCGCCGGTTCACCCTCCAGCAAGCCGAGGGCAACCAGGCCTTCGGTCATGACCCGCACCGACACTTCGTGCGCTTGGTTCCAATGGCCGCCGGGTTTAAGTGTTGCAATCGCCGCCTCCTGAACTGCCAACACCAGCTCATAGAGTGCGCGTTGCGGTGGGCTGAAAGCGCCACTGACGGGAAACGTGCGGGTAATGTCGGCCGCGTAGCCCTGGTATTCGCAACCGGCGTCGATCAGCACCAGATCGCCGCTGCGCAGGCTGCTGTTGTTATCGATGTAATGCAGAATACAGGCGTTGTCGCCACCACCCACAATGCTCGGGTAGGCCGGCGCCCGCGCGCCGCGGCGGGTGAATTCGTACACCAATTCCGCTTCCAGCTGATATTCCATCATACCGGGCGTGCATGCCGCCATGGCGCGCAGGTGGGCATCGGCAGATATTTCGCAGGCAGTGCGGATCAGGCGGATTTCCGCCGCGCTTTTGTACAAGCGCATGTCGTGCAGCAGGTGATCCAGATCGAGAAATTCGCCCGGGGGCACAGCGCCCTGGCCGATATTCTCGCGGATGCGGTTGACCCAGTTCATCACCCGGCGATCAAACAGCGCATCGCGCCCCATGGCGTAATAAACCCGATCGCGGCCTTCAATCAGGCCCGGCAGAATGTCGTCGATATCGTCGATCGGGAACGCATCATCGGCACCGAGGCTATCAATCACACCTTCAGGCCCGGCACGCACGCCGTCCCAGATTTCTTTTTCCGGATTGCGCTCGCGGCAGAACAGCACAAATTCGCCGTGGCTGCGGCCAGGCAGCAACACCAACACCGCCTCGGGCTCGGTAAAGCCGGTGAGGTACCAGAAATTGCTGTCGGGGCGGAAAGGGTATTCGGTATCGCGCGAGCGGGTTTTCGGCCGCGCGGTGGGCACAATGGCGATACTGTTGGGCTCCATCATGCCCATCAGGGTTTTTCGCCGGCGCGCAAATTCCGCTTTGCTGATGCCCATCATTGCATTCCGTTAATGCACGTCTTTGCGTGGTGCCAGTTCCATGTACAGTGTCAGTACCGCCATGCGCACATATTCGGCCACTTCCATGAATGACGCTTCGTCGGATTCGGTATCGGCTTCCATCTGGGCAATGGCCGCCAGATCGCGCAGGGCTTCGGCCGCTTCGGCTGAAAACTGAGTATCGCCTTTAATGCCGGCGCCGCCCAGGCCATGCATAAAACTGGAACAAAAACTGGCCAGGCTTTGCACCCGCATGGCCAGTTCAATGTGGTCATCCGGCAACAGTAAATCAAAGTCGAAGCCTTCACCGGCCAACTGGCCAAGCGTCGCCGCGTGCAGCGCGTCCAGCTGCGCGACCAGATCCGTGGGCAGCGTTTCAAGATCCATCAACAACCTGGCCAGGTCGTGCCATTGGGCCTGATTCAGGCCCTTCGAACCGCACAGCCGACCACACAACACACCCTGCAGATCGGTCGGGCTGGCCAGGGATTTAGCCACCAGCAACTGATCGGCAAAACCGTCAAAACCGGGCATGGCGGGGGCGGGTACATCAGACATAACGGGGTCCTGCATCGGGTGAATAGCGTGATTTGCCGCCATGCTACCAGAAGCCGCCACGCTGAACAGACGCCAGTGCCTGGCCCGTTAGCCCAAAAGCACCAAAAAAGCTTTATTTTTCGGGCACATGCCTCACATGAGTGAGAAATTACTTGAACACTTGTTGACCCCCGCCAACGGGCTGCATATAGTTATTCGTCAAAAGGTACCACCAAACTCCCTACATCATGGCCGAATCTCAATACGCGCAACTGGAAAGCAAGCTCAATCAGCTCATCGAGCTGTGCCAGCGGCTGGACAAAGAAAATGCCGCGCTCAAGGCCCGCGAGGCCACCTGGCAACAGGAGAAGCTGCGGCTGGTCGAGAAAAACGAACTGGCCCGCAGCCGGGTGGAGGCCATGATCAAGCGTCTGAAAAGCCTGGAGTCAGAGGGATAAGCATGAGCAAGCCCCCCGCCAATGCCGTCGTTGTGCGCATATTGGACCGCGAATATCAGGTGGCTTGTCCACCGGAAGAGCGCGATGCGCTGTCTTCCGCTGCCCGGCAACTGGATGAACGCATGCGCGCGATCCGCGCCTCCGGCCATGTGATCGGCCTCGAGCGCATTGCCGTGATGGCGGCCCTGAACCTGAGCCACGAATTATTGGTGGCAGGTAAATCTGGCAACGCCGCACCCGCACAAGACCTGCACCCGCTGATCAGCCGGTTGGATAAAACCCTGGCGCAACTTGACGCGGAATAAATTTCCTTCGATAAGTCAAGATTGTTTTTGCGGGCCTCGGGGTTACAATAAAGCCCTCCCTGAGGTGTTCGTTTGTCCGGCAAGTCCTCGAGCCGATAAATTTATACCCGGCGGCGTCTAGCTGGTGTTGGTGTGCATGTCCGCGCGTCGGAAAGCCTGATTCACCACAGATTCCGCCACCTTGAACCATCGGGTTCAAGGCCAAGCCGGCTACGGCACACTCGGGGTCCTACTTTATCTATGACTGCCTATTCCGATCAGATTCACGCCCAACGCCAATCGCTCCGACGCGAATTGCGTGCGCGCCGACGCGCCTTGCCCCAGCGCCAGCAAAAAAGCGCGGCACTTGCGCTGGCCGAACACCTGCACAAGCATCTCTGGTTCGCGCGCGCCAAACACGTGGCATTTTATTTGCCCGCCGATGGCGAATTGGACCCGCGGCCATTGCTCAACCTGGCACTGGCGGCCGGCAAGCATTGTTACCTGCCCGTAGTGCAGAAAAATGGCCGGTTGCACTTCCGGCGCTACCGCCCCGGCACAATGTTGCGCGCCAACCGCTTTGGCATTCCCGAACCCACAGCGAGCGCACCGCAACGTCAGCCCTGGCTGCTGCAGCTGGTTTTACTGCCGTTGGTGGGTTTTGACCTGTGCGGCGGCCGCCTGGGCATGGGCGGCGGTTATTACGACCGCACCTTCTGCCACAGACCGGGCCATCCGCGCCCCCAAGGCAAGCGCATCGGCCTCGCGCACAGCTGCCAACAAGTGGTACGGCTGCCTGTGGCGTCCTGGGACGTGCCCTTGCACGCCATCGCGACTGAAGCGCGCCTTCACGCGGTCTGATTGCTGCCTATACTGACGACTAAGGGCTCGCGGCTAACAGCCGACATACTGAGCATGCCCTGTCGATTCTCCGGAGCAATTCATGACCTGGTTCCACAATCTTTCCTATCGCTGGAAAATCAGCCTGCCCATTGGCCTGCTATTGGTGCTCAATCTGATGGTGGGCATCAACGGCCTGATGATCAAAAACACGCTGGCCGGAGATGCAGAAGAGCTCGGCAACAAATACCTGAATGCGCTCGACCTCTTGTTGCAGGCCGACCGGGACATGTACCAGGCCCAGGCCGCCGAGCGAAGCCTGGTATTCCTGAGCGCCGACAACCCCAACTACGGGTCGCTGAATGAAAGCCTGAAGGAGAATCAGCAGCAGGCGCTCGACCGCGCGCTCCAGGCCAGCCAATTGTCACCCGCTATCGCACAAGTGGCACCGTCACAGGCCATCAGGGAGCTTCATGCCGATTGGGTCAGCGCATCGGCAAGCCTGCTGAGACAACGGGCGTTGCTGGAAGCGGGCGACCCAGCCCTGACCGCGCTCAGCTACGGTGACGTCGCCAAGCGGTTTTCCGACCTGCGCAGCAGACTCGACCAGGCCGGCGAGGCGCACCAGGCCGCAGTCACCCGGTTTGTCGCGCAAGCACAACAGGACGCCGATGATGCCGGCACGCATGCAACCGTCTTACTGGTGGTTGCCGGCGCCTTTGGCGCACTGGCCCTGTTTGTGCTCCCGCCCTTATTCACCCAGGGTCTGAACCAGATCAACGCCACCATGGCCGACATTGCGCGGGGTGAGGGCGATCTCACCAGCCGCACCCGGCTGAAAACCAAAGATGAACTGGGCAGCCTGTCTGCCAGCTTCAATTTGTTCATGGATAAACTGCAGAAAACCGTCGCCAGCGCCAAACACACAGCCGATGAAGTGCGCGCAGCCTCGGATAACATGCACACACTCGGTGACGCCAACCGCGCCACCATGTCCGCGCAGAACAATGCCATCCGGGCGTTGGTGGCCTCGGTTGCAGAGCTGTCAAAAACCGTGACCGAAATTGCCGAGAACACCAACCTCACCGCCGAGCAGGCACAAACCGCCAACAAGCTGACCAGTGATGGCTCCAGCACGGTGAATACCACCAAAGAACAGATTGCGTCGCTCGCCAAACTGGTGGAAAACACCTCGGAGTTGATCAGCAAAGTCCAGCAGCAGGCCAGCGACGCCAATTCCGTGCTCGATGTGATCAGCGGTATCGCAGAACAAACCAATCTGCTCGCCCTCAATGCCGCTATCGAAGCCGCGCGCGCGGGCGAACAAGGCAGAGGTTTTGCCGTGGTCGCCGATGAAGTGCGCACACTGGCCAGCAAAACTCAGGATTCCACCTTGCACATTCAACAGATGCTAGGTGCGTTGCAATCGGGAGTGGAAGATGCTGTGGAAGGCATGCGCGCTGCAGCCAGTGACGCCATGGCCACTGTTGACTCAGCCACCGCTGCGAACGAAGCACTCACGTCCATCAACGCGGCCGTGGATCAGATTACCCAGATGTCGATTCAGATTGCCACCGCCGCGGAAGAACAATCGGCCGTCATCGTTGAGCTGAACGAAAACCTGTCGGAAATCGATCAGCAATCCATGAGCACCACCAGCAACATTGGCCAGGCGGCCAACGCCAGCCGAAATATGAACGAATTGGCGGTGAACCTGCAGACCCTGCTGGCGGGTTTTAAGGTTTAAGCAGGCATAAAAAAAGGGCGCCCAGAAGGCACCCTTTTTTATACATCTTGTATCGCTGCGCTCAAACTACCAGACTTTACGGCAGTGTGCGCTTTCCCTAGCTACTGATCAGCGCGTCGCCACACCCTGCAACAGGGCGGTGGGCACTTCCGGTTCATCCTCGAACCACTCGCTACTGAATACACCCGTTACCAAAACCCCAATAACAAATACCAGCGCAGTGATGGTCAGTACATCGTTTTTCATGACATCACCTTTGTTTTTTTAAGTGGACAACCTGCATCCACGCCCCAACCCAACGAAAACATCAGACGGGGGCGATATTTATACCCGAAACTTCTTAAAAGCCCAACTACTTAAAAGGCATTTTGTGAATAAAAAGCATACAGCCGCACCAATTAAGCGGAAAGTACCAATCCAAAAACCTGAGAACCCCGTCACACGCCAGTGCTGGCGCGGGTTTCAATGCTCTGAGGACAGGCCGTTGGCACCCAGGAAAAAGGTGTAGGCCGGATTCTGGGTTTCATCCCACCAGGGGTAGCCCAGGTCATCGAGGAAGCTGGTGAGCATCTGGGTTTCCGCCGGCGGCACGGCCATGCCCACCAGCACCCGCCCATAAGCCGCACCGTGGTTGCGGTAGTGAAACAGGGTAATGTTCCAGCGGCCGGCCACCTTGGTGAGGAAGTTATACAGCGCACCGGGGCGTTCGGGGAACTCAAACCGGAGCACGCGTTCGTGGCTGACCTGCGGTGCCTTACCGCCCACCATGTGACGGATGTGCAGCTTGGCCATCTCGTTGTCGGTCATATCGGCGACCGGGTAGCCCTTGGCCTGCAACTCGGCCACCAGGGAAATCCGGTCGGCCGGGTCGGTGGTTACCGACACCCCCACAAAAATCCGCGCAGCGCTCGGGTCGCCATAGCGGTAGTTAAACTCGGTGATATTGCGCTTGCCGATGGCCTGGCAAAACTGTTTGTAGGCACCGGGGCGCTCCGGAATGGTGACCGCGAGAATCGCCTCGCGCTTTTCACCGATTTCCGTGCGCTCGGAAATGTATCGCAACCGGTCGAAATTGGTATTGGCACCACTCACCACCGCCACCAGGGTCTGGCCTTTGACGCCGCGCTGGTCCACGTATTTTTTCATGCCGGCCAGCGCCACTGCACCGGCGGGTTCGGCAATGGAGCGGGTATCCTCAAAAATATCCTTGATGCCAGCGCAGATCTCATCGGTGCTGACGGTCATGCATTCATCCACGGTTTTGCGCATCACGCGGAAGGGTTCCTTGCCGATCTGGGCCACCGCCACGCCATCGGCAAACAGGCCCACCTGCGGCAGCACCACGCGTTTACCCTTTTCCATGGCCGCTTTCAGGCAGGCCGCGTCTTCCGGTTCCACCGCGATGATTTTGATGTCGGGGCGCACATACTTGATGTAAGCGGCGACGCCGGCGCACAGGCCGCCACCACCCACGGCGAGAAAAATGGCATCGATATCGCCCGGGTACTGGCGCAGGATTTCCAGACCGATGGTGCCCTGGCCGGCGATCACATCCGGGTCATCGTAGGGCGGCACATAGGTCATGCCCTTGTCTTTGGTGAGTTTGAGCGCGTGCGCTAAAGCCTCGTCAAACGCATCACCGTGCAATACCACGCGCGCGCCCCGGGCCCGGACGGCATCCACTTTGATAGAGGGCGTGGTGCGCGGCATCACGATGGTGGCTTTGACACCCAGTTTCTGCGCGCCCAAGGCAAGTCCCTGGGCGTGGTTGCCCGCACTGGCAGTGACCACACCGGCCTCGCGCTCGGCCTGGCTCAGCTGCAGCAATTTGTTATAAGCACCGCGGATTTTGAATGAAAACACCGGCTGGAGGTCTTCGCGCTTGAGCAACACCCGGTTGTCCAGACGAATCGACAGAGCCCGCGCCTCGTCGAGGGGGGTTTCCACGGCGACATCGTAAATGCGCGCATTGAGGATGCGCTTGATGTAGGACTCTGGCATAACTGACTCTGAACCGGACCAAAAGACTGAAAAGTGGGAAATTTTTGGGTAAAAAAATCCGTTTTGCGCGACATTCGTGCGCGGAAAGCGATAGTAAACAATTTATGCCCCGCCTTCACCCCCTGTTATAATCCCCGACCCAGCCTCAGGAGCACACAATGAACCAGGACCAGCTGAAACAGGCCGTCGCCCGCGCCGCCGTGGATTACATCAAACCCAAGTTGGACACCCGCAGCATTGTGGGCGTCGGCACCGGCTCCACGGCCAACTACTTCATCGATTACCTGGCCGACATCAAGGGCCATTTCGATGGCGCCGTGGCCAGCAGTGAAGCCTCGGCCGAGCGCCTGAAGGCTCACGGCATCCCGGTGTACGACCTGAACGCGGTCGATGAGGTGGTGGTCTATGTGGATGGTGCCGATGAAACCGACCCACGCCTGAACCTGATCAAGGGCGGCGGCGCCGCCCTCACCCGGGAAAAAATTGTTGCCGCCGTGGCGCAGGAATTTGTCTGCATTGCCGACGGCTCCAAATGGGTGGAAACCCTGGGCCAATTCCCCCTGCCAGTGGAAGTGATTCCCATGGCCCGGGCGCATGTGGCCCGGCAGCTGGTCAAGCTCGGCGGCGACCCGGTGCACCGCGCCGGTGTCATCACCGATAACGGCGGCGAAATCCTCGATGTGCATGGCCTGCACATTACCGAGCCCGCCGCCATGGAAGCAGCCATCAACCAGATAGTCGGCGTGATCGCCAACGGCCTGTTTGCCAACCGCCCGGCGGACGTGTTGCTGCTGGGGCGCGATGGCGAAGTGGAAACCCTGCATGCGCCGGTTGAGCCGGGCATCTGATCCCGCGCCAGCATGAATCACAGCGTTGCCCACCACTATGTCGAACACTTATTGGTGGGTGCCGAACACCTGGGCTTTTCCCGCTCGACGCTGTTAGCACCGCTAGCGCGCAAACCCGATTGCCTGGCCGCCATCGCCCGCGGTGAGCGTTTACCGGTAGACGACTACGTGCTGTTAATGCAGCACGTGTGGGCACTCACCGGCGATGAAACCGGGGGCTACAGTGCCCGCGCCCTTAAACCCGGCACCTTTGCCATGATGTGCCACGCCTGCATTGGCACCGCCAATCTGCGTAAAGCCTATGAACGCGCCGGGCGTTTTTTTACCCTGGTGAGTGATGATATTCAGCTGTCGCTGACCGAAAACGACAGCGAAGCCAGCTTCATTTTCAGCCAACAACCACCGCCTCCGGCACCACTCAGCAACCTGTTTTACATGGAAACCCTGGCGCTGATTTTTATCCGCTGGGCCAGCTGGCTGATCGATAAAAAGCTGCTGGTGGCGCGCATCGATTTTGAGGCACCGAGTCCGGGGCCGGAGGCTGAACAAGAAGCCGAAGCCATCTTTGGTATCCAACCGCACTATGGACAAACCCGAAATCAGGTCACCTTTGCCAGCCGGTTTTTAGAGGAGCGCATTCAGCAAACCGAAGCCAGTCTTAAACTGTTTCTGGAACAGGCGCCCGCCAGCCTGCTGAGCCATTACCGGCGCGATGCCAGCGTGTCGGCACAGGTGCGCAAGTTTTTGCATCAGGCGGTGGATCAGGGCGGCACCGGCGAAGAGTTCAGTCTGGAGCAGGTTGCCGACGCCCTGCACCTCACCAGCCAGACCTTGCGACGCCGGTTGAAAGAGGAAGGCAACAGTTTTCAGGAAATCAAAGATGCCGTGCGCTGCCGGCTGGCCATTCACTTTTTGTTACATGACGCACTGCCAGCCCAGGACATTGCCTATAAAATGGGGTTTTCCGACCCCAGCGTGTTTTACAAGGCATTCAAACGCTGGACAGGCCTGACCCCTGGCGCCTATAAAGACTCTAAACAACGCAAGTAGATACCCACTATGAAAAAAATCGCCGTTTACCTTCTGGCCCTGCAGCTCGCGGGCTGTGGCTATTTTCTCTACCCCGAGCGGGTGGGACAAACCGATGGCAAGGTGGATCCGACCGTCGTGATCCTGGATGCAGCCGGATTGCTCTTTGGCATTTTACCCGGCGTGGTCGCTTTTGCCGTCGACTTGACCACCGGTGCCATTTATCTCCCCGCCGGCGGCACCTCTGCGCTGGATAAACACACGAAGAAACTGAGCCAGACCGACACCTTGCCGGAAGGTGTTGATGCCGATGCGATCGCGCGCGAACTGACCATGATTCTGGGCCAGCCGGTATCGGCCGCTGAACTGCAGTTCTTCCGGGGCGACGCACCATTGCCCGCTGATATCGCGCTGGCCCGATACTAGAAACTAGCAGCTAGCGATTAGAAAATATCATTCCTGCTGCTGCGCGCGCCACAGGCCCGCGTAGACCCCGCCCGCGGCCAGCAGCTGCGGGTGGGTGCCCCGCTCTGCCACCTGGCCTTCGCGCAATACCAGTATCTGATCCGCATCCACTACTGTTGATAAGCGGTGCGCAATCACCAGTGTGGTCTGGTGCCGGGCCACTTCGTTAATGGCGGTCATGATCGCTCGTTCAGCCTGGCTGTCGAGCGACGAGGTGGCCTCGTCAAACACCATGATCGGCGGCCGCTTAAGCAACGCGCGGGCAATGGCAATGCGCTGCTTTTCACCACCGGAAAGCTTCAGGCCGCGCTCGCCCACCTGGGTATCCCAACCCTCGGGCAAGCGCGCCACAAATTCATCCAGATGCGCCAGGCGCAGGGCCTCGCGCACGTCCTCATCGGTGGCGTCGACCCGGCCATAACGGACATTTTCCACAATGGACGTGTTGAACAACACCGTATCCTGCGGCACCACGCCGATGGCCTGGCGCAGGCTGTGCTGCGATACCTGGCTGATGTCCTGACCGTCAATTCTGATGCAGCCGGACTGAATATCGTAAAACCGGAATAGCAGTTTAAACAGGGTAGATTTACCCGCACCGCTCGGGCCCACTATCGCCAGTTTCTGGCGCGGTTCAACCTCAAAGCTCAGGTTGTCAATCAACGACCGCTCCGGGCTGTAACCAAAGCTGACCTGCTCAAAACTCACCCGGCCTTCAGGCACCGTCAGCGCCAGCGCGTCGGCCTTATCCTGCACGGCAGGTGCTCGCCGCAACAATGCAAACATGCGTTCAATACCGGCAAAGGCGCCTTTCATTTCCCGGTACACAAACCCGAGAAAATTCAGCGGCAAAAAAATCTGCATCATGAACGCATTGATCAACACAAAATCGCCAATGGTCATGTCACCGGCCTGCACCTTTATTGCCGCCAACACCATCATGGCGGTCATGGCGCTGGCCACAATCAGCGCCTGCCCACCATTGAGCGCGAACAAACTCAACCGGTTTTTGCGCCGGGCCTGCTCCCACGCGGCCAGCTCGCGATCGTAGCGCTCGGCCTCAAAAGCTTCGTTGCCAAAGTATTTGACCGTTTCGAAATTCAGCAGGCTGTCCACACTGCGGGCGCTGGAAGCGGATTCGGCTTCATTGGCCTGACGCACAAAGCCCGTGCGCCACTCGGTGGCCCAAATGGAAAACGCCACATACAGCACCACCGAGGCGAGCGTGATCAGGGCAAAACCGGGCGCGTAGTTAATCAGCAACACCCCCACCACCATGCCCACTTCCAACAGGGTGGGCACGATATTGAACACCATGAACCGGAGCAAAAAACTGATACCGGAATTACCGCGCTCAATGTCGCGCGCCAACCCCCCGGTGCGCCGATCCAGGTGAAAGGCCAGATCGAGGTTGTGCAGGTGCTCGAATACTTTCAGGCCTACCCGACGCATAGCCCGCTCGGTCACCCGGCCAAACAGGGTATCGCGCAATTCGCCGAACAGCACCGTGCTGAGCCGCACCCCGCCATAGGCCAACAAGAGCCCCAGCGGCAAGGCCACCAGCGTGCCGGCTTCGGCATCCAGGCCATCCACCAGGTACTTGAGCACAAACGGCAGCCCCACACTCGCCACCTTGGCCAACACCAGACAGGCCAGGGCCAGGGCCACCCGGGTGCGGTATTCGAACAGGAACGGCACGAGGGTGCGGAAGGTCTGCCAACTGAGGCCTTCGCCGGTGTGATCAAAACGGTTGCGTCGCATGGGTCTGTTCCGGAAAGGGGATAACGGATTATATCGTTCAGGTCAGCGCAAATGTCACCTGAGGTCATAGCCGGGCCGTCAGCCAGGCGGTAATTTAATCCGATGACTCACAGGAGACAGACGCCATGATCCCCCGCACCCTGTTCGACGCCGAACACGAACTCTTTCGCGACAACCTGCGCCGCTTCCTCGCCGCCGAAGCTGCGCCGCACCACGCCGACTGGGAAAAGCAGGGCCACGTGGACCCGGCGCTCTGGCTCAAAGCCGGCGAGCAGGGTTTTCTTGCGCCGACTGTACCGGAAGCCTACGGCGGCGTGGGCGTGGATTTCCGCTACAACGCCATTGTCGATGAAGAAGTCTCACGCGCAGGTCTGTCCGGCATTGGCTGGGGCCTGCACTCCGATATCGCCGTGCCCTACCTGATCCGCTTGGGCAGCGAAGAACAAAAACAGCGCTATCTGCCCGGCTGTGTGAGCGGCGAGATCATCACCGCCATCGCCATGACCGAACCCGGCACCGGCTCCGATTTACAATCGGTGCAGACCACGGCGATGCCCGACGGCGATCACTACGTATTGAATGGGTCCAAAACCTTTATCACCAACGGCCAACTCGCCAACCTGGTGATCGTTGTTGCCAAAACCGATCCCAGTGCCGGCGCCGCCGGTACCAGCCTGCTGCTGGTGGACACCGACAGCCCCGGCTTCAGCCGCGGTAAAAATCTCGAAAAAGTGGGCATGAAAGCGCAGGACACTTCCGAGCTGTTTTTCCAGGACGTGCGCGTGCCCAAAGCCAATTTATTGGGCCAGGAAGGTCAGGGATTTATTTACCTGATGCAGGAACTGCCGCAGGAGCGCTTGTCGGTTGCCATTAATGCGGTGGCGTCGGCGGAATCCATTTTGCAACACACGCTCGATTACGTGCGCGAGCGCAAAGCCTTTGGCAAACCGATCAGCCAGTTCCAGAACACCCAGTTTGTGCTGGCCCAATTGAGCGCGGAAATCACCATGCAGCGGGTCTTTGTCGACAAGTGTCTGGAACTGCACCTGGAGGGCAAACTCGACGTGCCCACCGCCGCCAAAGCCAAATTACTCTGCACCGACCTGCAATGCAAAGTGGCTGACGAATGCATGCAGCTGCACGGAGGCTATGGCTATATGTGGGAATACCCGGTGGCCCGCGCGTGGGCGGATTCCCGGGTCCAGAAGATTTACGCGGGCACTAACGAGATCATGAAACTCATCATTGCCCGCGATCTGATCGGCCGCTGAGTTTATTGTACCGGCACGCCGATCTGCACTTGCGTATCGGCATCGGCACTGACGCTGGCGTTCACCGGAATGCTGAATGCCAGCACATCCACTACCATCGGGTCATCCAGAATCGCATCGCAAGTGAACGCCAGGGTGTAATCGCCTGCAGCCACAAAGCCAAAGCCGAATTCGTACGCCGACGCGTTGCTGTTCCAGTTCACGCTCGCGGTGGCGATGGGATCAGTGGCCGCGCCGCTGATATCCGCTACCTCGGCGTCCGCACCCGCAAACAAATACACGGCATTGCCGGTGTCGTTATTGTCGCCATTGTTGCACTCCACGTCGGTAATCCAGCTTTCAGCCACCGTGCCTGAAATGCTGCCCACCTCCAGATTGTCTACCATGCGTAATGTCGGGCGCAGTTTATAATCGCCCGTGCCTTCCTGATGCACTGATTTGCGCAGATCAAAATCAATCGTGAAACTGGACACGCCGCCCGCGGCCAGGGTGAAACCGCGATTGAGTTTCAACCCCGATTGTGCGCTGCTGGGAATTTCCAACGGATAGATGGCACCACTGATTTCTATCTCGGCGTTATCGGCCACACCCAATCGCACCCAATTGTATTCGCCGGCAGGCAGGGTCGCATTCTGCACCAAGGGTTCGCTCAGGCTGCCCTGGTAATCCAACAGGTTGAGAGTCAACGGTTCGTCCAGGGTAATCGAGACAGCCGGACCACCGGCAGGTTTCAATTCCACTTCGGTAAACGTGACCCGTACAGCGTCCGCCATTTCCACCGGCCCGTCGGTAATGGCCAGATTAAAGGTGGCCGTTTCTGTTGAACCGGAACCACCGCCACAGGCGGTAAGGCCTGCACCCAACAGGGTCAGAAAAAGGGATTGATGAAGTTTGGAGAGAGAAAACATAACGCGGTCCCGCTGTTTGTATCGGTCAGAAGATTCTAGTCCAGTGCAGGCGTCATTTCCGTGCGTCACGTCACCCCAACTGTTGCTGCACCCACTGGCTCAACTGCTGCGGCGGCAACGCGCCCGAGATACGCGCCCGTTCCCTGCCTTGAAGGAATAAGGCGAGCGTTGGGATAGAACGAATCTGGAAAGCGGACCCGGCAGCCGGTTCGGCTTCGGTATTGAGTTTGAGGCAGCGGATGGCAGGTTGAGCAGCGGCAAACTGGCTGAACACCGGCGCAAATTGCCGGCACGGGCCGCACCAGGGCGCCCAGAAATCCACCAGCACCGGAACACCGTTGTGCGCAATGTGTCGCTGCAGTGAGTGGGCATTCACCTCTACCGGCGAGGCATTCAATAGCGCCTGTTTGCACTTGGCGCACTTGGGACCATCGGCCAGTCGTTCGGGGGTAAATTGGTTAATGGTCTGGCATTGGCTGCAAACCAGCCGCAGTTTTTCGCTCATGGATGACTACCTCTCAAAAACCAAATGGGGTTTAATGGATTTATTTCAATGCTTCAGTGCCGGGATCAAATAATGAAAAAGCCTGTATTTACAGGAAAAACACTGTATTTAGTGCTAGGCTTTTTATGTGTGGCGCTGGCGGCTTTAGGTGTAGCCCTTCCTCTGCTGCCCACCACACCTTTTTTGCTTCTGGCGGCTGCGTGTTTTGCCCGTTCCTCAGAACGTTGGTACAACTGGTTGCTGGGCAACGCCACCTTTGGTCCTATGATTTTGCGCTGGCAAACGCAGCGCTGCATTGATCCTGCCATTAAACGCATCGCGCTTGGTTCAATCGCATTATTCGGTGGCGTGTCGCTCTGGCTGATCGAATCGACCGCGGTCCGTCTGGCAGGCATTGGCCTGTTGTTACTGGGGGCGTTTGTTGTGGTGCGCTTGCCCACCTGCCCGCCAGACCTGTTCGCCCGGGATGCGAATAAACCATCCAAGGAATGACGTTATGCTTAACGTAGGCATACTGCTATACGACGATGTAGAGCTGCTCGACTTTGCCGGCCCCTACGAAGTGTTCACCACGGCAACCCGGGTCGCACAGCGACACAACCAACCGGCACCGTTTGTCACCCACACGCTCGCCCAGCAACCCGCTATCCGCGCCCGCGCCGGCTTGACCATCCGCGCGGATACCGACCTGTCACAGGCACCGCTTGACCTGTTAATCGTCCCCGGCGGCGTCACCGACGCTGCGCAAAAAAATGCCGACTTGATGCACTGGCTTGCGCAGGCGGCCAGACAAACGCGTTGCGTGGCCAGCGTGTGCACCGGCGTTTTTTTACTGGCACAGGCCGGCGTGCTGGATCATCGGCCAGTCACAACCCACTGGGAAGATTTTGAAGCGCTGCATCAACAGTTTCCCGCCTTGCAGCTCGAGCGGGACGTGCGGTTCATCGACCACGGCTCGCTGGCAACCTCGGCCGGCATATCCGCCGGCATCGATCTTGCCCTGCACCTGGTCGCGCGTTTCAGCTCGCCCGACCTCGCCACAGCGACTGCGCGGCAAATGGATTACCACAGCACGACTCATCTACGTGAAACCCAGGAGGGCATAATCTATGGCCTACTCTGAAGCGCTGGCTGGCCGCATCCGCGACCAGTTACAGCACCATGACAACTACAGTGAACGCAACATGTTTGGCGGCCTGGCGATGATGCTCAATGGCAATATGTGTTGCGGCGTGGTGGGCGAAGAGCTCATGGCCCGGGTCGGACCGGATCGCTACGAAGCCTGCCTGAAGGTGCCCTACGTACGGCAAATGGATTTTACCGGCAAGCCCCTGCGCGGCATGGTTTACATCGCCGCCGCCGGTGTGGATTCCGAGGAACAGCTGTCTACCTGGGTCGAACTTTCCGAGACCTTTGCGTTGAGTTTGCCGCCAAAATAGTGCGCACGGATCGAGCCGGAAAAATATTTTTTCCGCCCCCTTGCCAAGTGCCATAAAAGGTATAGATTTATGGTTGCCAACACGGTGTTGGTAACCGGCGCAGCAAGTAAAGAACCTTGCCGCCAACTATCCAGGAGATAGACTGAAATGGCTAAGACTGAAAAACCCGCGACTTCTAAAGTGCCAACCAAACCAGCCGCCAAAAATACCGCTGGCAAAGTAGCAGCACCCGCCAAGCCCGCAGGCAAAAAGAAATAAGACCTGACGCGCAGTAAGAGCGGCAGCGTCGCTCCAATAAAAAAGGCGATCCAACGATCGCCTTTTTTGTTTGTTGAACCACTAAACGGCCTCCACCAGACGGCGCTCTTCGGTCGGCAGTTCATACAACAGACATTGATTACGACCGGCTTGTTTCGCCGCATACAGTGCCGTATCGGCGGCCTCAAACAAGGCGCCCGACCGGGTCATGGCAAAGGAATCACACACCGCCACCCCGATGCTCACGGTCACATTCACCTCGGCCAGCGGCTTGGTCGACACCAGTACACGTAAACGTTCCGCCAGCCCCATGGCCTGTTCGGCACCGGCACCGGGTAGCAACAGCACAAATTCCTCGCCGCCAAAACGACACGCCAGGCTCGGACGCCGGACATTTTTGCGCAGCAATTGGCCCAGCGCAGCCAGAACCTTGTCGCCCACCGCATGACCGTGCTCATCGTTAATGCGTTTGAAGTGATCTATGTCCATCACCAGCAGGGCAAAACTGCTTTTGCTTTGATGCCATTTTTCCAGTTCCAGGGGCAGCACCTGGTCAAACTTCCGGCGGTTTGCCAAGCCGGTGAGCGCATCGGAAAAGCCCAGCTTCTGCATCTCGTTCACCCGCGCGCCGAGCGCCAGGCTGAGCAGCACCATTTCCACCAGCGAACCCATCTGAAAACTGTTCTGGGTGAAAAAATTGTGCGGAAAGAAGCCAAACTGCTTGCCCATGTAGATGAGCACCGACACCATCAGGCCAATCCAGGCCACCATAAAATAGCGCGCCGGCACCGAGCCTTTGAGCCAGCTGAGCGTACCCAACACCAGAATAGTCACGCACACCAAAACCGTGAGCAGCGAATAGGCCAGAATCAGGTATTGATAGGCGACGAAAGGCGTCACCAGCAGGAGCGCCGCAGTGGTCACCAGCAGCACCACCGCCACCCGATCCAATCCGGGCGACCATCGCCGGGTGGAACACACCACCCGCGAAAAATGCAGCCCGAACAACAGGGATATGCCCAGCAACAGTAAAAGGCTCTGATTCGCGGCCCAAGGGCTGCCAGGCCACAGGTACTGGAACGCCAGACCGTTGTGCACCGACATATAAAACCCGTAGGCCACCACATAGACCATGTAGTACACGTAGGCGGAGTCTTTTACGGCCAGAAATAAAATCAGATTGTAAAACACCAACACCAGAAAGCCACCGTAATAGGCGCCAAACAATAACTGCTCGCTGCTGGTGATATTCAGCAGTGCCGGCGCACTCACCACCGACAAGCCAAGATTGATGGGGCCGTCCGATTTAAACCGCAGATAGGCCGTTTGCGTGCTGCCCGGCGCCAGCGTGAAGGGGAACACAAAATCCCGCACCGCAATCGGACGGGTGTCGTAGGGTGTGCGATCGCCAGTTTCCCAATGCTGGTAACCGCCGGTGCCATCCGGCATCCACACTGACAAATGATCGATCAGCGGGTAGTCCTGACGCACAAAGGCCGACACAGGCTCGGATGACGGGTTGTGCAATTCAATGCTGACCCAATAGGCCGAACGGCTGAAACCAAGGCCCGTGGGCATTGCATCTGCCTGCTGCATCAATTCCGGCGCGCGCGCGCGCAGGCGCTCGAAACTGAGCTGCGCATCCGGATCTTCATAGAAGGCCATGCGATCCTGCACCGTGGCGGCGGGCATATCCCCCGTCACCGCAATACTGCGCGCATTGGCGTCTGTTATCACGCCACCGACAAGCAGTAGCATCCCCCATAGCAATATGGCGCGCATAGGCACCCCCGGTTCTTGTTATTGGTTTGTTTTTGTTGATTGATCTTTTATCTATCGCGTGTCGTGCTTCCGCTCTGCACGGCACGGCGATTGGCCTGTTGGCGCGTAATCCAACATCAGGTCACCTGAAACCAAACGCAATTGTGCCAATTGATGGCCGGTAAATAAACCAACAGGCCGCCAGATGACATGTAATTGGCGCGTAAATGTGGTAAAAAAAGCCAGCTTTCTGTCGGTTTGTGTACCAAACCCGGCAAGCGTGAATAATGATCAAAACGACAAAACGCTGGCTGACGGTTACCAACCCTCCACAGTTTTATTCAGCGGGCCTGATTTCCTCACACCCGGCACTTATCGCCGGTTGTTTGATGGTACAACTAACAGGGCCACAGGGACGGTTTTTGACTTTCAGCCGCCAAGGCCACAAGGACATATTGTGAACACATTGCCAGGGCAGAACGGGGTGCTGCTCTTTGCGGTTGCGGGTTTGCTCGCCGCCTGTAACCCTTCCACACCTGAAACACCATCCACTCACACCGACACCGGCATGCTGTTGCTGGACCAGAACTGGACCGATGCCGACCGGGAATTTTCCTGGTTTACCACCTTCGGCTCGCGCGTATTGCCTGACACCTGGTTCAAGGCGCTCGAACGCGCCAATGACACATCGCCCTTTGCCAGTGAAGAAAATCTGAGTCGTTTCGGTTTCGCATTTTCCGGCGCGAGCGACACCAACCCGGACAATTTTCCCATTGGCATTACTGTCACGCCGCCGCGCGACGGTCACGCCTGGGTCGGGCTTGGCTGCTCTGCCTGTCACTCGGGTCAGGTCTACTACCAGAATCAGCAAATCCACATTGATGGCGGCCAGGCCATGCTGGAATTCCAGCTGTTCGAACAAAGTGTCATCGATGCGCTCAATGCCACCTTGCGCGACAACGAAAAATTCAGCCGCTTTGCCCAGGCCGTAGGCGAAGCGGAGCCTGCGCTGCGGGAACAGGTGAGCCAGTGGACCCAATCGCTGATCAAACGCCAGCACATCAATCGCACCGACAGCCATTACGGTCGCGGGCGACTGGATGCGTTCGGGCAGATATTCAACGCCGTAACCGTGTCCTTTCTGGGCATTGAGGAAAACCGCCGCGACCCCGACGCCCCGGTGAGTTATCCGGTACTGTGGGATGCCCCGCACATGGATCTGGTGCAGTGGAACGCCTCCGCTCCCAATGCCGGCCCCGGTCCACTCATTCAGAATGCCACCACCGCCCTCGCGGTCTTTGGTGATCTGGACATTCACCACAACGATCATGGCCTGGGCTACAAATCCAGCATCGAAATCAACAACCTCGGTCCCATTCAGGATCGCTGGTATAAACTCACCTCGCCGCAGTGGCCAACCCAGGTATTGGGTGCGCTCAACTCCGATCTCGTGACGCAGGGCAAAACCCTGTACGCCGAAAACTGTCTGGCTTGTCATGCTCTGTCGGACCGTAACGACCCCGACCGCATGATCAAGGCCACCAAAGTCAGCCTTGACCAGGTGGGCACCGACCCCACCATGGTGGATAACTTCCTCGGCAATCAGGCACAAACCGGCGACTTTGAAGGCCGCAAACTGCTGTTTGCCGCTGGCCCGGAATTCGGTGCAACCGCACCGGCCATCAAGCTGGTGGCCCACGCCACCATCGGCGCATTGCTGGATCACCCGTTGGCCGCCACCATGCAAGGGGTACTGAGTGCGCATAAGGTCAAGGATGCGCCGATTGATGAAGATCCGCGCTATTACAAAGCGCGGCCTTTATCCGGCATCTGGGCATCCGCACCTTACCTGCACAATGGCTCTGTCCCGACACTGGCAGAAATGCTGTCGCCGGAAAAACGACGGACCCAGTTCGCCGTGGGCAAAGTCGAGTTCGATCCGGTCAATGTCGGTTTGTCGGACGAGGTGCTGGCGGCCGATCAGGTCAGCGACTTCGACACCCGCTTGCCAGGCAACAGCAATGCCGGCCACCTGTTTGGCACGCACCTGAGCCCGGAAGATAAACGCGCACTTATCGAATACCTCAAATCACTTTAATCACACCCACTGACAGGAATACACCCATGAAAGGGATCATAAAACTCATCAAGTGGTTGCTCATTCTGGGCTTTGCAGCGGCGGCGCTGGTCGTCGGCGGCTTCGTCTTTTTTGTGGAGACCTCTAAAAGCCTGCAACCGCCGGAAGAAGTCACGCAAAAAACCGTGTACCTGAACCAGAACTGGACCCAGGCCGAACGCGATACCTACTACTACACACCGCAAGGCACCTCCGTGCCGCAGGGTGCAAACCTGACCGCGTTGCGGTACAACTGGTTTATCAATCTGGAAATGCCGCTGTCCGAACAGCGTTTTGCCGACCCGGCCAACATGCGCCGGTTCAAATTCATTGTGGACCCGGTCGCCAGCAGTGCCAACCCGGATCATCTGCCGGTAGGCTTTACCAAGCATTTCAATCAGGATCTGGGCGAAGACGTATTGGATATTTCCTGCGCCGCCTGTCACATGGGTGAACTGCACTACAAGAAAGACGGTATTAATTACGCTGTGCGAGTGGATGGTGGCCAGGCCATGCACGCCTTTACCGACCTCAACCGTGGCACCTTCGGTCCCAGTCTGATTACCGCACTGGTGGAAACCTGGGCCAACCCGATGAAATTCAATCGCTTTGCGGACAAGGTACTCGCAGATGGCGGCGACAAAGACAAACTCAAAGCCGAGTTGTTTGACACGGTAAAAGCGTTTGTGGAGATCAAACAAAATAACCCGCTGGCCCACTTTTACCCCACCCGGGAAGGCTATGGACGCACCGACGCGTTGGGGCGCATTGCCAACACCCTGTTCGGTGATCACCTGATCGAATCCAACATGCAGGTGTCAGAAGCCCCGGTGAGCTACCCCTTCCTGTGGAATATCTGGAAGTTCAACTGGGTGCAGTACAACGGCTCCGTAGCCCAGCCGTTGGCGCGCAATGTGGGCGAAGCATTGGGTGTTGGTGCGGTCATTCCGCTCACTACGCCCGAAGGCGAGCCGTTACCGGCAAGCGAACAGTTCCGCAGCTCGGTACTGATCGCCGACATTGAAAAAATCGAGCACACACTGCAGACCCTGCAGGAGCCCGAGTGGCCGGAAGCCCTGTTTGGCGCCATTGATCACGACCTGGCCGCACAGGGCGAAGCCCTGTTTGAAAACCATTGCGTGGAGTGCCACGGCCCGCACGTATCCAGCAAACCCCGGCAGATGGCCGAGGCGCCATTGAAAACCAACGTGGAAGATCAGTGGCTGATTGAAGTGATCGATCTGGACCATATCGGCACCGACCCCACCGCCGCGCGCGGGTTCATCGACAAAACCTACGACCTGACCCCGGCCGGGATCACCCGCGACACCATCAAACGCGAACTGAATCCGCTGCTGCAACGCCAACTGGCGCGCGACATGCTGGCACGTCTGCAGGCGTTGGCCGAAAGCGAAAAACTGAGTGAAGACGCGCGCGCGGCCTTCACCACACTGGCCGCCGGCTTCCCGGTACCCGATACCCTCGCCGACAACGGTTTCCAACCGTCGCCTGCGCCGGCCATCAAAGCGGTACTGGATCAGTTTGAGCTCAAGCCCTCTTACAAACTGAGCGCAGCGAAATCACCCTACAAGCAATTGAGCTGCAGCACCCAGTGCCAGATTAATGCCCTGTGGTGGGATCTCAATTTCGCCCAACAAAACATCGAACAAACGCTGGCCTCCATCGACCCGGCTGCGATCACCGAAGGTCTGGGCCTGAACGTAATTGGTTTGTTGATCAAAAACCGTTACTACCAGGACAACAACCTGAGCTACGAGCAGATCATGTGTCTGGAAGGCTTCGGCACGCTCGACCTGCCCCAGCAATTGCCGGGCTACAAACCCCGTCCCCTCGCCGGTGTGTGGGCCAGCCCACCCTTCCTGCACAACGGTTCCGTGCCCAACATTTATGAAATGCTGGTACCCCCGGCCGAGCGCACCACGAAATTTTTTGTAGGCCGCCGCGACTACGACCCGGTCAAACTCGGCTACGAACACGAACCATTGCCCGATCAGGAAAACAACGGCTTCTGGTTTGACACCAGCATCACTGGCAACCACAACACCGGCCACGCCTTTGCCGCCACGCCGGAACAATGGAGCGCGTACAAAAGCAACTACAAAGCCAACCCATTACCGAAGGGCGTGATCGGTCCTGTATTCACTCATGAACAACGCATGGCACTGATTGAGTACCTGAAACAACACCGCGACAACCCGGTGGGTTATCAGTTCCAACCATCAAAAAGCTGTTTGGCGGATTACGCTTCATGAGCGAAACCCATAACTTCGACGATGTGAGTGCGGCCGAAAGCCGCTGGATTGAACAACGCCGGCAGAAGGCCGGCGTTGCGCCGGCAAAACCCCGCGTGGGCGTGGCGTTTTCCGGCGGCGGTATCCGCTCGGCCTGCTTTCATCTGGGTTTTCTGGAAGCGCTGATTGAGGCCGGCAAGATGAAACAGGTGGATTACCTGTCCACCGTGTCCGGTGGCGGCTATACCGGCAGCTGCTTCCAGTGGTTAAAGCATCAGGCCGAAACCGCCGACGACGACCACCTGTTCAGTCAGCGCGCCAATGGCGGCAATGTGCTGGGCTGGCTGCGCGCGCACGGCAAATACCTGATCGACGGCAAAGGCGTGAACAGCATGACGCTGTTCGCGGCCCTGCTGGCCAGTACGCTATTCAACTTGCTCATCGTATTGCCGGTATTGTTGTTTGTGATCTGGCTGTTTGGCCTGCCCCATGCCGCCGTGGACTGGCCCCAGGGCTGGCATATGCCGGGCGCGGATCAGATCGAAGGCCACGTGGGCTACCTGCTTGCGCTTGGTTTCAGCGGATTTTTCCTGGGGCTCTACCTGCTGGTGATTCCCACCATGGCGTTCTGGCGCCAGCGCATACACAGTCACAATTTTGCTCCCCGGCGCTGGATGGGCAATCTGCTCACCGCAGCATTGGTGCTGGGGCTGATTGGCAGCCTGCCCATGGTGGCACAACTGGGCGACATGCTGGTGGCCATGGCCGGCGAAGAATCCATCGAGACCCTTGGCAAACACATGAGCTACCTGTTGCCGTTGGTGGGCGGCGCCACGGCGCTCAGATTCGGGGCACTGCGCCCGAAGCTCGCCATGATGGGCATTACCCTGTTGCTCTACGGCATCACCGCCTTGTGTTATCACCTGGTGTTTCACATGGGGCTGGTGGAAACCACCGGCTTCTGGATATGGCTCAGTATTGCGCTGGTGCTGGCCGCCTTCGCGAGCATTAACCGCACCAGTATGCACAGCTACTACCTGGCCCGTTTGTGCAATGCGTTTTTTGTGCGCAAGGAAGGCAACGACCGGGACCATTCCGGCGATATGCTGTTGTGCAACCTCAACCCCGAAACCGGTGCACCCCTGCCGCTGATCAATACCACACTCACCACCCGCAATTCCAAAAAGCGCTTGTGGCGCGATCGGCTCGGCGCCAGTTTTACCCTGTCACCGCTTTACTGCGGCTCGCCCGTGACCGGGTTTGCCAAGAGCGAAGTTTTTCAGTCTGGCCGTATGACCCTGGGCGAATCCATGACCACCTCCGGTGCCGCCGTGGACCCGGGTACCGCGCAAACCGCGAACTGGGCGCTAAGCTTTCTGATGGCGCTGCTGAATTTCCGCTTGGGCTTCTGGACCAAAGCACCGCGCGCCGCCGGCGCCCGCTTCAGCCACATGCCTTACTGGCTGATTTTTCGTGAAATGTTTGGCATCGGCATGAGTGAAACGGAAAGCAACATTCACCTCACCGATGGCGGCCACTTCGAAAACCTCGGCGTGTATGAATTATTGCGCCGCGAGCTGCCGGTGATAATCGCCGGCGATGCCGGTGCCGACCCTGAAACCAATTTGTCCGATTTGCAGTTGCTGATTCAGCACGCCATAGCGGATTTTGATTGCCTGATCAAAATTGATGTGGACGAACTGATGAGCAAAAAAGGCAATGAACATGCCAGCTGTTTTGCCACCGGCCGCATTCACTATGCCTCTGGTAAAGAGGGTGTGTTGATCTACGTGAAGAGCCTGCTCACGCCTGAAAGCCCCACGCTGCTCAAGAGTTTTGCACTCACAGACAACGCCTTTCCCAACGACAGCACCGCAGACCAGTTTTTTGACGAGATGCATTTCGACGCCTACCGTGTGTTAGGTAAATTCAATTTGCATCAGGCCCTGAATGAGCACCCCACCCTGTTCGACAGCCCGGCCTGAGGCTCAGAACCTGCAACAACACCAAGGACATCACTATGAAAACAATCAGCGCACTGATCATGATGGGATTGGCCTCCAGCGCCCTGGCCAACAACTACACCTGCACCAATGGTGGCAATGAGCGCAGCGTAGCCGTGGTTTACACCACACCGGGGCAGGTAGTCCCCTGTGAAGTGGTGTACACCAAGGAAGGCAGCTCAGAGACCTTGTGGCGGGCCCAGAATGAAGCCGGCTACTGTGAAGCCCAGGCCGATAGCTTTGCCGACAAACTGCGCGGTTGGGGCTGGGATTGCACGTATGAAGGCGCTGCCGCTTCACAGGCGGCCGAGGAAGAAGGCCCCGTTGAAGGTGCCGACGGCAACTGATATTGAGACACAGGGGGCGCAACGCGGCCCCCTCGCCTGACCGGGTCAGGCTGACTTCAGCTCGGCCAACACCTCCGCGGCCGCCCTGCTCGCCGCCAACGCTGCGGGACAACCACAGTAGGCCGCCGAATGCAAAATGACTTCGCGGATTTCCGCTTCGGAGCAACCGTTGTTAATTGCGCCCCGCACATGCCCCTTCAATTCTTCAGTAGCGCGCAGCGCAATCAACATACTCAGAGTCATCAGGCTACGCGTCTTGCGCGGCAACACCGCGCTGTCGCGATCCCAGACACTGCCCCAGGCGGACTCCATCACGTAGCGTTGAAGATCGCGGTCAAAGTCCGACACCTTGTTAAGCGAACGATCTACATGCGCGTCCCCCATGACTTGCCGGCGAATGGCTTCGCCCCGCGTTAACCGATCTGTCATGTTCACATCCTCCAGGGTTCAGGCAATAGCAATGGCCCTACTTTACCGGCTTGAATACACATTGCAGCCAGCGCGTCTCAATGCCGGCTATCCACCCGACAAATGGCCACCGAATAAATACGGAAAGAGCCGCGCGCGTTCGTCTGCGCTCAGCGCGGACACGCGCCGGATATTGTGTTCGGGTATGGCTTCAGGATCCGGATAGTGCGCCAGGACTTTCTCAATCGACGCTTCCCGAATCAGGTGCAATACCGGATAGGGCGCGCGATTGGTGAGATTTTCCGCATCCCCGGGCTCGGTGCCGGCGAACTGGTAATCCGGGTGAAAGCTCGCCAACTGAAATTCACCGGTATAACCCAAATGCGCAATCAGCGCCTCGGCCAGATCCAGAAACTGGTTGTAGTCCTCAAACGCCGCCAGGCATCCGGGCACAATGATCAGGGTGGTTTCGAGTTCACTGGCCGGCAGTTCGGCGAGTAATCCGCACTCGTAGGCCATGTCGGCCAGAAGTGCTTCTTCGTCCCGGGCGCCCGACACCTGATAGCGCACCAGGCCCGCCCGCTGGGGCTTGCGTGCAAACGGGCACAGGTTGAGGCCAATGACCACGTCCTCTACCCACTGTGTCACCGCAGCGATCATTTCCGATTCGGACTTCATCAATTCCACCTGCCTGACCAAGGCGTTGAAGACAAACGCCGATTATAACGCCCCGTGCGGCCAATACCTGATGTGTCACAACACTTACGACAATTTGTCCCCTTGGTTGGAGCACCCGCCAAGTGGGTGTAGACTCTGGCAGGCCGTCTATTGCTCAAGGAACCACGCAATGAAAGCTTTGTTTCTCAGTCTGTTAGTGCTCGCGGGTCTGGCCGGCTGCGCGTCTTACACCACCCCCGGCGGCAGTGCGCCGCTCAACGAGCTGGCCGACAATGACATCAATGAAGTGATGTCAAAACAACCCGCCGCCAATTTCCCCGCCAACATCGCCATTGCACGCATTCAGGCCACCGGCTACCAGAATTACAAACAAGCCAGCTACGGTCACGGCCGCTACAGCGTCATGACCACGCGGGAAGCAGAGTCCGAAACGGATATCGAGCGCCTGAACCAAATGCCCGGCGTGCGCGGCGTGGCACCGATCAACCAGATTTTACTGCCCACCCGGCTGGACTCCATCAAGGATCTCCGCCAGGCCGCCGCCCGCCTGCGCGCGGATGTGCTGCTAATATATACCTTTGATACCAGCTTCCACGCTGGCGAACAAAAATTTGCGCCACTCAATACTATTGCCCTTGGCTTTCTGAAAAACAAAGACGTATCGGTGACAACCACCGCCACCGCGGCATTGTTCGATGTGCGCACAGAATTTCTCTATGGCATTGCCGAAGCAACTGCCAAAGAAAGCAAAGCTGCCAGTGTCTGGAGCACCACCGATGCCGTGGATGACATGCGGGTCATCACCGAACGCGCCGCGTTCGAGGACCTGGTACCGGCTATCGAAAAAACCTGGCAGGGTATCGTTAAAGAACACCAAGGGCGCTGAGGCGCCTTTCGCTAATCAGGAGGAGAACCACGATGGATTTAGGCGCATTTTCTGTCAGCCTGGCGGTCAAAGATATTCACGCCTCCAGGCAGTTTTACTCGGCATTGGGTTTTAACGAGATCGCTGGCGACATCGCGCAAAACTGGCTGATTATGAAGAATGGCCAGCACGTGATTGGCCTGTTTCAGGGCATGTTCGACAACAACATACTCACCTTCAACCCACGCTGGCATCAGGACTGCACGGAAAATCCGGACGCCCCCGATATACGGGACATTCAGGCCGCACTGAAAGCGGCGGGCATTGCGCTGGATTCGGAAGTCGATCCCAACTCGCAGGGGCCGGCCAGCCTCACGTTGACAGACCCGGACGGCAACACCCTTTTACTGGACCAGCACTGCTGACAGCTTTACCACATCAGATCGTCCGGGATCTGATAATCCGCATAGGGATCATCTTCCTGCACCTCGGCAGCCTGCGCGGGTAAAATCACCAGGTCGGCATTGCGTTCGGCAATTTTTTCGCCGATCACCCGCGGCACGATTTCCGCCTGCTCGTCCAGCATGGCAATCACCAGCCGTCCGGCAATCAGGTGTTTTTGCAATTCTTCCGTAACGTAGATTTTTTTGATCTTTTTGCCGTGGGTAAAGTTGTATGCCAGCTCGCCGCCTTTCTTGGACTGACGATTGGTAACAATCAATTGCCGGATTTGTGCCGCGATGGCCTTTTCCTGTGCCAGTGCGTCCCGCTCGGCATTGAGCGCCCGGTCTTTCTCGACTTTTTGCAAACGCGCCGCTTCTGCCGCCGCTTTTATCTCGTCCACAGGCGCGTCGGTACTGCGCCGTGCGACCTGTTTGTCTTTGCGTTTTTGCTTGTTAATTTCCTTGGCCTTCTTTTTGTCGGCCAAGCCTGCTTTCAGCAATTGTTCCTGCAACGATGCCATAGTGCCCTCTATTTCCGCGTTTCTTGTGACTCAGACCGCTAACGCCATAAGCCAGAAGCTCGCAATTAACCCCACGAACCAGACCGTGGACCGGAGCTTGTCCAGGTCCATCCAGTACAACACCATATAAATCACCCGTGCGACGATGAACACGATACACAAGGTGTTCACTGTTTCCAGTGCCGCCCCCGCCCAGAGTGCGGCCAGGACCCCGGCCGCAAACAGTGGAAACGCTTCAATGGCATTCTGGTGAGCCGCCAGCGCCCGTGCGCCAAATCCCGTAAGCCGGGCTTGTTGCGCCCGGGGATGGTGATTATCGTAGCGACCATCGAGTTTGGCCATGGCTACCGCCACCGGAATTTTGGCGATATAAATCAATGCCGCCGCCAGAATCAAACACCCGATTGCAATACTCATACAGCCTCCGCTTGTTTTTGTTTACGCAATAACTGGTAGCCCCAGTAAAGCGCCAATCCCATCAAAACTAACCCGACAAAAAAGCTGATGTTTGCCAGGGGCTTCGCCCAATGCAAACTATGGGTCATGGTCAATAAATTGCCCCAGTCGTGCGCCTCTTCGCCCATACCCGCCACCAAGGGCAACGCCCGGTATGGCGCATCCTGAATATACGGCGCCAGATCCACAAAACTCTGGCCACACCACCAGCAACATACACTGCCGGCGAAATTATTGTGCTGCTGCAACACAAACGCCGCCGCCAGCCCCAAGGGCAATATCAGCTGGAACAGGCTGCCACCCAGTATCGCCATAAACCGGCCAAAGGGCGAAAACGCAACGTGGCCGAATTCGTGAAACGGCAGATTGATGTTATGCATGAAGGAACCACCAATCACTTCCCAATCGATGCCGTGCATTGCAAACCAACCGGTCCACAAGAGTAACGCCAGCCACAAGCCCGCACGTGGCCACAAAAATCCGTCGCGGGCTGGCACTAACAGTGTTTCGACCAGACCCGGCCGCGCCTCAACCGTGCGCACAGCGGTTTCTGGCTCATCCGCCGGGCGCCACTTATTGATCGCAATGCCGCAGGCCGGGCAAAGATCCGGATGTCCCTGATCGGTGGGTTTACGCTGATAATGGCACTTGGGACACGCCATCACGCTTTTACCGAGGTCAGCACCACAAACTTCGTGTCGTCGCTGCGGGTAGTGCAATCGCCGAACAACCGCTTCAGGCTTTGGTGATAGTTCATGTGCCGGTTGGCCACCACCCACAGCTCGCCGCCCGCCCGCAAGCAGCGGCGCGCGTCATGGAACATCTGCCGGGCAATAAAATCCCCCACCACCTGTTGTTGATGAAACGGCGGATTGCACAGAATCACATCGTAGGTCTCGTCTTCCGCCAGTGCCATGCCGTCGCCACAAATGGCGCGGCAGCGATCTGCCAGCCCCCAGGCCGCGGCATTCTGTTCTGCACTGGCAACCGCCATCATGGATTCGTCATAAAAATCCACGCGCGCGTCTGGAAGTTTTTTTGCCGCCCACAAACCCAGAATGCCATTGCCACAGCCCAGGTCTGCCACCCGTGGTCCCGGCAACTGTTCGGGAAAATGTTTGAGCAGGCAGCGTGCGCCAATGTCCAGTGATTCGCCACTGAATACATTGGCCAGGGCGATAAGTGGCAGGCCCTGGTACTGGTATTGCACAGGCGCAGGTAACGGCGATGCAGGCAACGCCACCGGGGCAAAAATCAGCCGCGCTTTTTTCTCTGCCAGTGACGTGGTGGTGGGGCCGAGTAACGATTCAATGGTAGTGAAGTGGCCCGCACTCATATGCTTGACCATACCGGCAAATATCACTTGCGTGTTTTGATGTAACAGGGCGCGATAACGACACAGTTGATCCGCCAACAAACGCAGCGCCTTGGGCAATTTGATCAACAATGTATCCACCGGGCCATCGGGCAGATCGATACTTGAGCAAAAGTTCACGCCGGTCAGGCCGTTGCGCGCCAGATTTTCCTCTGCCGCGCGCTGTGCCACCCAGGAATCCCCCGCGCTGGTAATGGCCTCTGCGCGGCCGCTCTGGGCTAATGCGCACACCAAGGCACCGCTGCTGTCATTCAGCACCAATACCCGCCCCAAGGTGGATTGCTTGGCCAGATGCGCCAACAGCAGCGTATCGGCCGCATCCCACGCTTGCAGGTTAGCCTCTGTACGGGTCCGGCTGCGGCTGTAGCGGAACAGGGATAAGCCGCCAAATGCACTGGTAAATTGAGTATGATGTGACACAAACGCCATCCAGCAGTAAAACAAGCGCAGTATATATGAATAAGCCCCTCGTCGTTGAAACCGGTCCCAACCCCACCGCCGCCGTCATCTGGCTGCACGGCCTCGGCGCCTCGGGCCATGACTTTGAGCCCATTGTGCCGCACCTGCAGCTGCCACAAGATCTGGCCGTGCGGTTTTTGTTTCCCCATGCGCCCAGCCGGCCGGTGACGATTAACGGCGGCTACGTGATGCCCGCCTGGTACGACATTCTGGCCATGGATTTTGAACGCAAGATTGACCAACAACAGATTCAGCAATCCAGTGATGGCATTGCGGCGCTGATCCAAAGCCAGATTGCGCAGGGCATCGACAGCCGGCGGATAATTGTCATGGGCTTCTCCCAGGGTGGCGCCGTGGCCTACCATTGCGCCCTGCAATTTCCCCAGCCTTTGGCGGGCGTGATGGGCCTTTCCACCTACTTCGCCACCCATACAACCGTCGAACCCAACGGCGCTAATGCCGACATTCCGGTAGCCATATTCCACGGCACTCACGACGACGTGGTGCCGGAAGCCATGGGCATAGCCGCCCGACGCCAGCTCAGTGACAAGGGTTTACAGCCAACGTATGTCAGCTACCCCATGGCACATGAAGTATGTCTGGAAGAAATCCGGGACATCAGCAGCCAATTACAACAGTGGCTCGCACCGGCCCGCTAACCGGTAACAGCGCCCATGGCGACCAACCAATAGAGGTATACGCTCAACGTAACCAGACTGAGCAGCGTACTCAGTGCAATCGTATTCGACGCCAGCGCCGCATTGCCGCCAATGGCACGCGCCATCACGAACGCGGCGGCAGCCGTTGGGCTGGCAAACATCAGCACCAGACAACCCAGCTCTATACCCCTGAAACCAAACCACCAGGCACCGGCACCCACCGCTAATGGCACCACCACCAATTTACTGAACACCACAACAGTGGACAGCCTCGACGACGCTTTCAACGCCGTTAACGACAAACTGCCACCAATGGTGAGCAGCGCCAAAGGCAGCGTCATCCGGCTGAGGTAACTGCCGGCGTCGTGCACAATTGCAGGTAGTCGCCAGTTCAACGCCACACAGACAAATGCCAATAAAATCGACATCACCAAGGGGTTTTTAACAATGTTTATGGTCAGCGAAAGCCAGTTAATGGACTTGTCCGCGTCAGAGCAACGCGTTAACGCATAGATTGAAAAAACGTTATACAAGGGTGTCACCGCCGCCAGAATCAACGCGCCCACCGCCAAGCCTGCCTGGCCATAAGCATTCGCGCATAGCGCAATGCCAATAATGCCCAGGTTACTTCTGAATGCACTTTGTACCGCCACACCGCGATCTACCGGGGCAACACCGGCCCAGCCCGCAACAAACCAGGCAACAAAAAATGAACAAGCCGCAAACACAGCCGAAAACACCGCTAACCGCCAACTCTGGGCAAATTGCACATCGCTTTCGGTAATAGCGATAAACATCAGAAGCGGCAAACAAATATTGAACACCAGCTTAGAAGCAACAGCGATAAAATCCGGGGTGATCTGACCCGTGCGCCGCAGCAAGAGACCGACAAGCACAATAAGGAAGATGGGCGCTATGACACCCAAGGTAAAGCTGATAGACGCGATGTAGTCTGTGCCCATTGTGTAACGATTCTGGCGAGGGTAGGAGAAATCAGTTTACTACAAAATCTGTGTTTGTTTTGCCGAACCACCTAGTAAGCATCGTGACAAGGTGTATAGCCTACGCGCAAATTCTTTGGGCACAATCTCTAGCGACAATCAAAAATGTCTTTGACTGGCGAGGTTACCCCACTGCAAATGCCCTCCACGATCAAATTTCCCCTAGGAGGCAGCTTTAGCTTTTGTGGTGCCAGCACATGAGCATGGGCCGGCTGGCATTTAGGGCAGCCGCCCCAGCGGCCGCTTTATGCGTGCGCACATGACACTCTTGATAATCTTTATCTAATAAGCAAGCTATAGATATCAGTATCGCTTGTAATAAAGTACCCATCAATTTGAGAGAAGTTCGTTACAGGAATGACTTCAAATCGCTCTGCACCAGACGAACTGATCAAAGCTTTTATACTATCGATAGCGTTATTGAGTATGTCTCTTTTATGATCAAGCGCACCAAACGTGTATCCTTCTGCGTATGATCTTCCGAATCCCTCTAACGCTAAAAAGCCAATATATATTGTTCTGCCATCTTCTGTTGAAGAAATATAGTATTTTGAGCCACTGGTCGTCACAGGTATGGAGGCCCTAACCAGCCGATACTTATCGTCTGCATCACCCTCCTTCAAACACCCCTTGGTCAATAGGAATGGTTGTTTGCACGAAGTGTCGTAAATGCTTATTCTAGTGCTGTCCCTATAATTTCTGTGTATATCATTACTAATACAACCAGTGAGTATCAGGGTTAAAGAAAAAACCGCCCATTTCGTATTCATTTTTCGCCTCTACCTAATAATGGCTAACGCCGTTGCAAGGGGGCACCGAAGCGCAGCCTAGGCTATCCAGCGCAGGCCACGTTTTTTCGGCCGGAGTGAACTTGAGCAATTTGTTAGATTGCGACCTACGGTTCGAGCACTGCATGAAACCTGAACTCTTGTTCTTTACTCTTTTGGAGATGCCTTGTACTTCCAGCGCTGCACGGTGCTAGTTACTGCCTGAATCCACCTCGGATCTCCAGTTAATTCCATTACTTCGATCCCACTGACTAAACCAGTTGAAAGGACAGTATACTGAATCTTTACTGCACCCTCTCTTATTCCGTTACTCTTGGCGATTCGATATGTGGATACTAAACACCCTGATCATGAGGGCATTTTTCTGGCTAAGCATGACTTACGAGTAACGATATCGCGAGAATTCTCAATATATGCATAGCAATCTAACGCCGCCATAAAAGGCGATCAACTCGCTGCGAGTCCAACGCACAGCGTGCACGATTTTTGATGGCATTGTTAAATGTCACACCTAATACGCTCATATTCGGTTAAATCACTCTGAATTTCACAAGGTGATTTAAATTTGACCTGAGCTTGAAAAAGAGCTGCCCTTAGCTGATCACATAGAGAACATTCTTTTTCCTCGGAATAAACATCTATAAAGTAGCGACCACCCATTTGCTGTTTATCATTTTCCCATGTAGTGGTATCCCACTCGACTAGAGCGATTCCATAGGTATCTGAGCCATTCGATGGATACCAATAAGCATGTTTATAGTAAAAGAACCGATCTCCCTCGGTGGGATCTTTTCTGTTTTGTCTTGGACCTAGCGTACTACCAATGTTGTCGATTGCATCGATTACATTGGTCACTTCATATTCATTAGATGACACCACAAGAACTAGGTTTGGTGAAGGACCACCTCCGCCAAAGAGGCTATATATCGCGAAATAATAGATCCCCACTGGTATTAACACCAAAGCAAAAATTACAGATACCGTAATAATGACTGTTCTTTTTCGCACGATAATCACTTGGATATTTAACGCCTAAAGCAACCGCGCGCGCTGTTTGCGCGTCGGTTTGCTTTTGCTTGTTATTGGCCTTTTGCACTGAATATCCTACAGCGTAGGTTTAACAGCTTATGGCCACCAATGGGACAAGAATACCGCACTTGACCCAGCTTTGTACTTGCTTAGTGGCACACCACACTACTGCGTGCCGTACGACCCGGCTATTAGGCCTAACTACTGGCACCAGGAACGAAACTGCAATGCTGATGACAGCACACTCCTTGATGCTGGCGCGCCGAACAATGGCACGCATCTGAATCTAATCCTTTCTTGCCAGCCTCTAAATTAATAAAGGCTCAATAACGCCGGCAGCAAAGGCGAGCGATAGCGAATCCGGGCCGCGCTTTTTGCGGCCCATTTTGCCTGCCCTTGTTAAATTTAACCCTCATAGTGCCTCGCTACCGGCGAGTAATATGCTAAAGCTATAACTACACCAGACAAAACCATAGAAAGGTCATAAAAAATTTGGCTGATACCGCTAGTTACCATAACCCCAAAAAAAGGATAAAGGGAGAACGCAACTACGAACCCCGCTAAATATATGTGCCTTGCCCAAGACTTGAATAAAAGAAGGCCAATAAACGAGACAATTGCCATTATCCCTGCAATGAAACCAAGGATAGTAACAACAATGAGTGCCCCTCCCTCTAGTACTGGTTCGATCTCAGCAACGTAATTGAGGGCCTGATCCGCGAAGGGGTCTGGCCAAACATAGTCATATACACCAGCTACTACCGCTACTAATAATGAAAGTACAATAGTGGCTCGAAATTTATTCTTACTCATAGAAATTTAACGCCCGCATTTGGGGCGGCGGAGCGACAGCGTAGCCGTCCCGCCGCGTTTTACAGCGGCGCCCAAGATGCGCTTGTTATGTTGCATTTAGTATAAGCTCGTATCTTTCTAAGTGGCGGCAATCCATGAGCTTGGAAGCGTTAATTAGGTGAAGCCAGAATGTACTTGATGGTGATGGGTTATCTTCGATTACACCATCTAGCTCTTCCATCGCTAAAAGTAACTCATTTGCTTTAATGTAACTCAAGAAATCGTCTTTTCTATATCCGCAATCTGATTCGACTGTAGTCTCAGGTAGTAACACAAAGGCCGCCATCAATTCAGCTTCTATCAGCGCCCATCTCTCAATCTGCTCCATAGATCACTTGCCAACATAACGCCTGGCTTTGGGGCGGCGGAGCGACAGCGGAGCCGTCCCGCCGCACGTATTTTGTGCGGCCACCAAAAGCCACTTGTTAACACTTTAATTGATTGCACCAATTGAAACCGCAACCACCCATAAACACACCATGCCAACTAAACCAGCTGTGGCAAATGAATAAGCCCTTTTTGACTCAAACATTAAACGTCTTTCATTTTCGCTTAGTTCTGACCCCAGCATCCGATTGATATCTTTTAGCTTGAATATACAACCGAATGTTCCATAGTTTAGAAACCCAATTCTAAATGAAGAAATTTCCAATCCGCGCAGATCTAATGACTCTACTAATCTACGATAGAGCCCTATGTGCTTAGTAAAGCAAACCAAAACGAAAGACATGATTGCCACATTAAAAGCTATGATCAACGAATCTTCCTTTTTCGTGTTAACGCCGGCAGCAAAGGCGAGCGACAGCGAGTCCGGGCCGCGCTTTTCGCGGCCTACTTTGCCTGCCTTTGTTATAAATTAGTCTTCCAACCCATAGTTGGAAACAACATTTTTATAAAAGTTAATCCAATCAGGGGGAGAATTAACCTCTACGGATTCTTTAAGACATGAATTAGCTTGAACTCGCATGATCTCACGCTCCTGTTCAGTGAACTCTGCGAATGCAGATGCCAACTCTTCTTGTATTTTTACTATCATATCTTCGTCTAACTCTTCAGCCTCAAGGATTTCTAACCAACCCATGACACCCAGAAGCGCATTTGCGATATTACTCATCTATTTGTCCTAAAATTTATAACACCGTTATAACCTGTGCCGCATATGGAGTGGCTTTTTTGGGGTAAGGTGGCGTAGCCACCCCAAAAAGGCGCGGAGTATGAGGCATCAGGTTGATAACATTGTTATGTTTTTGCGCCACTCTAAAATTGTAACGAGCAAATATGCTGCAAATGCAATACTTAGTAAGTACCCGCCCCACAGAGGTGTATGAAAGGGTGAATAGACCACCGAATATATTACGAAACCCAGCCACCCACATAGTACAGTTTGCAATGCTAGCTCCCAGCGCCTAATTTCTCTTTTGCGAAAAATATGCGCACAAATTATTAGAGGCATTAGAAAAGTTAGCACTAGCCAATACCCACCTTCTCCCTGAAACGCATTCTCGACAGCGATGACAGTTTTGCTGGTGCTTCGCTGCTCTTTATGGATCAACTCTCCTTCGCTTTCCATCTCTACCACTGTTCCCACAGAGCACTGAGATAATGGCAAAAACATGCAAACCATTATACTTATTGAAATTATTAGTTTAGAAACTCTCATTTTCTGACCGAAACATAACGCCTGTAACAGCCGAGAGCGTAGCGAGTCGGCTGCTTGCACTTGTTATTGGCCTTTTACACTGCACAACCTACAGCGTTCGTTTAACGGCTTAAGGCCACCAATGGGACAAGAATACCGTACTTGACCCAGCATTGTACTTACTTAAGGGCACGCCACAATCCAAGGTGCTGTACGGCCCGGCTATTGGATTTACCTACTGGCACAAAGAACGAAACTGCGATACTTATGACAGCACGATTCCTAATGCTGGCGCGCCGAACAATGGCACGCATTTGAATCCAATCCTTTCTTGATTGAACCTAAATTAATAAAGGCTCAATAACGTCTGGCTTTGGGGCGGCGGAGCGACAGCGGAGCCGTCCCGCCGCATGTATTTTTGCGGCTTACAAAAGCCACTTGTTATGTGTTGCCCCATATTAGCAATGGTACGCTTGGTGCAATAGCCACAACAACGATTACCACTACTGACAACAGATACGCCCCTATTGCGCGCAAGAAACCGTACACCCTAAAGAAGTAATACGCCAATCCTAGAGGAGCAAATACAACAGTAAGCGTTTTAGCTCCAAAGGGAATCGGTAGCCCTTTACTATTGGAGTTTGCACCACACCATTCATAAACAAGCAAGTTGTAAGCGAGAAAATAGCCTGCACCGAGAAAAGCTGCTGCATATGGGTTTAGATCTATTATCCCTGTAAAAACTCCTAGCAACATATTCAGAGACACTAGCGCTATTACAATTTTTACTGGTGCATTCATCTCTACTTACACTGGTGTTCCCCACAAAAAGTAGACACTCTACTTATGCAGCTATTGCTGCGTTCTCTTCGAAATCAACGGGACTTAGCCCATCGTTCGCTGAATGCCTTCTCTTGCGATTATAAAAGACTTCAATGTACCCAAATATACCCGAACGAGCTTCACCAATCGACTGATAGTTCTTGGCATAGATAAGCTCAACCTTTAGTCGTGCATAGAACGACTCCATTACTGCATTGTCCCAACAATTACCCTTTCTACTCATGCTGCGCGTGATCTTGTGCTTTTCCAAGAAGCCAACGTAGCTATTTGAGCGGTACTGTGTGCCTCGGTCCGAATGGACGATGAGACCTGGTGCCACACCTCTGGCATCAATCGCCATCTGCATTGCCCGCGTTATGAGCTGCTCAGTCATGCCGGTATCGAGGCTCCAGCCAATAATCCGACGGGAATACAGATCCATTACAGTTGCCAGATATAGCCACTGATTCTTCACCCAAACATACGTGATATCTGTGACCCATTTTTGATTCGGCCGGTCAGTCGAAAAGTCGCGCCAAAGGAGGTTGTCCGCAACATTGTGCATCGTTAATGCGTGGCCGCCATAGTTAAAGGCTTTGCCGTTTCTGGCCAAAATACCCTGTTCCTGCATGATTTTGGCTACAAAATTGACTGAGCACCTATGCCCTAGGTCGTTCAGCTCCTGAGCGATTCTTGGGGCTCCATAGGCAGCCTCAAACTCCTCAAAGGTGTCTTTCACCAGTTCGCCTAACTCTTCCTTACGAGCCTCACGTTTGGTTTTAGGAGCATCCCACCAGCGATAGAAGCCAGATCTATGTACGCCTAGTACATCGCACATCAGGGATATGCTGTATTGGCCAACATACTCCAAAATCAATGCGTACTTCACTCTTGGTTTTTCGCGAAGTACGCAGACACCTTTTTTAAGAATTCCATCTCCTCTTTCAGGCGCTTATTCTCTCGCCGTAGTTCACGCATCTCCTCACTTTCTTTCTTCGAGTAATCCACACCATCCAAGGTATTGAATTGCTTATCAGATAGGCGGGTGAGTTGACGCTTCCAGTTGGCGATCTGCTGGGCACTAATCCCAAGCTCCTTCGCAACGGAAGCTTGGGTAGCACCCGGCTGTTCAGAGCGCTTTATCGCTTCTTTACGGAATTCTTCGGTGTAATGCTGATGCTTTTTGCGTGCCATAAGGACACCTCCATATAGGCTTAATATAACTATACAGGGTGTCTACTATTCGTGGGTAACTTGGTCACATAACGCCGGTAGCAAAGGCGAGCGTTAGCGAGTGGACTTGCACCACTTTCACGGACACCTATTGATTCACCCTTGATATGAATTTGGTGTTGCATAATCTAAACCCGAGTGTAAGCGGTTATTATTATAAAACCCAACGTAATCAACAACTCGGGCAACGCATTCTATCTTGCTTTTGAATTTCCAATGATGAACCAGCTCATTTTTCAACGTTTTAAAGAACGATTCTACGTACGCATGTCTGTAGACACTCCAGCCCTGCTCATGCTGCTCACCATATCTGAATCTTGAAGCAGCCTGCGATACTCATCCGATCGATATTCTGAGCCTTGGTCGCTGTGGAAGATGCAACCTGGAAGCCGCTCCTCCATCGCCAGCGCCATCTGTAGTGCGCCCTCAACCAGATCACTATTATGGGCTGAGGAAAAGCCCCAGCCAACGACCTTGCGATTGTAGAGATCCAAGACCGCAGCCATATACAGCTCCCCTTCCGCCGTCTTCAGATAGGTCATGTCTCCAGCCCAGCTTTCGCCTACTTGCGCAGCTTTTGGTCGAGCAGCCAATATGTTATCCGATACTGGAGCATTTGCTCCTTTGTAACGACGCGGACGCTGAGCATGATAAATAGAGCGTATGCCATGTGCCTTCATCAAGCGATTGATCCGGCGCCGACTACAGGCGTAATCGCGCGCCCTTAAGTAAGGGTGCACCCGTATCGCGCCATAGTTTTTTTGGTGGCCAACATGCATGCGACATATCTGGCTCACCAGGATAGCGTCGTACTGGGCTCGCTCACTCGGCTTCCTCTCGCGCCAGTCATAGTAACCACTGGTCGAAACATCAAGGTGTTCACACATCGTCACGACTTTATGAACGTCGCGGTTCTCCTCTATGAACGCATATCTTTCTTGCGCTGTTCCAAGAAGAACCGCTTTGCCTTTTTTAAAATGACGACCTCTTCTTCCTTAGCCGCCAAGCGTTTCTCAAGCTCCTTAATGCGCCTCTCGGCCACTTTAAGCTTGTCGCTGTCTTCGCGAGATTTTTTAGGTGGGGGCTCCGGCACCTTCATATGCTTGTTCTCCGATAGGCGACCTTCCTTATACTCCTGTCGCCATCTATACAACATAACCGGATGAATACCAAGCGCGTTCGCCACATCTATGGCCTTAACGCCTCGTTTTTTACTTTCTCTGACCGCTTTGACCTTAAAGGCCAATGTGTAGCTGTCGTAGTGTTTCTTCTTTGTTATTCCCATAACACACCTCTTTTGACTGACAGTAATTTACTGTCCGTCAAAGTGGTGCAAGTCTAGAGTCCAGCCCGCGTTTTTTGCGGGCTATTTTGCCTACCCTTGTTATGAGTTTTATATTTTATTGTTGCCATTTTGGTACCAACTTATTTTGGCCAACCTTCAGGCCGCCGATATGCTTTAGTATATTTTCATACTCAAGGTCAGTAGTCTTGTAAATAAGTTGGGAATGACCAACGGTTGGCTCAGCATCAGAATTTGAAGCCACCAAATTTATCACGACTGTCCCATCTTCTAACATCGTTGCATCACCAATAAACTCAGAGTCATTACCTTCTGCGAAGCTAGTATTACCAATTAGTAAAATTGTTAAAAATACTACTTTTTTCATTAGTTCCACTTTGACTCATAACGCCCGCAACAAACGCGAGCATAGCGAGTCGAGGCCGACAGGCCGGTTTGGTTGCGTTTGTTAGTTGTTCTATTTTCCGATTGCATCGGATACTACCCAGATGAAAACTACTAGCAAGCAACCGAATGCAAACCAATGCTGTTTTTTTGCTAAAGATAAGTCAACCGCAACCATTGGTACATAACGGAACTTTAAAGTCGAGATAACTGTTAAAAATAAAACGGTAATTATGATTGGCCACCAGGATTCGACTAAAAACGACCACAACAATATACCCGGCATACCAATTACATAAAAAATATCTTCTAGCGGGTGTGAAGCCCAATGCTGCTTGGCGTGACCTTGACAAGACGGACAGATAGCAGGATGCAAACTGCTTGAGTTAAATTTCGCCCAGCTTGATATTGATTGCTTTCCGCAGTGGGGACATGTGTGCTTCATGTATTCCGTTACCTAATACAACTAACGCCTAAAGCAACCGCGCGCGCTTTTTGCGCGTCGGGTTTGCCTTTACTTGTTATGTGACTCATCTTAATTTTGAACCCCAACGATCACAACTAAGCTGACTATATATCTTCTTGTAATACGCCCTTTTTTTCTTCCATGACTCCATTTCGCCTGCACTACCACCCTTTCTTCTTAGCACATCGTATTTTTCAATGGTATTTTTTAAATTCTTACAAGTCTTTAAACTTCCTTCGGCGGAGTAAACACCCATCGAAGAAGCCAAAAGAAATACAGCTAAAGTCCATTTCATAGCATTCACTCGATCAATCACATAACGCCGCCAGCAGCCGCGAACGGAGCAACGCGGAGTGAGTCGAGGCAGCGCGCTTTTTTTTGCGCTGCCGTTGTTGGCTGGCCTTGTTATGCATTTTTAAGACTTCTTACCGAGTACGTGAGCCCTGCGAATACAATCATATAAAGAGCCAAGAGAGAAAGGCCGGAAGCTAAAGTTAAGCGGGACTCCGATATGGACCAAACACCATCATATCCTTTCTTAATGCTAACAACTTTAGCCGGATCTCCGGTGCTTATGTATTGTTTTTGATCAAAGCTTTGTCTGTAATCGCACTTCTCTCCATCGCATTTCACACTTCCAGAGGAAAACCCTATTTGCAGTATGTTCCCAACAGGCAAACGGTCTCTCGCTCTGAGCAAATGCTCCTGACTTGGCATAAAGTAGCCGCTAGCAATGGCGCAGATAGGCAAGATCGTCAACCCAAGACATGGCAATAGAATAAATACGACAATAAGTACTTTCTTATTCAGCATATCCAGCCTTATGCATAACGCCCGGTTTAGGGGCGGCTGGAGCGTAGCGTAGGCCGTCCCAGCCGCATGTTTTTTGTGCGGCTGAACTACAACCGTTTGTTATGTGCTTTTCTATTCACTGTAATAAGCATGAACTTCGAATTTTCCGAAATAGATTAGGCAGCGGTGGTTTTTTACAAACTAATCCGACAGTCTTTTTCCCAATGCATATAAGCTGCGGATCTTTGCCTTCGTAGTAAGTCTTCGTTACGCGACCCTTTTCATCAAATTCTACGATCATTGTCTCACTACCTTCTTCTGATGATAAATCAGGGCAAGTAGTTTCAGATTCGACAAATTTACGCGTAATGCATTCGACGAACTCTTCGTGGTTAGAATACCATTCTTCACCCAGTAACGCCTCCTGCTCCTCGGCTACTCTTAGCGCTTCCTCATACGATAATTGGTTCGCACAACCAATTATGAAAACGATTAGACATACAATAGTTAGCTTCATCTGGTATTTCACTGGTGTTCCCCACAAAAAGTAGACACTCTACTTATGCAGCTATTGCTGCGTTCTCTTCGAAATCAACGGGACTTAGCCCATCGTTCGCTGAATGCCTTCTCTTGCGATTATAAAAGACTTCAATGTACCCAAATATACCCGAACGAGCTTCACCAATCGACTGATAGTTCTTGGCATAGATAAGCTCAACCTTTAGTCGTGCATAGAACGACTCCATTACTGCATTGTCCCAACAATTACCCTTTCTACTCATGCTGCGCGTGATCTTGTGCTTTTCCAAGAAGCCAACGTAGCTATTTGAGCGGTACTGTGTGCCTCGGTCCGAATGGACGATGAGACCTGGTGCCACACCTCTGGCATCAATCGCCATCTGCATTGCCCGCGTTATGAGCTGCTCAGTCATGCCGGTATCGAGGCTCCAGCCAATAATCCGACGGGAATACAGATCCATTACAGTTGCCAGATATAGCCACTGATTCTTCACCCAAACATACGTGATATCTGTGACCCATTTTTGATTCGGCCGGTCAGTCGAAAAGTCGCGCCAAAGGAGGTTGTCCGCAACATTGTGCATCGTTAATGCGTGGCCGCCATAGTTAAAGGCTTTGCCGTTTCTGGCCAAAATACCCTGTTCCTGCATGATTTTGGCTACAAAATTGACTGAGCACCTATGCCCTAGGTCGTTCAGCTCCTGAGCGATTCTTGGGGCTCCATAGGCAGCCTCAAACTCCTCAAAGGTGTCTTTCACCAGTTCGCCTAACTCTTCCTTACGAGCCTCACGTTTGGTTTTAGGAGCATCCCACCAGCGATAGAAGCCAGATCTATGTACGCCTAGTACATCGCACATCAGGGATATGCTGTATTGGCCAACATACTCCAAAATCAATGCGTACTTCACTCTTGGTTTTTCGCGAAGTACGCAGACACCTTTTTTAAGAATTCCATCTCCTCTTTCAGGCGCTTATTCTCTCGCCGTAGTTCACGCATCTCCTCACTTTCTTTCTTCGAGTAATCCACACCATCCAAGGTATTGAATTGCTTATCAGATAGGCGGGTGAGTTGACGCTTCCAGTTGGCGATCTGCTGGGCACTAATCCCAAGCTCCTTCGCAACGGAAGCTTGGGTAGCACCCGGCTGTTCAGAGCGCTTTATCGCTTCTTTACGGAATTCTTCGGTGTAATGCTGATGCTTTTTGCGTGCCATAAGGACACCTCCATATAGGCTTAATATAACTATACAGGGTGTCTACTATTCGTGGGTAACTTGGTCACATAACGCCGGCAGCAAAGGCGAGCGATAGCGAGTCCGGGCCGCGCTTTTCGCGGCCCAGTTTGCCTGCCTTTGTTAAGCATTTTTTAACTGCGCCTCTAGCTGTCTAATAATAGTGTTCGATTTAAACAGTACGAATTCAGCTGCATCTCTATCAACTTCAGCGCCGTGAGCCGCAGCATTACCTAACCTGATAATCTCTAGAATTCCCGCAGCCACCTCTTGGCTCAAAACGCCCTCATTTGCTAGCACCTGAACGCGGATTGATAAGGAGCTATTTTTATTGCCGATGTCAGTTTGATATGAACGTATTAGTCTTTCAATGTCTATTCGAAGCGCTACAAGAGCGAGCTGGGGGTCTATATTTTGAGGGGCTGTAGCAGCTTCAACCTCGCCATTGGAAGCCACTTTATCAATTGCTTCCTTCACATCTTTAAGCTCAATAATAATCCCGCCGGGAAGCTCTAATGATTTTAGATAAGGTAATAGCCAGGGAAGTACAGCTAGAACTAATAGAACTATTGCAACTGAATCAACTGCAAATCCATCCACAAAGAGATGGCCAGTGGCCAGCCCTAGAAACAGAAGTGTTACAAATCCTGCAATAATCTTCATTTCTATCCTTGATGCTTAACGCCCAGCACACGGGCGGCTGGAATGTAGCGCAGCGGAATGTAAGCCGTCCGGCCCGGCGTCTTTTGCCGGGCAAACGTGGTGCTGTTTGTTATGCATCATGTTTTACCAACCTAAGATTAGTTAAATTAAGGTTAAAACCCATTTTCGCTTTTTGATGCTTTTGTTAAATTCTCAACCAATTCATCTGGAATCGGTTTTTTTGGCGAAAACGTAACTCCTGTTTTCGTGGCTTTTAACCCTGCTTTTGAAATTTCATCAGCAAGACTGCTTATTGCACCTGGCGCCACATAGATTCCACACTGCTTAGAAAAAGCTGCATAACCAACTATAATTGCCTTGCCCATCTTAAAACCGGGCATGTTGTATGCAATAATTTCTTCAGCATCACTTAAAACGTGAGATACACGAGCACGTAGATTAACCAGTAATGGGCGCAATTCCTCCGGCGCGTTTGCAATATATTCTTCATGATTGGATGGTGTTTCCATCAAACTGACCTCATTCAGATTTGTTGCTCTTTTTTACTGCAAAAATATCCGATCTAGCTACTGTTGAGATGACGCATAACGCCGGTGGCAGGGGCGAGCGAAAGCGAGTCCCGCGGCGCTAGCCGCAAACTGGCCACCCTTGTTAAATTTTTGTATCAATAAATCTGTGGCCATCTGTACATTTAGCCGATTTATCATAAGAAATAATCATCATCTGAACACGTGTCGAATCCAGTACTTGATACTCATACTTATCAGGCCGAATCATGGACGCATCATTTATCAAGAAGTAGAATCCTTCTTCTATCCACCACTCACCCTTTTCGGAAGCTATAACATTAACCTTCGAATCTTCTCTGTAAAAATCTATTGAATATGTTCCATTAGATTTTCTGTGGATCGTCCACCAAAGACTTTCGCAGGCGCTGCCTAGATTACTGCCTTCCCAAGTGCCAATAAGCCGTTCGTCTATAGAGCCACTTTGGCTACAGGGACAGGCTTCCAATTAGTAGTAGCGTTGCTAGTAGTTTGAACTTCATTCGTTTCATCAATTTAACGCCCGGCTCACCGAGCAAATTTTTGATGGCGGCTTTTGTGCGTGTTTTTGCACAAAAGGTGACAGCGAAAATTTGTCCGGTGCAGCCGTTTGTTATGCCACTTGCCGTAGCCATTCATTGAACCACTCCTTAGGCATTAACTCATTTTCAAAGTCTTTTGTTTTCAGCTCTTCGATGGAATACGTGTTAGCCAAGTAAAGATCCCACTGTGTTTCAACGTCAGTCAGAACCGGCAACAATGATTCGATTTCTGGTTCTGCATCAACTTCGAGGTATTGGCACCAAAATTTATCGCACCACTCCGCGATTTGCTTGTGCGTGTACGGAGACAATTCGGGTTTGGCTCCCCACTTGAGCATTTGAATTGCTGCATCACGAGTGAAAGGCATGTTCGCCGGACAACTTAGTTCCATTCAGGACCTCGACTCATAGGGCATAACGCCCGGCTTTGGGGCGGCTGAAGCGACAGCGTAAGCCGTCCCTGCCGCACGTTTTTTGTGCGGCTCCCAAGAGCCGCTTGTTAGGTTGCCACCCGCGAATACCATTGGTGCATGTCTTTAACATGAGCAGTATATGTGGCTTCATCAGTTGTAATACTACTACGGCAATCAAAATTAAATGAGACTACCTTTTTTCTATTGGTGGATATTTTGCCAGTATTTATATCAATTTCGAGGCCACCACTCATAAGTTGCGTAAAATCAATGTTGTCTTTTTCCGATTCATGTCGCAGCCATGCCTGAAGCTCCTTGGCGATGTGCAAGTCCAAATTTCCAGCAACTGAATGCGTAGCGCTGCCGGTTAGAAGATCTACATATATTGTTCCATCAGGCAGGTCAGACAAAACCTCAAGATCATCTCCCATTCGCCAACCGACAAACATTTTGCACATGACATCAGCATAATGATTTAAACGCTTTCTTCGCATGCTGATAGCAACCTAACGCCTTGCTTAGCCGGAGCTAGCATGGAGCCCCTTTTGTGTTATGTTGAGCGCAGCGAAACACAAAAGGGGCGGAGTGTTAGCTGTCGGCTACAGCAACTTGTTATGTGGAACAACCTTCTGACAAAATACTTTTATCAAAATACTCACACGGCCCGATTAGAGGACAACTCGATACTTGATAAATAGCGCCTTGATCAGGATATGGATTAATCCAATCATCACATTCATAGTATTGCTTCTCAGGATTCGAATGTATCATCAAATTAGCAACAACTAGTACGTACGAATGCTTCCCAGTATCCAAGTCTACATAATGTTCTGTTGACGTAGTGAAAGCAGAAAATGCCCCCACCATCACAAAGATGGCAAGCATGACGTAAAAAGCTTTCATTTCACGCATAACGCCGCCAGCAGGGGCCGAAAAACCAGAGCGAAGCGGCGGTTTTTTGGTCCCTCTGGCTGGCCTTGTTATACGATTTACTTGCAGACACTCAAAATCACCATTTCTTGCGAGCCTTCGTGAGTGAGCTTAACTTCTCTATTAGTAACTATTGCGAGCCATTTTAAGAAGTTCACAAGTTTAATATATGAATTTTCGGACTGTATATCATGCGGGGACACATCCAGTTCGATCTCTGTGTTTACGAAGAAATGGCAATTGAGCTGTATACCTTCGCTTAACCAGATGTAAAGAGTAGTAGGATTGGTTTGCTGCAAACCCTTAATTGTACTGAGATCGTCAGGTAGCTCTATTCCCTCATCACCATGAGAGAACTCAACTTTGTAGTTCGAGCGTTTTACCTCGGAAATAAATGAATTCCAAATAGACAGATTTATATCTTCTACATAGATATCACGCAGAGACCCATCAGTTTCAAATTCTGATTTTATTTCATCCCATTGCTTCATAGTGCTTTCGTATAACGCCCGAAACAACCGCGCGCGCTGTTTGCGCGTCGGTTTGCTTTTGCTTGTTATTGGCCTTTTGCACTGAATATCCTACAGCGTAGGTTTAACAGCTTATGGCCACCAATGGGACAAGAATACAGCAATTGACCCAACTTTGTATTTGCTTAGTGGCACACCACAATACTGCGTGCCTAACGGCCCGGCTATTGGGCCTAACTACTGGCACCAGGAACGAAACTGCAATGCTGATGACAGCACACTCCTTGATGCTGGCGCGCCGAACAATGGCACGCATCTGAATCCAATCCTTTCTTGCCAACCCCTAATTCAATAAAGGCTCAATAACGCCCAGCACACGGGCGGCTGGAATGTAGCGCAGCGGAATGTAAGCCGTCCGGCCCGGCGTCTTTTGCCGGGCAAACGTGGTGCTGTTTGTTATGCATCATGTTTTACCAACCTAAGATTAGTTAAATTAAGGTTAAAACCCATTTTCGCTTTTTGATGCTTTTGTTAAATTCTCAACCAATTCATCTGGAATCGGTTTTTTTGGCGAAAACGTAACTCCTGTTTTCGTGGCTTTTAACCCTGCTTTTGAAATTTCATCAGCAAGACTGCTTATTGCACCTGGCGCCACATAGATTCCACACTGCTTAGAAAAAGCTGCATAACCAACTATAATTGCCTTGCCCATCTTAAAACCGGGCATGTTGTATGCAATAATTTCTTCAGCATCACTTAAAACGTGAGATACACGAGCACGTAGATTAACCAGTAATGGGCGCAATTCCTCCGGCGCGTTTGCAATATATTCTTCATGATTGGATGGTGTTTCCATCAAACTGACCTCATTCAGATTTGTTGCTCTTTTTTACTGCAAAAATATCCGATCTAGCTACTGTTGAGATGACGCATAACGCCGGTGGCAGGGGCGAGCGAAAGCGAGTCCCGCGGCGCTAGCCGCAAACTGGCCACCCTTGTTAAATTTTTGTATCAATAAATCTGTGGCCATCTGTACATTTAGCCGATTTATCATAAGAAATAATCATCATCTGAACACGTGTCGAATCCAGTACTTGATACTCATACTTATCAGGCCGAATCATGGACGCATCATTTATCAAGAAGTAGAATCCTTCTTCTATCCACCACTCACCCTTTTCGGAAGCTATAACATTAACCTTCGAATCTTCTCTGTAAAAATCTATTGAATATGTTCCATTAGATTTTCTGTGGATCGTCCACCAAAGACTTTCGCAGGCGCTGCCTAGATTACTGCCTTCCCAAGTGCCAATAAGCCGTTCGTCTATAGAGCCACTTTGGCTACAGGACAGGCTTCCAATTAGTAGTAGCGTTGCTAGTAGTTTGAACTTCATTCGTTTCATCAATTTAACGCCCGGCTCACCGAGCAAATTTTTGATGGCGGCTTTTGTGCGTGTTTTTGCACAAAAGGTGACAGCGAAAATTTGTCCGGTGCAGCCGTTTGTTATGCCACTTGCCGTAGCCATTCATTGAACCACTCCTTAGGCATTAACTCATTTTCAAAGTCTTTTGTTTTCAGCTCTTCGATGGAATACGTGTTAGCCAAGTAAAGATCCCACTGTGTTTCAACGTCAGTCAGAACCGGCAACAATGATTCGATTTCTGGTTCTGCATCAACTTCGAGGTATTGGCACCAAAATTTATCGCACCACTCCGCGATTTGCTTGTGCGTGTACGGAGACAATTCGGGTTTGGCTCCCCACTTGAGCATTTGAATTGCTGCATCACGAGTGAAAGGCATGTTCGCCGGACAACTTAGTTCCATTCAGGACCTCGACTCATAGGGCATAACGCCCGGCTTTGGGGCGGCTGAAGCGACAGCGTAAGCCGTCCCTGCCGCACGTTTTTTGTGCGGCTCCCAAGAGCCGCTTGTTAGGTTGCCACCCGCGAATACCATTGGTGCATGTCTTTAACATGAGCAGTATATGTGGCTTCATCAGTTGTAATACTACTACGGCAATCAAAATTAAATGAGACTACCTTTTTTCTATTGGTGGATATTTTGCCAGTATTTATATCAATTTCGAGGCCACCACTCATAAGTTGCGTAAAATCAATGTTGTCTTTTTCCGATTCATGTCGCAGCCATGCCTGAAGCTCCTTGGCGATGTGCAAGTCCAAATTTCCAGCAACTGAATGCGTAGCGCTGCCGGTTAGAAGATCTACATATATTGTTCCATCAGGCAGGTCAGACAAAACCTCAAGATCATCTCCCATTCGCCAACCGACAAACATTTTGCACATGACATCAGCATAATGATTTAAACGCTTTCTTCGCATGCTGATAGCAACCTAACGCCTTGCTTAGCCGGAGCTAGCATGGAGCCCCTTTTGTGTTATGTTGAGCGCAGCGAAACACAAAAGGGGCGGAGTGTTAGCTGTCGGCTACAGCAACTTGTTATGTGGAACAACCTTCTGACAAAATACTTTTATCAAAATACTCACACGGCCCGATTAGAGGACAACTCGATACTTGATAAATAGCGCCTTGATCAGGATATGGATTAATCCAATCATCACATTCATAGTATTGCTTCTCAGGATTCGAATGTATCATCAAATTAGCAACAACTAGTACGTACGAATGCTTCCCAGTATCCAAGTCTACATAATGTTCTGTTGACGTAGTGAAAGCAGAAAATGCCCCCACCATCACAAAGATGGCAAGCATGACGTAAAAAGCTTTCATTTCACGCTAGCTCCCTCCACTCACATAAAGCAACCGCGCGCGCACTTTGCGCGTCGGTTTGCCTTTATTTGTTATGTTTTTGAGTTTAGCACTCTCTCGGCAACTAACTGTAGCTGCCTCTCAAGCACAATATCCCAACTTGATATTAGTGAATATATATTGGCTTCTCTAAAGATGAAGCCAGTTTCGTGATTAGCAGTATAACCCTTAACTTTTGCTTCTCTCATCGCGTGCCGATCTAGAATATAGCTATGCTCCGACTTGCCTCGCCCTCTATTTGGAGAGTGAGCCGAAAAGTCATTGCGATATGCCACTACCTCGATTTCCTTTATTTCTTTAATGTTTTGGTCAATTCCTAGTTTTTGGCATATCACAAGCAGCGCTTGTTGTTGCATATAACAGGAGTTTAAGACTCCGTGGAACATCAAATATAACCTACCAAATGACTCATTAATGAAGTCGGTATTCTCGAATTCATGCTTAGCTAACTGAGTATCCTCTAATAGATAGAAGGAATCGATTACTGAGCTATACGTGTGCTCATCTGCTACATCTAGAAATTTAACGAGATCCTTTGTCTCTGAGTAAAAATCTTCAGCCACTTCAGATATTGCCCTGCGAATATCGTGAATTATCGAATCAATCCTATTCAATGCACCGTACTCTAAGAAACATAACGCCCGGCTTTGGGGCGGCGGAGCGACAGCGGAGCCGTCCCGCCGCACGTCCTTTGTGCGGCCATCAATAGCCGCTTGTTAACTGATATTACGCAACTCGTTAAATAGTGCATATTTATCTTTTTGACCAATTTCCCCGTCATGCCAGAAAACAGGAATAAACCCGAAGTTTTTAGCTGTCAATTTGGCTTTGTATAACCCTAGGGTAAAACTTGATACCTCTATCATATGCTCTCTAAAACCGCGCTTTATATATATTGTATTTTCATCAACCTTAATCGTGGATTTTGATAGGTTTAAGGACCAGTACGTAGCGCCTTCTATTTTCAACCTAAATATATGATTACCTCCCTTTGAGAGAAGGTAACCTATACAACTTGAAAATATGAACTCCATGCTTTTACCAGTTAACGCCCGCAACAGCCGGGAGCGCAGCGAGTCGGATGCTTGCGTTTGTTACATGCGACTAACACGGAACTACCGAAAAAGCAGAACCAATAGCATTTGCTATACCATTTATTATCTCGCATGTGACCCTGGCTTTATTGAATGTTATATCGAGCAGAAACCCAAATATAATTACTATATAGAGTAGGTATCCAAAGCCCATATAGTCGTTGTATAGAATGGTATAGAACCAGTCTTGACCGAAGATGTATATGCATGAAGCTACTATTGTAGCCACGACCAGCAACAACCCAGGAAGGAATAAATGCTGCACTGCTCTTGGCTTTAAGAATGATATGGCGACAAGAATAAGGAACATAGCAAAATTCGAGCCTAGAAATATTCTGAGATCGAACTTTAGGTTACCAACGATTTCTAGGTATTTCCCTTTTACGACGTCGTCTAACGTGTTTTCAGCAATTTTGATGCTTTTAATTCTCTCCATGTAACTAGTAGCTATAGATTGAGTCAAAGCTTTCTTTTTCTCACAATCATACCCACACATAACGGCTACTATGCTAGCAATTTTTTCTGGTAGTTTATTGTCTAAATCAGCTTGCATTTTGTCTTTTTCAAGACCAAGCCTGCCCGCAATATTTAAAGCTGCTTCCGCTACTGACGATTCGCTCATAGTTTGTTGCCTTTCGCGAATTTCCTTCTCAATCTGGCTTTTCACGAAGCCCCTAGCGGAGCCCTCAACCTTCTCAGGTGAAACGAATGTCACCGAAAATAGAATGCCAAAAAGCAATATTCCGAATAGACCAATTAACTTCAATGTTGTGCTCATGGCTTCCCTAGCATGTAACGCCCGGCTTTGGGGCGGCGAAGCGACAGCGTAGCCGTCCTTGCCGCACGTATTTTGTGCGGCACCCAATAGCCGCTTGTTATGTGAGTTACTTGATCCATAAGTAGCCTACAGCCGCTAGTGTCGCTACCGAGAGTGCTAGGAAATAGAATTTTCTAGCTAAACTTTGATTACTGTGTACGAAAGCTTCCATATAATTTTTCTTGAATGTCCTCGCACCACTTTCTTCTAATTCTTCGCAGAACGAACATACGGATGTGGTCTTGGGTATTTGCATACCACATCTCTTACACTCCTTACTCCCGCTACCATCAACGAAGCCACACATCACCAGCTCTCTAAGCTCACATAACGCCTGTAACAGCCGAGAGCATAGCGAGTCGGCTGGTTGCACTTGTTATTGGCCTGTTGGTTTGCACAACCTACAGAGTAAGTTGAGCAGCAGCTGGCCACCAATGGGGCAAGAATACCGCACTTGACCCAACTTTGTATTTGCTTAGTGGCACACCACAATGCGAAGTGCCGTATGGCCCGGCTATTGGGCCTAACTATTGGCACCAAGAACGAAACTGAAATGCTGATGACAGCACATACCTTGATGCCGGCGCGCCGAACAATGGCACGCATTTGAACCCATTCCTTTCTTGATTGAACCTAAATTAATTAAGGCTCAATAACGCCCGGCTTTGGGGCGACGGAGCGACAGCGTAGCCGTCCCGCCGCACGTCTTTTGTGCGGCCACCAAGAGCCGCTTGTTATATGCTTTACCCATATACTGAAATATTGATGCTTGGATTAACACGAATTCTTATACCAAATGGTATGGACTGCTCGCCATCGTAACGCGAGCCAAAACATTTAGATGGAGCGAAATCCAAGTACTCATTGTCATTCTCGAAAGTCCGATGAACACCCTCGCAGTCGATTAACCGCATGGTAAAAAGACTTTGACCATCACCTAAATTGGTAAGCTCGAATCGAACATCGCCATCATACTGATATATAGTGACCTTTAGTTGTATACCGTCTTTTTCGGCTACATATTGATGCCAAATACCATCACGTTCTACTTCTGGCAACACTTCCAAGACAGCCAAAACATCGGTTTCATCCCAAACTAGCATGATCTTTCCTTTGGCATGTCGGCTCTTCAGCACTTTGTTATACCTTTTCATTTAATTACCTATCTGATACACGCCAGGCGAACTTAGAAAAACGCCATTGCTGAGCATATACAAAAACACAACAATACAAATGGCTATGATTGCGGCATTAAACCAAACGACTGAACGATAATAACCCATACGATCTGAATCAGATGTTTTTAACAATGACACTGGTACAGGCAAAATTACAATGGTCATTAGCCCTACTACAAATATTGTTGGAAGATATTCTTCGTAGTAATACGGGAACCAAGAATCATAAAAAAGCATAAATACTGCATAGTAGCTAGTCAGAGCGGCCATCGTAATTAGCAACCCGAGAAAAATCCGTTTCATGCACTAAATCACTCTATCCTTCTAGGTATAACATTTAATTACTGAGCCGGCTCGTTTTGCCATTTGGCGCGTAAATCAACGGCTGTAATTTATTGATTTATTTAACGTTTTTCGTTGTGGTTGAACTATACGCCAAAAAAGCGTGCGCGCACTATAAAACCTTTTCGAGCCACCCCTGTAACTACCTTGCTGATTTTATAACTATCTGATTTGTAAATAAAAAATATTTTTTCCGGGTGGAAAACGAGCGAGCGCGAATAGCAAAGCGAGCCAGATTCTTTGACATTTTTAAATATACTGTTTATACATACAGTATTTGCACAGTGTCGGCTATTACTATGTCCAGTCCTTTTCTTGATTCGGTCCGATCCGAAATCCGGCTTCGCGGTTATAGCTATCAGACCGAGAAGACGTATATTACTTGGATTAAAAAGTACATTTACTTTATTAATAAACGCCATCCCAAAGACTGCGGGCCAGAGGAGGTCAAGGCATTTTTAAGCTGGCTGGCTAAAAATCGCGGCGTGGCAATCAACACTCAAAAGCTTGCACTGAATGTGATGGTGTTCCTTTATGGCACTGTATTGAAGCAACCGTTAGGTGAACTGGATTTTTCGTTAGCGAGGAAGCAGCGACACCTGCCTACGGTGCTGACACCCGTAGAAGTAGCCAGAATCATTGAGCATTTGCCCGCACGTGAGCAGCTGATCGCGCAGTTGCTTTATGGAAGTGGCTTGCGGATATCTGAAGCGCTGCGCTTGCGCGTGCAACACGTAGACTATACACGCGATGCGCTGCAGATTTTTAACGGCAAAGGGCAGAAAGACAGAGTCACCATTCTTTGCCCGGAAATAAAGCCCTTACTGGAAAAATATGCCGAAGAGGCTATCGCCTTACAGGCAAAAGATGCCAAGTCGGGCATTGGTGTTTCTATGCCGGATGCACTTCACCGCAAGTACCCCAAAGCCGATACGTCGCCGCCCTGGGCGTATTTGTTCCCGTCTACCACCGTATGCGAACACCCTGTGCATGGCCATTTGTGCAGGCATCACTTGCATGAAAGCGTCATGCGCAAGGCCATAAAGAAGGCTGTTTTTGAGGCGGGTATTTACAATAAGCGGGTGAATTGCCATACCTTCAGGCATTCCTTTGCCACCCACATGCTGGAACGCGGTGCCGATATAAGGACCGTGCAAGAGTTGTTGGGTCACAATGATGTTAAAACCACACAGATTTATACCCATGTCCTGGGCAAACATTTCGCTGGCACCGCCAGCCCGCTGTCGCTTTTACTGAGCACCCGTGGCGGCGAGATCAAAGAAACTTCTGCTGTTTACCGGGCTGCGTAGATAAAAAACCCATGGGCGCCGGAGCAAAGGCGCCATGGGAAGCAAGGCGGCGGAGGGCCCGCCTTGAGTGAGAGGGTACTAACGGGTAACTAAGCCAATACTTTTTCTATTGCGCCGATGGCCGCCGGGTCGTCGATGGTCGATGGGGTTTGGTATTGTTCTTTATCGGCGATCTGACGTATCAGCCGGCGAAGGATTTTACCACTGCGGGTTTTTGGCAAGCGATCCACCACTTTAACCTGCTTAAAGCAGGCCACCGCACCGAGCTTATCGCGCACGCGCTGCACGAGTTCTGCGGCGATGGATTCATCGCTGGCATCAACGCCATCTTTGAGTACAACAAGGCCAAGCGGAAGCTGACCCTTCAGGTCATCGGCCACACCCACGACGGCACATTCGGCAACGGCTTTATGGCCCGCAACAATTTCTTCCATTTCTCCGGTGGAAAGCCGGTGGCCGGCAACGTTGATCACATCGTCGGTCCGGCCCATGATGAAGACGTAGCCCTGTTCATCCTTATAGCCGCCGTCACCGGTGGTGTAATAGCCATCAAATACACTCAGGTAGCTGTTAACAAAACGGGCGTGGTCTCCCCACACGGTCGCCAGGCACCCCGGGGGTAGCGGCAGTTTGATAGCGACGCTGCCCTGCTCACCGGCGGCGCAATCTT